>NZ_CP067169.1:887500-1190000 GCF_028553885.1 Paracoccus aestuarii
GGGTGCTAACGTCCGTCGTGGAGAGGGAAACAACCCTGACCAACAGCTAAGGCCCCCAATTCGTGGCTAAGTGGGAAAGCATGTGAGACTTCCAAAACAACCAGGAGGTTGGCTTAGAAGCAGCCATCCTTTAAAGATAGCGTAACAGCTCACTGGTCTAATCAAGAGGTCTTGCGGCGAAGATGTAACGGGGCTCAAGCCACGAGCCGAAGCTTTGGATGCACATTTGTTGTGCGTGGTAGCGGAGCGTTCTGTGATATAGAACGCTGCCTCTTTCGTATCCTCGGATGCGACGGAGGCAATGTTCTGACTGTGAAGCCGGGCCGTGAGGCAACCGGTGGAGTGATCAGAAGTGAGAATGTTGACATGAGTAGCGACAAACAGGGTGAGAGACCCTGTCGCCGAAAGTCCAAGGGTTCCTGCTTAAAGCTAATCTGAGCAGGGTAAGCCGGCCCCTAAGGCGAGGCCGAAAGGCGTAGTCGATGGGAACCAGGTTAATATTCCTGGGCCAGGAGATGGTGACGGATCGCAGGTGTAGTTCCTCCTTATCGGATTGGAGGGGCTGCTGAGCGGTTCCTGGAAATAGCCCTCCACAAGACCGTACCCGAAACCGACACAGGTGGACTGGTAGAGAATACCAAGGCGCTTGAGAGAACCACGTTTAAGGAACTCGGCAAAATACCTCCGTAAGTTCGCGAGAAGGAGGCCCGGTTTTTACGCAAGTGAAGGCCGGGGGCACAAACCAGGGGGTGGCGACTGTTTACTAAAAACACAGGGCTCTGCGAAGTCGCAAGACGACGTATAGGGTCTGACGCCTGCCCGGTGCCGGAAGGTTAAAAGGAGAGGTGCAAGCCTTGAATTGAAGCCCCGGTAAACGGCGGCCGTAACTATAACGGTCCTAAGGTAGCGAAATTCCTTGTCGGGTAAGTTCCGACCTGCACGAATGGCGTAACGACTTCCCCGCTGTCTCAAACGTGGACTCAGCGAAATTGAATTGTCTGTGAAGATGCAGACTTCCCGCGGTTAGACGGAAAGACCCCATGCACCTTTACTACAACTTCGCACTGGCATCAGGATTGCGATGTGCAGGATAGGCGGTAGGCTTTGAAGCGGGGACGCCAGTTCCCGTGGAGCCACCCTTGAGATACCGCCCTTCGCACTCTTGATGTCTAACCGCGGCCCGTTATCCGGGTCCGGGACCCTGCGTGGTGGGTAGTTTGACTGGGGCGGTCGCCTCCCAAACAGTAACGGAGGCGCGCGAAGGTTGGCTCAGAGCGGTCGGAAATCGCTCGTTGAGTGCAATGGCAGAAGCCAGCCTGACTGCAAGACTGACAAGTCGAGCAGAGTCGAAAGACGGCCATAGTGATCCGGTGGTCCCGAGTGGAAGGGCCATCGCTCAACGGATAAAAGGTACGCTGGGGATAACAGGCTGATGATGCCCAAGAGTCCATATCGACGGCATCGTTTGGCACCTCGATGTCGGCTCATCTCATCCTGGGGCTGGAGCAGGTCCCAAGGGTACGGCTGTTCGCCGTTTAAAGAGGTACGTGAGCTGGGTTTAGAACGTCGTGAGACAGTTCGGTCCCTATCTGCCGTGGGTGTTGGAGACTTGAGAGGAGTTGCCCCTAGTACGAGAGGACCGGGGTGAACGTTCCACTGGTGGACCTGTTGTCGTGCCAACGGCAGTGCAGGGTAGCTATGAACGGACAGGATAAACGCTGAAGGCATCTAAGCGTGAAGCCCCCCTCAAAACAAGGTCTCCCTTGAGAGCCGTGGAAGACCACCACGTCGATAGGCCGGAGATGTAAGTGCAGCAATGCATTCAGTTGACCGGTACTAATGGCTCGATAGGCTTGATTTGATCCGGAAGAAGCAGGATTACCCCCGCTTCCTCCAAAGCATCCTTGGACAATATCAGATCCCGCAAGGGATCCGACGCTGAGCGTTTCTTTCCTGGTCTGGTGGCCCTAGCGCGAGCAAAACACCCGATCCCATCCCGAACTCGGCCGTTAAGTGCCGCTGCGCCGATGGTACTGCGTCTCAAGACGTGGGAGAGTAGGTCACCGCCAGACCTGGAAAGAAACGCATATCTCTCTGAAACGATCAAAACACCCGATCAGGACAAAATTGGCGCGGGGTAGAGCAGCCCGGTAGCTCGTCAGGCTCATAACCTGAAGGTCGTAGGTTCAAATCCTACCCCCGCAACCACCGATTCCAACACTCCCGCAGTTTCGCCTGCGGGAGTGTTGCGTTTGGCACCAGCCTTGCCCTCTTGTCGCGCCGTCCACTCCAGAATCGTCCGCAGATCGCCGTGCAGGGTGGCGAAGATTTCGCCCCGCGTGTCGCCGGGGGTGAGAACGATCCTGTCGATGAGCGCGCGCAGCTGATCCGCAGCTTCCTGCTGGTTCTCGGGGTCGCCCAGGGCGTCGGTCAATTCCTGGACCTTCCGGGCATAGATTGACGAGGCGGCGGGCAGAATGTCGGGCATGTCCTGCGGCACATCGGCGAGCAGGGAGGTTAGTTCCGCTTTGCGAGCTTCGAGCGCGGTCATCTCACCCTTCATGCTTTCGTGGAACATGCCCGCCTTGATCGCCTCGATCATGCCGCGAATATCCTTCTCGACCTTCGCAAGCTCGGTTCGCCAGGCATCGCTGTTCGCGCGGCGCTCCCGATTGAGGCGGTTCATCTCCTCGGCATAGGCTCGCATCGCGTCCGCTGCGATCTCAGGGGCCATGAGCTTGTTCCTGATGCCTGCGAGAACACGGGTCTCCAGTTCATCCTGTCGGATAGTGGCCTTGTTGGTGCAGTTGCCCTTGCTGATGTGGTTCGAACAGGCGAAGCGTCCGGCCCCGCGAAGCGAGTAGGGGCCGCTGCAGCAGCCGCAGAAGACCAGACCGGACAAAAGAGACTTCGGTCTTCGGGCGGTGTTCAGCTTGTTGTTTCTGTGGTGTTCGCGGACGGCTTCCACGACGTTGGCATATTTCTCGGCAATCTCGGACTGCCGCGCCTTCGCGCTCTCCCAAAGCTCGTCATCAATGATGCGAAGCGCCGGAACCTCAGTGACCACCCATTCGGCTTCCGGGTTCATCCGCGACACGCGCTTGCCGGTGCGCGGATCCTTGATGTAGCGCATCCGGTTCCAGACCAGGCGGCCGATGTAGAGTTCGTTGTTGATGAGGCCGGTGCCGCGTTTGACATGGCCGCGGATGGTCGTGTCGTTCCATGGCTTGCCGCCGGGGCCGGGAACGCCTTCCTCGTTCAGGGTGCGGGCGATGGTGCGCGGGCCGATACCGGCGGCGAACTCGCGGAAGATGCGCCGGACGATGATCGCCTGTCCCTCGTCGACATCGCGGTCGCCACGGATCAGATCGCCGCGGGCATCGAGCTGCTTGACGACACGATAGCCGAAGGAGATGCCGCCGCCGGATTTCCCTTCCACGACACGGCCGCGCAATCCACGGCGGGTCTTCGCGGCAAGATCCTTGAGAAAGAGCGCGTTCATCGTGCCCTTCAGGCCGACATGCAATTCGGTGATCTCGCCTTCGGCCAGCGTGACGATCGGGACGCCGGCGAATTGCAGGTGCTTGAACAGCGTTGCCACATCCGCCTGATCGCGGCTGATCCGGTCCAGCGCCTCGGCCAGAACCATGTCGAACTGGCCCGCCTGCGCGTCCTGCACGAGCGCCTGAATGCCGGGCCGCAGGATCATGCTGGCTCCCGATATGGCGGCGTCCTTGTAGGTTCCGACGATTTGCCAGCCCTCGCGCTGCGCGTGTTCCCGGCAGATGCGGAACTGGTCCTCGATCGAGGCGTCACGCTGCTTGTCGTCGGAATATCGGGCGTAAAGGGCAACTCGGGTCATGAGGTCAACTCCACAATCAACGACGCACCGCGCTGCTCTTCTTCGCGCGGGCCAACTCAAGGAAGCGGGTCTTGATCTGCGCGAACAGCCCCGGCGGAATGAAGCCGTAGCTGAACTCTCCCCGCGTGCCGGGGACTGGCGACAGCCCGCCATTGGGCCATTCGTCGATATTGTGCTCCGAGACGATCACCCAACTTGGCGCCTCATCAAGGCCGATGGCCTGCTTCACCTTGGCCGGGATCTCGATGCCGACCGTATCGCCTGCGGGCGGCGCATGGGTGATCGGCAGCAGGACCACATAGCGGGGGCGCACGAAGGCATCCGTCGCGGCGACGAGGCAGGTCGGACGCGTCTTGCCCTGATCCTGGCCAGCGGCCGCCTCATGCGTCCAGAGGTAATCGTAGCGCAGGACGAGGCCGGGCTTCGGTTCAGGAAATGCCACGCCGTGACCTCACTTCAGCAGATCGTCGAGGCGAGCGTGTTCGGCATCCATCTCGGCCCGTTCAACGGCGTTGATCACCACATCGGCGGTGTCCGCCGTGCGATGCGTCCGCTGCGCGGCGGCGCGGAGCCAGTCGTAGTGGTCGGCGGACATCAGCACGAACTCGCGCCGCCCGTGCCGGGTGATCTCCACCGGCTCGCGCTGCGCCTGGTGCTGGAACTCGCCGAACTTGCGCTGGAACTCGAGGGAGCCGACTGTGGGCATGGCAGGCAACCTTGCTGAAACGATACCTGCATTATACGTGTAATATGGGCAAGGGCAAGCGGTATTCAGGCCTTATCCGGATCGCGGCTCGTGGAGTGCGATTCCGTGGCGACGCCCTCTTTGGCAACCTGTTCGCGGAACTGTTCCCGGGCGATCTGCCGCCCGATGATCCGGGCCAGGGCGCGAATGGCCTGCTCGGCGCGCTCGGGCGAGCCCGGTCTGCTGACAGGCGGCAGCACGTCGATCCGCAGGATGTCCGGTTTGGCCGTCATGCTTCCACGCCCTTCCTGAAACGCCTTGTGGAAAGGGAAGCAGTGATCGGGGTAGGCGGAAAGAGCGTGGCGGCGGGTAGCGTAGAAACGGATACCAGAGCGTAGAAATGGGATGGTCCGACTGGCAGGGATGCGGAGCATCTCGCCGAAATCACTCAGGCGCGAAGGTCTGATTCGGTTCTATGGCAAAGAAACCTGCGCGAGCTTGTACACTGCAAATGGGGCGATCCCCCCTATCGTTGAGCGATTAGTGAAGGGAAGCCGCAACTCATGCGTTTTGCCTGATTTTCGACTCCTGCGTATGCCGCCTGAACGTTGTGAAGAATGCGGCGGTTCGTATCGCCAGTACCGAAACGACCATGACGGCAAAGGGCAGCTGCAGCGGGTTTCGATCAGGGGTCGCGCGATGAAAGCTTAGGAAATGAGCGTACAGAAAGTAGGCGGTATGCGCCACAACCAGCGCCCAGAACACAAGTGCCGTCATCTGAACTGTTTTCCAAGTCGCCGAGCCAAGGAGGCGGACGGCGCGATCGCTTGAGGTAAGCATGAGGATAAACCCGATGCCGAGCGCAAGAATGCCGATTGCGTTGGCAAGTCCGAAACCGTGCTGCAGCATAACGTATTCCAGATCGACAGGGTGAAACTCGAAACCGAACAGGCGGGGGAAGTTCCACTCTACCCAACCCTCAAGAATGATTGTCGTGTGAACCAGAGCAAGGAGAACAGAGTAGATTCCCAACTCCCGCCGCCAGGGAAGCCATTTGGCACTCTGCCGGAACAAGCGTGGTATGGCTCCGAGTGTCATCGTCAACCCGAGCAGCAGGACTGACGCGTCCGCGAAAGCTCGATTCCATCGGTGCATCGGGCTCCATTGGCCATGTACCGACCCGAAGGCGTAGACAAGTATGACAGTTGCCACCAAGACAACGATATGTCGCGTGCGCGTCCGACCCTGAAACAAGGCAAGACGGGATGGCTTCTGACCAAGGCCTGTTGTTGTTCTCATAGGTGTTCCTCGTTCAGATGCGCGTTTTGGCAGAGCGCGCTGAATGCCATCGCCGCCATATTGCGAAAGAAAGAAGGCCCATTCCAGCTACGGTGATGTACGGTCGTATCGGATCAAACCAGATCATCAGGGCTTCGCCGCCGAAGATCAGCATGAGGATCGTGTTGCATGTCGGGCATGCGATTCCGAGGAAGCCGGCAGTGCCGCCTACGGTGGCGCGACGAAGCCCGCAGGCATTTGGTAGCGCGGCGAATGTTCCGGTAAGGACAGCGAGGACCGATACGGCGGGAAGCTCCCACTCACCGACTGGTGTCATCCGGACGAAGAACGGATTGGACCAGACTGCGGATATCGTGCCCAACGCGATGAATGCGAGCACTGCCGTCATCCAGCCCCGGAAGAATGGCTGCATTGGCCTGGCCCATGCCAGGGTCGGGCGTAGATTTGACATCCTGAGCTCTCACCTTGCGGTATGATCGAGTTCGAAAATTTCGCCGTCGAAGCTGACCTGGAAACGCCATCGCCCGCTCATCGGAAAGCTGCCCGTTCCGTTCCAGGAGCCATCCGATCGGCGATACATGGGGATCGGTGTGCGTCCCATATCGTGGCCGATCATGGTCATAGATACGCCTGGTTGAATGAGCGTGGCGTCATTGCCGCCATCGTCTCGTTCGAGCCGTGAGACGATTTCGAACGCCCCCTCCTGTCTAGGTCGAACCGTGATCAAAAGGCGGCCGTCGGAGATATTCCTTGCGACGGTCGTCTCGGCGGAATCCGTAGAGGTCGCAACGTCCCGACCACCCGAGAGACCGAAGATCAGGAATGCGCCGACGGTCGCTGCGAGCAGCACAAGCGGGATTGCGATCATCACTGTGCGAAGAGTTTTCATGGCCTTACAGCACCACGACCTGGGTTCCGATCCGAACCATCTCGTAGAGCTGCTCGACATGGTGATTAAAGAGACCGAAGCATCCGTTCGAAGCCCTGCGCCCGATCTTGCGTTCGTCGTCTATTCCGTGAACCCGATAGTATTGCCAGGACAGGTTCAGGGCGCGCGTTCCGAGCGGGTTACTCGGGCCCGGAGGAACGACAGCTGGCAGAGTCGGATCGCGTTGGCGCATGTTCGGGGTCGGAATCCAGGTTGGGTTCAGACGCTTCAGGACGATTTCAGTTCGGCCGCGGCGCGTGAATTCCTCGGTCATCGGCACGGAGCAGGGATAAATCAGATAGGTGCTTTCATTCTCTGACCAGAAGTGGACAGCGCGCGATGCGCTGTCGCAGATGATCGCGCCATGCCGCAAGTTGTCGAAATGATCGCGCCACTGTACAGCTCTGAACGATGCGGTATTGTGGCGGACGCGCTGACCGCTGTCGGCTTCGATCTCGCCGACCAGGCTTTGGGCCAGAGATGCGCTGGCGGCCACCGAAACAAGGCCGCCTCCTGTCATAGTCAGCATTTGACGCCGGTTGAAGATGACATTCGTCATTCCATTGCTCCCTTGTGTTTGATGCTCGATGTGGGTTCGATCTGTGTCATTCGATTCCGTTCTCGCGCTGAAGCGCGCGGACATAGGCGACAATGGTTTCGGCCTCGGCCCGTGTGACCCCTTCGATCGGTGGCATGTTGCCGAATGACCAATGGTGGGCGCGAACGCCGTTCTGAACGGCTATGTGGAAGGCGGCATCGGAGTGGTGACCGGGATGGTAGATGCGATGCACAAGCGGCGGGGCGATACCGTCCCGACCCGCCGCATTCGTTCCATGGCACACCGCGCAGAGAGCAGCGAAAGCGCGTTCACCCATGGCTTCCGTTTCGGATAGGCTGGCGGGGACCAGGACCTCGGCCAAGGGGGCCGGGGTGAATTCCGCAGGCAGATCCGGCCGTGCGTCTATTGCGATAGGGGGCTCGCCTCGATCGCCCAGGAGAGTCCAGGCGATGATGCCTGCTGCGGCGATGACAGCCGCGAGACCGAGGCGCCGGGTGGATTGAGTCATGTTCGGTTTCCATTCCGGCCCGCCCCCGAAGCGTCGGCACGTCCTGAAGCGTCGGGGGCGGGGTGAACCGCAACGGCATCCCTGCCGCTGCGGCTGTTTTCAGGACGAGACGACGAGTTCGGTCATCATGCCGGTGATGAGATGCGGCATGTGATGGCAATGCAGCATCCAGCGCGCCGCCTCACCCGCATCGAATGCGATCGTGACCATCGACATGGGCGGGATATAGACCGTGTCCCGGAGCGCGCCGTCAATGCGCTGGCCGCCGATGCCGACAACCTGAAAGACGTGGCCGTGCAGATGCATGGGATGGGCCATCATCGACATGTTGTGGAACATCAACTCGATACGCTCGCCGGCACTTGCGCTGATCGGTACATGGTCGCCCCAGGTGCGGTCGTTGATGGTCCAGCGATAGGGGGACATGGTGCCGCCCAGCATGATCATCTCACGGCGCGCGGGGGCGCGCTGCGATAGCGGTCCCCGGGCACGCAACCCGGCCTCTTGCGCAAGATCGAGGTCGAATGCAGGTGCTGCGTCGTCTGCCATGGCGTCGATCATGGAGACCCGACCCGAGGGGGTGGCAAGGATGATCCCGGTCCGTTCCCGCGCACCCTCGCGCAATGCGAGGATCGGCCAGGCACCTTCCTCTGCCGGCAGATCGAGCTCGATATCCAGCCGTTGTCCCATTGCGAACCCGAAGCGCCGGCCGGAGATCGGCGCGATGGCATGGCCATCGACCGCCACAAGCCGGCCCTCGAGGCCGCCCGTGTCGATCCAGAACACGGTCGCGGCCGCAGCGTTGATGATACGCAGCTTGATCCGGCCGCCCTTTTCGATCCTTACGACTTCCGGATCGGAAAGGGTCCGGTCATTCGCAAGGTAGGCATCGAAGTCGATGTCGTTGAGGTCCATCTCCATGCCGGGCATGGCGCCGTGATCGCCCGCCATCATCCGGTCCATCATGCCGCCGCCCGAACCATGATCCATCGCGCCGTGATCCATCGCGCCGCCACCGGGACCGTGCCCGATATTGGCCATCAGTTCTTCGGGCGAGGTGAAGGAGAAGTCCTGCAGGATCAGGACGATTTCCTGACGGTCCGCTGCAAGATCCTCGCCCGAGCGGACGATGAGGGGGGCGGCAAGCAGCTGCATTTCCTGAACGGGAAGGTGGCTGTGCATCCAGTGCGTGCCCGCGAGCGGGGCAAAGTCGTAGTCGCGCATCTCGCCCGGGCGCAAAGCTGGCATGGGCGCGTCGGGCACCCCGTCCTGATCGTTGGGCGGGATCTGACCGTGCCAGTGGATGATCGTCTCGATACCGAGATCGTTCACCAGGCGGACATTGAACCGTTCTCCCGGATCGAGGATCAATCCCTGACCTCCAAGCGCGTTCTCCAGCCCGAACACGGTCGCGGCTCGGCCATCTATGTCGAGCGAGCGGCGTGTGGCGCTGAGGGTCCGGATTGCGCTGGTGGTCTGGGCTGGAGATCCGGCAGGCAGGGACATCGCCGCGACCGACGCGGCGGTTGTCGCCATGAACCGGCGACGGGTGTAGCGAAAACTCATGGAGTATGCTCCTTTGGCCGACTGGACTGTCGGCGATCGGTGGTCCCGGCGCGTCTGCCGGGGACTGCAACGATGTCAGGAGTGGGTTTTCGGAGGTCTCGGATCCGGCGCCGCGGCTAGGCCGCCAACGACCTGTCCGTCAGGGAGAAGATAGGAAAGGTCACCGGAAAACGACGTCACGAGCGGGCTCGGAATGAGCGCATGCAGCGCCGACATGCAGGGAAGGACGCAACTGGCGCAGGCGGCCTTCAGTGCGTGATCCGCGTCTTCGGCGTCGATGCAGCAATCGGCGCGCTGCGCGTCGGAGGGGTTCTGACTCGACTGAACGGCGAAATGGTCCGAATGCGCCGCCGAGGCGTGACCCTGGTGGGTCGGCAAAAGAGCAAGCATCGCGACCAGAACCGCCGCGAGCAAAGACCTCCAGAGGCTGTGGGCACAAAGAGACTTCATTTTTTCATGGTATTCGCGCTTTTCTCCGTCGTCCAGCCAGATAGGTTCGAGCGAGACCAACAAAGACGTGAGTGCGGGTGGTCCTCGATCGTATCGCGGTATCGCGTTCCCGCCTGCCCCGATCTTCCAGCTATTGCAGGTTTTACGCCTATCATGGGGCGGTTGGGGCGCGCTTGATCGGTTTCCGTGCGCCCGAAGCTGCCCGCCGGCTGGTGCGTCGGGCAGGTGCTGGTCCAGCGGTTTGACGCAGCACATCCTCGACTCGGCGCGACTTCCGCGGTGATATCCGCTCCATCACCGTCAGATCGTTCGGCGGCGGCAGTCTCAGCGGGGCGCGCCGAGCAGGAGCGCGGAGCCCGTCAGGATCGCCGCTTGCAGCCCGAACAGCGCCAGCGCCGCGACCGACAGGACCAGAAGGGACGCATTTCCGTTGCCATGACGCCGAGCCGCCACGCCCGCGAGGGCCATGTGGAGCGGGATGGCACCGACGAGCGTGGCATAGAGATAGACGCCCGACAGATTGTCGAAAGCCGCCGCCCGCGCCAGCGTCGGGCCGACGACGCGCAGCGCCTGGAGCGGGTCGCCACCGAAAGAGCCGAACATCAACGCCGAGGCCGGATAGATCACCGCATGCAGGCCGAGGAACCCGCCGATACGGGCCGGAATGTCGATGGCCAGGGCGATCCCGGGGCGCAACAGGTCGGCCCGCAGCCGCGCGAACAGGACAAGGCCCAGCGCATTCACGACAGCGACCACCGGCAGACCGTTGGTCGCGATCTGGCGGACGAAGCGGGCCAGCGCCGCGTCGGTGGCGATCAGATGCGACCAGAAGCCTGGCGTCAGTGCGATGTAGAGCGCGAGCACCGGCACGAGGCCGATCAGGCTGAGCAGAAGGATATTGCGGCCGAAGCGCGTGAAGGGAAGTTCGACCGAAAAATGCCGGTCGAGCCAGGACAGTATGGTGGTCGAGGCATCCGCTACCATATCGTTCCGGTCCCGCATGCGGCCCCGATGCCGCGCTGGCCGATCCCGCTGCCGGGGTCGCCTATTCCGGTCGTTCCGCGGCCGTGCGCGCCGCCTGATAGTCGCGCATCCGGTCCGGCCAGGTCGAGCGGATGAAGGCGAGGATCGCCTCGATTTCTATGTCGCTCAGCAGGTCACCGAAGGCCGGCATGCCGGAGGTGAAGCGGACCCCCAGATCGTCGAGCACCGCCTGCCCGCCGCGGCGCGTATAGTCGAAGAGCATCGCGTCGCCGTGATGCCAGGTATGGCCCGTCTCGTCATGGGGCGGCGCGGGAAGGCGGCCGTCGGGTCCGGGGCTTTGCCAGTCGGTCGCGCCCTCCAGCTCCGCGCCGTGACAGGCCGCGCAATGCTCGGCGTAAAGGATGCGCCCGAGGCGGGTATCCGCCGCAAACGCGCCCGCGCCCGAAAGGGCTGCGATCAAGGCGCTGGTTGCCCAGAATGACTGAAAGCGCATGCCATCGTCCTTCCTCAATGCTTTCGGGGGTCCGGGACCAACAGGAGATGTGTCCACGCCTTGGACTGGCAGTCGCTAGAAACCCATATGCCCGTTTCTGGGCGCTCTAGAGGATATGACGAACCTCATGGTGAAGGGAATGACCTGCGGGCATTGCGGGACTTGACGCAAATCAAGGATCGCAGCGCGTTGCACGGGCATGATATCCTGGTTTCGTGCCAACAGGCCAACCATGCGGCAGACCGGACAAGGACAGCAGAGGCAGCGCGCGCGCCCCGCCAAGGGGTGGATGCGGTGCTGGCTTGTGCTCCTGTTGATGGCCGCATTCGCTGTCTCCACCCCGGGGCTTTCTTCTGGTTCCGGCGGCGGCCATGAGGTTCAGGCGGCCCTGCATCCGCACATGACAGTCACGGCCAGCGCCAGCGCCGATGAAGCGTGTTGCGCGGATCACCATGCCCGGCACCACGGCGCGGAATGCGGCATGGTCGGCGGCTGCGCCTTCTGCGCACCGGCCGCCACTGCGGCCGCATGGGCGAACCCCGACCCGAACAATGCCGGGATCCCACCGGACGCGACCCGGGCCGGACTGACCCTTCCCCCTTCTCTGCGCCCTCCCAAGTTCCTCGCGATCGCCTGAACCGGCGCGCCGTAGTCGGCGTGCCGGAGCAAACCGACCGGCTCCTTCTGGGCCGGCCCGATCCCGATGCCTTCCAGAGCGCGCAAGGTGCTGCGCTCCCGGCAATCCGTGAGGAACGATCACCATGTCCGAAACCCGACACCCGACCACCCGTCGCGGCTTCATCGCCGCGTTCGGCTTCGGCGGCGTCAGCCTCTATGCGCTTTGGGCGGCCTATGGCGCGGCCCCCGGCCCGCTGGCGCTGTTCGGCCGCGCCGCCCCCGCAGATGCGGACCGTCACGGCACCGACGACCAGGCCACGGGCGGCCACGCCCATGGCGCGACCTCCGGCGGCCCGAGCGCCGACGATTTCCGCCGCACGGTGGCGGAATTCGTCGAGCGCCACCGCGCGGAAGACGGTGTCGTCCATCCCCGCCGTCCTGCTCAGGATGGGCATGCCGACGCCGCCCCCGCCCCCAGCCACGGCGCCCATGGCGGGCACGACGAGGCCACCGCGCAGGACCACGACGGCGGTGACGAGCCGGTCGAGGTCTACATGCTGGCGGAGAAATGGTTCTATGAGCCGACCCACCTGCGCCTCGACGCCGGCACCCGCTACCGCTTCCGGATGATGGCGACCGATGTCTCGCACGGGGCCTCGATCCAGTTCGGTCGCGGCGGACGGATGATCCGGCTGCGACCCAATGCGGTAGCCGAGATGGAGGCCGTGTTCGCGCGACCCGGCAGCTTCCTCGTCTATTGCACCGTCTATTGCGGCGCGGCGCATGACTACATGCAAGCCCGCATCGATGTGGTCTGAAGGGGGGAACGACAACGACCAATCTCGTGAACGAACGTCTCACCGCGCTGCCCACCTCTGACCGCCGCCTGCTGCTCGCCCTGTCGGCGGCCTCGCTAGTGGCGCTTCTGCTCGGCATCCTCGGCGGCCTCATGACCGCGCTCGCCCGCGGCGGGATGATCGACATCCTGCCAGAGTCGGCCTATCGCTTCCTGACCGTCCACGGCGTCGCGATCTTCTTCTACTGGCTCTATCTGGCGCAGGTCGCGCTGCTGCTCGGGTTCGCGGCCATCGAGGACACGCGGGTGGGGCTTGCCGCGCGCGGGCTCGCCCGCGCGGGGTTCGCGGCGATCCTCGCCGGGCTCATTCTCAGCGTGGCGGGGAGCCTCATGGGCACGCCGCTGCTTTATGACGGCGCGCCGGAGCTTGCCACCGAGGAGCCCGCGGCGATGCTGGTGTTCAGCCTGGGCTACCTGCTGCTCGGCCTCGGCCTGATGGCCGCGCCGACCTCGGCGCTCGCCACGCTGCTGCGGCCGCGCCGCGAGGGTAGGCAAGAGAGGATGAGCGCCGTCGGATTCGCCCTGTTCGCCTGGGCCGGGTTCCTGATCGTCAGCGGGTTCGCGGCGCTCCATGCCTTCGTGCCCACCGCGCTCTGGGCGCTGGGATGGGGGCCGTTCCCGGCGTCGCACGGCACCAACTGGCATATCCTGTTCCACAACATGCATTATCTGCCGCTGATGGCGACTGTGCTGATGTGGTATGTGCTGGTGCAGGCACTGACCGGGGTGAAGTCGGTGTTCGGCGAGCGGTTCTCAAAGATCGTCTTTTCCGCCTATCTGATCTTCGTGCCGCCGACCTCGCTCTACCACATGTTCCTGGAGCCCGATCTGCCGGGGGCGGTGCGGGTCACTGGCTCGCTCCTGTCGCTGTTCGTCAGTGTGCCGACGCTGACCGCGTTCCTGATCATCGTCGCCTCGCTCGAGGTCCATGCCCGTTCCCAGGGCGCGCGCGGGCTGTTCGGTTGGCTGGGAAGGCTGCCTTGGCGGCATCCGGCGATGGCGGCGGTCGGGCTTGCGGTGGTCAACATGGGCTTCGGCATCGTCTTCGCCTTCGTGCTGATCCAGGAGAGGCTGGCGCCGCTCTTGTCGGACACCTTCTTCGTGCCGGGCTATTTCCACTTCTTCACAGTCGGCACGGTCAGCCTCACCCTGCTTGCGGCGCTTGCCGTGATGATGCCGGCGCTATCGGGCGGCAGGCTGGCCCTGCCGGGGCTGATGCGGCTGATGCCATGGCTGGCGAGCGCCGGGCTGCTGGTCTTCGGCGGGGCCGGGGTGGCGGCGGGCTATCTCGGCGTGCCGCGCCGGGTGATCGACAGCACCTATGGCGGCGAGGCACCGGCACTGTGGCAGGAGCTGATGGCGGCGGTCGGCGTCGGCGGCGCGGTGATGGCGCTAGCGCTGGCCGTTTTCGCCCTGGGCGTCGCGGCGGCCCTTTTGCCGCGCCACACCGCGTCTGCGGAACTGGCGGTCGTCCCTTGGGGCGGCGTCGCGGTCCGGCCCGGGGCCGCCGCCTGGGTGGGACCGGTCTCGGTGCTGCTCATCGTGGTGGCGATGTATGCCTTCACCGCGCTTGGCTTTGAACTGATGCAGGCCCTTCCCGTCACCGCCACCGGCGGCGGCGCCCATTGAACCGAGGAGACTGACGATGAACGAGGATTTCTGGCTCATCCTGCCCGTGGCCGTGATCTGGGCGCTGCTTGCCGCAGTCTACGCGCTCGCCCCCTGGGGCGACATGATCGGCTACGCGCGGGTCTGGGGCTTCGGCTCGCTGCTGTTCCTGGTGCTTGCAGGGTTGCTTGCGAAACGGGCTGCCCGCTGAGGTGTCGGGAAACCGGCACGATCGGTTGGCCACCCCGCAGTCACGCTCGACTGCGGGGTGGCCGATGCGGAGAGGATCGGGACGCTCGGCATCCCGAGCGCCACCGTGATCGGCCCGGTCCCGATCAGCGCCCGGATCTGGGCGACGAAGGGATGCAAATAGGTGCGGCCGGCGAGGAAGGACAACCCGGCGAAGGCAAGCTCAATGGCGGGCGAAGACCTCCCGGCCGGAAGCCGTGAACAGGATCACCTCGTAGGGTTCTGTCTCCCCCCCCACCTCCATGCCGGGAGAGCCAAGCGGCATGCCGGGAACTGCAAGGCCTATGGCCAAGGGCTGCTCGCGCAGGAGACGAAGCACGTCCCCGGCCGGGACATGGCCTTCGATGGCGTAGCCCCCGACGGCGCCGGTGTGACAGGAGTGGAGCTCGGGCGGGACGCCGAGCTGCGCCTTGAGGGGACCGAGATCGTCGGTCATCCGGACGTTGACCGTGAACCCGGCCGCGCGCATGTGCTCGATCCAGCCACCGCAACAGCCGCAGTCCGGCGAACGCGCGACCTCCATGACCGGCGCGCCGGCCACGGCAAGGCCGGGAAAGCCACCGGCCGCTGACGCGACGGCGCCGGCCGAGAATAGAACGAGGATCTTTCGGCGAGGCAGTTCGGTCACGCGGGTTCTCCTTTCCTGTTCCTGTCGCCAATTGGCGATTGATGGGGGCTGCCGATCGCACCCCGCCGCCGCCCCGGTCGGCCGGGACCCTCGCCGGCCGGGCTTTCGAGGTCGGCAAGGATCGGGCAATCGGGCCGGTCGTCGCCCGAGCAGCACGAGGCAAGCGTCTGGAGCGTGTCCGCCATCTGCTCCATCTCGTCAATCCTGCGGCGCAGGTCGTCGATCCGGGCCAGCGCGACGCGCTTGACATCGGCGCTCTGGCGGCTGCGGTCGCGCCAGAGCCCGAGAAGCTCGTCGATCTCCGCGACCGAAAAGCCGAGATCGCGGGCGCGGCGGATGAAGCGCAGCATGTGAACGTCGCTGGACGCATAGTCGCGATAGCCCGAGGCGGTGCGATCGGCTCGGGGGATAAGCCCGATTTGCTCGTAATAGCGGATCATCTTCGCGCTGACGCCCGAGGCGCTGGCCGCTTCGCCGATGTTCATGTCGCGGTCCTTTCGATCCTTGAGGGTTCCTGGGGGGCCTGATGCGCGGCCGGGTCCGGGCGGCCAGTCTCCATCGGCGGCCCCCACTGGCGCAGGCGCAGGGCGTTGCCCAGCACGAACACCGAGGACAGCGCCATCGCCCCCGCCGCCAGCACCGGTGAGAGCAGGATGCCGAAGGCGGGATAAAGCACCCCCGCCGCCACCGGGATCAGCGCCGTGTTGTAGGCGAAGGCCCAGAACAGGTTCTGCCGGATGTTGCGGATCGTCGCTTTCGACAGCGCGATGGCGTTCGGAACGCCCTTGAGGCTGCCCGACATCAGCACCACGTCGGCCGCCTCGATGGCGATGTCGGTGCCCGTGCCGATGGCGATGCCGACATCGGCCTCGGCCAGCGCCGGCGCGTCGTTGATGCCGTCGCCGACGAAAGCGACCTTGCCGTGTTCGGCCTTCAGCGCCTTCACCGTCTCGACCTTGCCGTCGGGAAGCACCTCGGCGATCACATGGTCGATGCCGAGCGGCCGCGCTATGGCCTCGGCCGTGCGGCGGTTGTCGCCGGTGATCATCGCGACCCTGAGGCCCAGCCGGTGCAGCGCGGCGATGGCCTCCGGCGTGGTTTCCTTGACGGGATCGGCGACCGCGACGATCGCGGCGAGCCTGCCGCCGATGGCCGCATAGAGCGGTGTCTTGCCCTCGCCGCCCAGCCGTTCGGCGGTGCGCGCGAAAAGGCCGGGATCGAGGCCGAGCTTTCTCATGTAGCGGTCGGCGCCGACTTCGATCCGCGCGCCGCCCGCCTCGGCCTTGACGCCGAAGCCGGTCACCGACTCGAAGCCCGAGATTTCGGGAAGCGCCAGCCCCTCGACCTCGGCCGCCTCGACGATGGCCCGGGCGATGGGATGTTCCGATTTCGTCTCCACTGCCGCGATCCGTGCCAGAACCTCGGCCCGGTCGAACCCCTCGGCCACCTCCAGATCGGTCAGAGCCGGCCGCCCCTCGGTCAGCGTCCCGGTCTTGTCGAGCGCCACGACCTTTGCGTCCTTCAGCAGTTGCAGCGCCTCGCCCTTGCGGAACAGCACGCCCATCTCCGCGCCGCGCCCGGTGCCGACCATGATCGAGGTCGGCGTGGCGAGACCCATCGCGCAGGGGCAGGCGATGATGAGGACCGCGACCGCGTTCACCAGCGCGAAGGTCAGCGCGGGTTCCGGCCCGAAGACGAGCCAGGCGAGGAAGGTCAGGATCGCCACGCCGATCACCGCCGGCACGAAATACATCGTCACCCGGTCGACCAGCGCCTGGATCGGCAGCTTCGACCCCTGCGCCTCCTCCACCATGCGGATGATCTGCGACAGCACCGTCGCGCCGCCGACGGCGGTGGCCCGGAAGGCGAGCGCGCCCTTCTGGTTGACCGTGCCGCCGACTACCTGGCTGCCTGCCGCCTTGGCGACCGGGATCGGCTCGCCGGTGATCATGGATTCGTCGATGTAGCTGTCGCCCTCGACCACCTCGCCATCGACCGGCACCCGCTCGCCGGGCCGGACCTCCACCACGTCGCCCGGCGCGACCTCGCCGATGGCGATCTCGACCGTTCCGCCGTCGCGGCGCACCCGCGCGACCTTGGCCTGCAAGCCGACGAGGCGTTTGATGGCCTCCGAGGTGCGGCCCCTCGCTCGCGCCTCCAGCCAGCGGCCGAGCAGGATCAGCGTGACGATGACCGCCGCGGCCTCGTAGTAGACGTTGATGGTGCCGGCCGGCAGCAGCGAAGGCGCGAAGGTCGCGACCATCGAATAGGCATAGGCGGCCATCGTGCCGACCGCCACCAGCGAGTTCATGTCGGGCGCCAGCCGCGCCAGCGCCGGAAAGCCCTTTTCGTAGAAGCGGATGCTGGGCACGAAGAGTATGACGGTCGTCAGCGCGAACTGGAAATACCAGTTTCCCTGCATGCCGATGGTGCGCATGATGAGGTCGTGCATGCCGGGAATGAGATGCGAGCCCATCTCCATCACCAAGACCGGCAGGGTCAGTGCGGCGGCCAGGATCACGTCGCGCTTCAGCTCCGCCTGCTCGCGGTCCTTGCGGGCGTCGGTGTCGTCCTGCGCCGCGCCGCCATCCAACAGCCGCGCCGCATAGCCGGCGCGCTCGATGGCCTCGACCAGATCGGCGGTGGCAGCGGTGCCGCGCACACTGGCGCGCTCGGTGGCGAGGTTGACGGTGGCCTCGGCGACGCCGGGGATGGCCTTGAGCGCGTGTTCCACATTGCCGACGCAGGACGCGCAGGTCATACCCTCGACGGCAAGCTGGACCGTGGCCGAGGGCACGGAATAGCCCGCATCCTCGATGGCCGCGACAAGCGCGCGGCGGTCGGTCGGCGCCTCGAAGGAAACCTCAGCCTTTTCCGTGGCGAGATTGACGCTGGCGTCCTTCACGCCGGGCACGGATTTCAACGCCTTCTCGACCCGGCCCACGCATGAGGCGCAACTCATGCCCTCGATCGGAAGGCTGATGGCCTGATGTGAGTCGGGCGGGTTCTTCAACGGCGCGTTCATCGCAGATCCTCGGGATGCAGCATCTGCCCCCAGATGGGGCTTCCAACGGTGGGAAGGTCAAGGGGGGGCCGTATCATGGCAGCCGGAATTTCCCACCGGATCGGCGGACGCATGGAGGCGAGGCGCTCCTTGCGGAGGTTCACGCGCGCTGCATCTGGTCGGTATCCTAGGAGGCGAACGCGATGAAGGCAGCCGGCTTCGCCGCTACGTTCCACCCGACGATAGCTCTCATGCTCTATGCTTTGGCAAGATCATTGTTCTGACCGCGGCCGCCCGCATAGCCGATATCGTTCCAACCAACCTGACACTTGTGTAGGCCGGATGCCAGTCAGGTCGAAACTTCGGACACTTTTTTCTTCTCACCCGCCCTTGACCTTCCAACGCTGGGAAGCCCCATCTGGTAAGGCATGAGAGAAACGCACAGGAGGGTCTCATGCAGTTCCACATCCAGAACATGTCCTGCGGCGGTTGTGTCCGCGGCGTCACCAGGGCGATCCAGTCCGTCGATCCGGCCGCCAAGGTCACGCCGGACCTGACGAAGCGGACCATCGAGGTCGCGTCCGACCAGCCGCGCGCGATCCTGGAAAGCGCGCTGGTCAAGGCCGGGTTTCCGGCGGGCCAGACGTGAGGGGAGACGCCAGGTGAACAAGCTCACACCGATCTTCATCGCGGGTGCGATCGCGGCGGCCGCCGGGCTGGCGATCGCCGAATCGCGCATGGGCGGGGCCGATCACGGCGCGCATATGGATCACGGCGGGCACGCGGTGCAGGGCACCGCATCCGACAATCCCGCGATCCGCGCGTACAGGGATGCCAACGACCGGATGCACGGCGACATGGCGATCGACTACACCGGCGATGCCGATGTCGATTTCATGCGCGGCATGATCCCGCATCACCAGGGCGCCATCGACATGGCCCGCGTCGTGCTGGAACACGGAACGGACCCCGAGGTTCGCGCGTTGGCCGAGGAAGTCATTTCGGCGCAGGAGGCCGAGATCGCGATGATGCGCGCCTGGCTCGCCGAGCGGGGCCATTGAATCGAAGCGGGCGGATGCCGATCCGCCCGCTATCCCTGTCCGCTTCGGGCCGCCAAGGCAAGGACGGCGGCGGCGCCCTGTTTTCTCGCGGCGACGGCCCGAAGCGAATGACCGACCCATGCCGAACGCCTCAGCCAAACGCGCCGAACTGCACCGGATGGTGATGCCGGGGCATATGTGCCCCTGGGGCCTGAAGTCTCTCGATCTGCTCAAGCGCGAGGGTTACGCAGTCGCCGACTACAAGCTGACCTCGCGGGCCGAGATCGACGCCTTCAAGGCGAAGCACGATGTCGAGACCACCCCGCAGACCTTCATCGGCGGCGAGAGGATCGGCGGCTACGACGATCTGCGGCGCTTCCTCGGCAAGACGGTCAGGGACAAGGGCGCGGTGACCTACACGCCGGTCATCGCGCTCTTCGCCATGGCGGCGCTGATGGCCGGCGCCGCAAGCTGGGCGATGCACCGGAGCGTGCTGACGGTCCACGCCGCCGAATGGCTCATCGCCATCGCCATGTGCCTGCTGGCGCTGCAGAAGCTGAAGGACGTGGACGGCTTCGCCACCATGTTCCTGAATTACGACCTGCTGGCCCAGCGTTGGGTTCCATATGCCCATGTCTATCCCTTCGCCGAGGCGCTGGCCGGCGTACTGATGTTCGCGGGGGCGCTGATGTGGGTCTCCATTCCCGTCGCGCTGTTCATCGGCACCATCGGCGCGGTCTCGGTGTTCAAGGCGGTCTATATCGACCGGCGCGAGCTGAAATGCGCCTGCGTCGGCGGCGACAGCAACGTGCCGCTGGGCTTCGTCTCGCTGACTGAAAACCTGATGATGGTCGGCATGGCTGTCTGGATGCTGCTCAAGCCGGCGGGCGTCGGCGTCGGGCATTGAGAGGGGGCTTGGACATGAGCCATGGTTCGCATGCAGGGCATGAGCATAACGGCGAGGGCCGACCCTATCTGATGTTCTGGATCAACATGGCGCTGGGGCTGGCCGTCATGTATGTCGTGATGTTCTCGATGATCGACGGCATCCGCGACTTCCGCAACAACCTCAACATGTTCTACATGGCCCTGTCCATGTGGGCGCCGATGGGGATCTTCATGCTGGCGACCATGCCAGGCATGTATCCGCGACGGTCCCTGAACATCGCCCTTTACGTGGTGTTCATCGCGCTGACGCTCGGCTCCTTCGCGGCGACCCGCGCGCAGGCGCTGATCGGGGACCGCCAGTTCATCGAGTCGATGATCCCCCACCATTCCGGCGCGATTCTGATGTGCCGCGAGGCGACGCTCAGCGATCCCGAGCTTGTCGCCCTCTGCGCCGACATCAGCGGCGGCCAGCGTGCCGAGATCGACCAGATGGAACGGATCCGGGCGCGGCTCGACCGGGACGGCTGATCGCCCTGCCGGGACGCGGAAGTTCTACGAGCCGAGTACGCTCGGAGTGCCCGGCCACTCGAAATGCGGCAGCGTCAGGAACGCCGCGAGGCCAAGGGCGCCCGCCACCAGCGTCGCGGCGGCGATCGGCAGCCAGAACCGGACAGGCCCGGTCGCGGCGGCGACCACCAAGCGCCCGAGGGCATTGGTCGTGAGCGCAAGCAGGACTGCGTGGCCGACGGCCTCCAGATGTGCGGCCTGGCCGAGCAGGCGCAGGGCGCTCAGCACCGCGACGTCCACGTCGAAGATCCCCGAGATGGCGGAGGTCGCCACCATGCCGCTGGTGTTCCCCATGGCGAGCGCGGCGCTGATCGTCGAGACGACGCCGAAGAACAGGGCGAAGATCATCACCGCCGGTAGGTCGAACGGATTGCGCAGGATCTGCGGTCCGTCGCCTTCCAGCCGGCCGCGCATGAGAAAGAACGCCCCGCAGGCGGCAAAACCGGCGACGGCCGCCAGGATCGCCAGCGCCGTGACCCCGAGCACCGCCGGCGCCACGATGACCACGATGCCGGTGACACGCAGCACCGAGACCCCTGCGGCAAGCGTGGCGGCGCCTGCGAGCGGCCAGGGGTTCGCGCCCCCGGCGGCGGTGCGGGCCAGCGCGACGGTGACCGCCGTCGACGACACCACGGCTCCGGCGAGCCCGCCGACCAGAACACCGCGCGTGGTGCCGAACATGCGCACGGCAACATAGCCCAGATAGGAAATCGCCGCGGTCAGCACCGTGAAGAGCCAGACCTGATGCGGGTTGAAGCCGCCCCAGGGGTCGATGGCACGGGCGGGCAGGACCGGCAATATGATGGCCGTCATCACCGCCAGCACCAGCGCGGAGCGCAGCTCGATCCAGGAGATGCGCCTGACCAGGCTGTGGAGAAGGTCGCGGCTGGCCAGAATTGCGGCCAGCGCCGTGCCGCCAGCCGCCGCGGCGCGCTGATCGCCCGCCACGGCCAGCGCGCCGAGCGCGAAGACGGCGAGGCCGGCGACGGTGCCGGTCACGCTGAAGCTGTCGTCGTGAATGTCCTCGCGCAGCTTGTAGAGGGTGAAGACCGCGGTGAACGCGAGGAATTCGCCGATCAGGATCGCGGGCGCGTCGAACGCGAGGGCGAGTGCCGCGACGACACCGCCCAGCAGCCCCGAAATCCCATAGGTCCGGATGCCGGCCGTCCGGTCGCCGGCAGGCGCATCGCGCTCGCGCCAGCCGCGTTCGAGCCCGACAAGCAGACCGATCGCCAGCGCGAGGGCAAGCCGGGGGATCAGCGCGTCCACCGCCGGCCTGGATCCCGGCGGGACCGGACTTCGCCTGCCGCCGGCGGAGAGATAGCGGCTGCCACGACCGGGATGCCGCTCACGGCTCGACCTCGATCATGTCGCCGGCTTGCGCCGCATAATCGAGCGCGTAGGCTAGTTCGCCCGGCGTTTCCGCGTGGATGTGGACAAGCGGTTGCCCCCGGTCGATCTCGTCGCCAAGCCGCACCTCCATGTGGACGCCGGCGGCCTTGGCGTCGGGCGCGCCCGCGAGCTTGGCGAGGCGGGCCAGCTTTCGGTTGTTGATATGCACGACCCGCCCGGCGCGCGGGGCGACAAGGGGATGGAGGTGAGCCGCCCTGGGCGGTGTGCGCAGCCCGCCCTGCGCCGCACAGATCGCCTCGAACTTCTTCCATGCCCGGCCATCGGACAATGTGTCCAATGCGAGGGCCAGACCTGCTCCCTTGCCGGCCTTGCCGCCGATCTCCAGCGCCGCGCCCGCCAGCATGGCGGCGCGCCGGCGCAGATCGTCCGGCGCGTCGGGGGCGTTTCGCAGCACGGCGAGTACGTCGAACGCCTCCAGCGCGGGGCCGATGCCGCGACCGACCGGCTGCGAGCCGTCGGTTTGCACGCATGTGGCGGCGAGGCCGAAGCGCGCCGCCACCGCCGTGATCCGTGCGGCGAGATGCGATGCAGCATCCTCTCCGCGCACCTTGGCCGTGGGGCCTACCGGGATGTCGATCACGACGTGGGTGGAGCCGGCGGAGATCTTCTTGGACAGCACGGAGGCGATGAGCTGGCCCTCGGTATCGACGTCGAGTTCACGCTCGACCCGCACGAAAATGTCGTCGGCCGGGCTCAGATGGACACCGCCACCCCAGGCGATGCAGCCGCCCTCCGCCTCGACCACGCGCCTCAGCGTGGCGAGATCGAGATCGACCGGGGCCAGCGTTTCCATCGTGTCGGCGGTGCCGGCGGGCGAGGTGATGGCGCGCGACGAGGTCTTGGGCATGACGAGCCCGTTGGCCGCGACGATCGCCACCACGATCGGCGTGGTGCGGTTGCCGGGCAGGCCGCCGACACAATGCTTGTCGACGACGATGGGGGCATCCCAACGCATCCGGTCGCCTACCGCGATCATGGCTCCGGTAAGGTCGGCAGTCTCGTTCTCGTCGAGCGGCAGGGCCGCGCTTGCGGTCAGGAAGGCGGCGAGATGCACATCCGTGTACCGGCCGGCTGTTACGTCCCTTACGATGTCCGAAAGGGCCTGGGCGTCGAGGCGATGGCCATAGATGCGCCGACGCACACTGGCCAGCGATTCCAGCGCGGGAGGATGGCTCACGCGCAGCTCTTCCCCCTCCGAGACGCCGAGGAGATTCCAGGCGGTTTCCGAGAGGCCGACTTCGTCGTGCTTCACCATAGCGTCGCTGTCGACCTGAAACAGCGTGGCCTGGACCTCCCGGCCGCCGCTGGTGACGAGAACCTGCGCGCGCGCGGCGAGGCCTTCGGAGTGGCAGACATGACAATCCTTGTGCATAACCACGACCGGCTGGTGCTGGGTGTGCAAGCCGAGACGACGCGCACGAAGCGTCGGCTGGGCAGGTTCAGCGGAAGAGACGAGCGCGGTCATAGGTCGAATACCTGGCCCTGTCGGGGCACGGTGGCGTTCCAGTCCAGCTCGCGGCCGATCCGGACGCGCAGGGCCTCCGAAGCCTCGGCCTCGCCATGGACGATGAATACGCGGGATGGCCCGCGCTGGAAGCCCGCGAGCCAGCGCATCAGATCGTCGGCGTCGGCATGAGCCGAGAGCATCGACAGATCGTCGATCTCCGCGCGCACCGGGACCCACTGACCGTGTATCTTGATCTCCCGCGCGCCCTGGACCATGGCGCGGCCCCGCGTTCCGGCGGACTGATAGCCGGAAAACAGGATCGTGTGCTTCGGATCGGTCGCGAAGGATTTGAGATGATGCAGCACGCGGCCCCCCGTCGCCATTCCGCTGGCCGAGATCACCACCTTCGGCCATGGGCTGGCGGTGATCTCCTTTGAAGCGTCCACATCACGCGTATAGGTCGCGATCTTGCAGATCGCGGTGCATTCGTCATGTGTCAGGCGATGATCGTCGCTGTGCGCGTGAAGGAGGTCGGTCGCGTCGATCGCCATCGGGCTGTCGAGATAGATCGGGATGTTGGCAAGGCGGCCTGCGGTCTTCAGGTTCCAGAAGTGATAGAGCAAGGACTGTGCGCGGCCGACAGCGAATGCCGGAATTACGACGGTGCCGCCGCGCCCGGCCGTGCGTTCGACAATCCCGCCCAGCACCTCGGTCGTATCGGCGGGACCATGAAGGCGGTTGCCGTAGGTGGATTCGATGACGATGTAGTCGGCTTCCGGCACGGGATCCGGATCATGAAGCACCGGATCGCCGTAGCGTCCGAGGTCGCCCGAGAAGGCGATGCGACGGCCGACCCATTCGATGTCGGCGCTGGCCGCCCCCAGAATATGGCCTGCATGTCGAAAGGTCAGGGTCGCGCCGCCCGAAAGCTGAACAGGCGTATCGAAGGGCACGGTGGAGAAGAACTCCATCGCGCGTTCGGCATCGCGCACACCGTAGAGCGGCAGGGCCGGCTTGTGTTTCGAAAAACCCTTGCGGTTGGCGTAGTCGGCATCCTTCTCGTTGAGAAAGCCGCTGTCCTTGAGGATCAACTCGGCCACGTCCCGGGTCGCGGCCGTGGCGTAGATGCGGCCCCGGAAGCCGTCGCGGACGAGCTTGGGAAGGTAGCCGGAATGGTCGAGATGGGCATGGGTCAGGACGACCGCGTCGATGCTGGACGGGGCAACGGGCAGCGGCTCCCAGTTCAGGTCGCGCAGGTTCTTGAGGCCCTGGAACAGACCGCAGTCGATCAGGAGGCGTTTGTCGCCATGGGCAAGAAGGTGTTTCGAGCCGGTGACGGTGCCGGCACCGCCGAGAGAGGTCAGCGTGAGCATGGCATCCTTCAGTCGTTGAATGCGGCGATGTCGCCGGGATGGCCGCGTCCGTCCACGGCGTCGCACTCGGCGGGCGCGAGGAGGTCGTCGCGGCTCCAGCCGGCAAGAGGGGCGGCGGCGTCGACCAGATGCGCCCAGGAGCAGCGGTTGGCGAACAGCATGCCGGCGACGTCGAGCGTGCCGCCACGGCTGACATAGCCGCGCGCCGCCGTCGCTTGCGGGCCGGAATCCAGTCGCCGCAGGAGGCCGAGCATCGGTTCGGGCCTTGTGTGGGAAACGATCAGGCGCGGCAGGTCCGGCGGGAACAGGGCGGCCAGTTCATCGTCCTTCGCCGTAAAGGCCGCCTCGATAGGGTCGCGGGGGATGCGGAAGCGGCCGGGCTCTGACATGGCCGTGACCAGAACGCGTCGGCCATGGGTCCTGAGGCGGTGCGCGGCCTTCAGCGCCTCCTCGAGCTGATAGGCGCCGAGAGCGACGATCTGAAGTTCAGCGCCTGTCACTTCCCCGTCGACGTGCGCCGCCCCCTCGCGGACGAAGCGTGTCGCCGCCTCGGCGGCGAAGCGGTGCGGCATGTCGCGCTTGGACACGATCAGGCACGCGACCTGGCCGCGACCCTCGTAAACGGATCGCAGCGCGGCCGTCGCGCTGTTGGCGTCGACCGGAAACAGCACGCGCGCCGTGTCGGACATCTCGCCGAGCAGCGCCTCGCCGATGGTCGGGTCCTGATGCGACTGCTCGTTCTTGGCGTTTTCCCAGGTATGGGAGGTGACGACGAGGGGCACGGAGATCCAGCGCGGGTCTTGCCCGCTTTCGCGTTGGCGCCGGGAAAAGACGATCTCCTGCCGCAATCCGCCGAGCATCTTCATCGCGAAGGCTTCGTAGCTGACGATCAGGTTGATCCCGCCCTTGTTGGCGAGTGCCGCGCCCGCCACGGCCTCCTCGTTGAGCGCGGTGATCACCGCGCCGTCGATCGCGTCGGCGACGCCCGGCTCGGACGTGTTGACGCGATGGCGCAGCCTGTCGAGCGTCGCGCCCATATGGTTGGAGCGCAACTCGTCGGGATTGCCGACACGCGGACGAAGGCCGGGGTTGGCGTCCACCACGCGGACGAACCAGCGGTCGAGCGCGTGCATGGCGCAGTCGGGCGGATCGCCGGGGGTGGTCCAGTCTGGCTCGGGCAAGTCCGGGTCCGGCAGGTTGCGGAGCGCGAGCGGATGCCGGCTTTCGGGTTCGCGGCCCTGCCTGTCATGGACGGCGATCCGGGCGACGGCGCGCTCGATCTCCCCGGGCGGAACGAACAACGCCCGGGCGGCGGCGTTGAAGGCGGCTCTCGCGTGCTCGTCGCGCGCGGGGTTGCCGCCGAGCGGCAGATTGTGCGCGGCGTTGGTGCCGGCGCCGGGGAAGCCGAAGCCCTTCACCGTCTCGGCGATGACATAGGGGATCGGCGCGGGATAGGTGCGCCCGGGATCGGCGGCAAAGCCTCCGAGGCGGGTTTCGGCCTCGATGATCGCGCAGGCGATGGCGGCGGGATCGCGGCCGTCGACGATGACCGGATCGAAGCCGTTGAGCTTCAGATGGTCGGCGAGCCATTCGGCGCCGCCCTGCTGGGCGATCTGGACGCGTTCCTCGATACGGCGGCCGTTGAGGATCATGACCGGCACGGCAAGGCCGCAATCCTCGGCGCGCCACCAGCGCGGCGTCCAGTCCGATCCGCGTTGTTCCTCGAAGGCGCCGTCGCTCAGGAAGGCGACGAGGCTTTCGCCAGGCAGCGGCGCGTGGACATACTGGACCTCGGCGAAGCCGAGATAGCCGCCCTCCGAGATCGCGCCGGCGGTGTTTGGGCCCGCATGGCTGCCGAGCGGCACGGCGGCGTTGCCGCCGGCGTCGATCGCATAGGAATAGAAATCGGCCGCGAGCTGCGAGAGACCTTTCTCACTGCGGTCGTAGCGGCCTTTCTGAGCGGGGGAAACGTCCCCGGTGAGTGCATTCACCGCCTCGATCGCGGCGACGCAATGGCCTTGGCCCATCAGCCATGAGCGGGTCTTCGCGGTGATCGCGTTCGCGGCGAGATAGCCCACGAAAGCCGGGACCATGTTGAGCGATCCGCCGGTATGGCCTTCGGGTGTCGGCTTGAACGCCTCGGCTGGCAGCGGCGCACCGGAAAGATCGACGCGGCTGGCATAGGTCATGTGGACGACGGTCCACATGGCGGCCGAGGTCAGGCGGTCGGCGGCGGCGAGGATTCGGTAGAGGGATTCCGGGTCGATGTGGCCTGACGTTGCCAGGGCGCGTACGCGCTCGGCCGTCTGGTCGTTGTGGACAATCGGGCCGTATCCCTTGCGCCAGGTCTCGGATGTTTCCTTTGCAGGTTCACTCATGTCGTCGACGCTTTCAGCTCATTGTTCTGGTTCATCAGGTCACACCGCCGGTCCAGGGCGGCGGATCGCTGGCGGGGAAGGAATCGAAACCCGCCTGTTCGATTTCATCCAGCGGTTCCGGCGGGCGGCGGTGCCGGACGAGATCGCCATCGTCACCGGCTGCGGAAGCAATCGCCTCGGCGATTATGGAGGCGAGCCCGACGGCATTGCTGTCATGAGGCACCGCGTCGGACGAGACGATCCGGTCGCAGAGCGGGGCGAGGCGCTGGAAGGACTCCTCCGCGAAGATCCCATGCACCACCGCGACGACCGGCCGGGCAAAACCCTGAAGCGGAAGCTGGCGGGCGGCCTCGATGAGCGTATGTCCGGACGATGCGATATCGTCGGCAAGCACAGGCTGGCAGCCACGCCACTCGGAAAGATCCGGCAGCGCGATATCGACATCGCGGTCGCCGTGCCGGACCTTGCGCAGCACTGCATGCGGCGCCCCGATGCGCGCGGCGATGGCCGAGACCCATTGCTCGCTTTCCTCGTCCGGGCCGATGATCAGGGGACTATCGACATTGGCGGCGATCCAGTCTGCCAGCAGCGGCGCGGCGTGCAGGGTATTGGTCGGGATCGTGTAGAGCGCCGACAGCGCCGGGTAGCGATGAAGGTGCGGATCGACGGTTATCAGCCGGTCGAAGCTCGATGAGACAAGGCGGGCGAAGCTCTTCGACGTCACGGCCTCGCCGGGCTGGAAGCGGCGGTCCTGCCGCATATAGGAAAGATAGGGCGCGATGAGATTGACCTCGCGCGCGCCGAGCGACCGGGCGGCATCGGCGGCGAAGATCAGGCGCAGGAAGCCATCGTCGGGCCGGGCCAGCGTGGCGACGAGATCGACCGCCTTGTCCTTCACATCCGACAGGATGCGCAGATAGGTTTCGCCGTCCGGGAAGCGGCGCGTTTCCAGCGCGCCGGCCTCCCACCCGCCGGCATCGGCAAGCTGCCGGGCGAAAGTCTCGTTGCCCGGCAATGGAAGGATCAGGCGCCCCGCGCCGGCCCTCGTCATTTGTGCCGCCGGTAGTTGCGCAGGAACTGGGCGTTGATCGCGACGATAACGGTGCTGGCCGACATGAACACCGCGGCCACGGCCGGCGTCATCATGAAGCCGGTGCCGAAGGTTATGCCGGCCGCCATGGGGATGGCGACGGCGTTGTAGCCGGTGGCCCAGATCAGGTTCTGCACCATCTTGCGATAGGTGGCGCGCGAGAGGCCGAGGATCGCGCCGACGTCGCGCGGATCGCTGCGCACCAGCACCACATCGGCGGATTCGACCGCCACGTCGGTCCCCGCGCCGATGGCGATGCCGAGATCGGCCACCACCAGCGCCGGCGCGTCGTTCACCCCGTCGCCGACCATCGCGACGGAGAGGCCGCGCGCCTGCAACTCCTCGATCTTCTGCGACTTCTGGTCGGGCAGCACCTCGGCGAAATACTCGGTGATGCCAAGCTCCTCCGACACCGCCTTGGCCACGCCCTCGGCGTCGCCGGTCAGCATGATCGAGTTGATGCCGAGCGACTTAAGTTCCGCAATGGCCTCCTTCGATTCCGGGCGCACGATGTCGGCCAGCGCCAGCAGCGCGCGCGGCGCGCCGTCGCGGACCAGAACGACGACGGTCTTGCCCTGACCCTCCAGCCGCTTGAGGCTTTCATGGGCAATGGCCTTGCCCTGACGGGCTAGGTGGCCGGGGCTGACGATGCGGATGTCCTGGCCATCGACCTTGGCCAGGATGCCTTCGCCGGTGATGTTGCTGACCTCGCTCGCCCTCGGGACAGTCAGTCCCCGCGCCTTCGCCTCGGCGACGATGCCATGGGCGATGGGGTGTTCGGACTGGCTCTCGGCCGCGGCGGCATAGGCCAGTTCCTCGGCCTCGTCGCCGCCCGCCAGCAGCACGATATCGCTGACTCCGAAGCGGCCCTCCGTCAGCGTGCCGGTCTTGTCGAACACGACGGCATCGAGGTTACGCGCCCGCTCGAACGCGGCGCGGTCGCGGATCAGCAGGCCGTTGCGCGCCGAGAGCGAGGTGCTGACCGCGACGACCAGCGGCACCGCGAGGCCGAGCGCATGCGGACAGGCGACGACCATCACCGTCACCATCCGCTCCATCGCGAAGGCCAGCGGCGCGTCCAGCAGCAGCCACCAGACGAAGAGCGTGCCGAAGCCGACCGTGAGCGCGATATAGGTCAGCAACGAGGCCGCGCGATTGGCGAGGTCCTGCGTGCGCGAGCGCGTCTCCTGTGCCTTCCGCACCAGTTCGATGACCTGGGCGAGGTAGGTCGCGTCGCCGGTGGCGGTCACCTCGATAGTCACGGCATTGGCGCCGTTGATCGCCCCGCCGATGGCGGTCGCGCCGACGCCCTTGGAAACCGGGCGGGATTCGCCGGTCAGCATCGCCTCGTTGAACCCGGACGATCCCTCGACGATGGCGCCGTCGACCGGCACCTTGGCGCCCGGCCGGATCAGCACCCTGTCGCCGGGGCTGAGCGCCGAGATCGCCACCTCCTGCATCGTGCCGTCCGCTGCGATCCGGGTGGCGCTGTCGGGCAGCAGCCGGACCAGCTCCTCCAGCGCGCGCGAGGCGCCCATGACCGAGCGCATCTCGACCCAGTGGCCGAGCAGCATGATGGCGATCAGCGTCACCAGTTCCCAGTAGAATTCCTCGCCTGGAAAGCCGAAGGTGACGGCCGCCGAGAAGAAATAGGCCGCAGAGATCGCCAGCGCGATCAGCGTCATCATGCCGGGCTGGCCCTTGCGCAGCTCGGAGGTGAAGCCGGTCAGGAAGGGCCACCCGCCGTAGACATAGGCGATGGTCGAGAGGACGAAGAGCACATAGCGGTCGCCCGGAAACGCCATCGCCTCGGCGATGCCGAACCAGTGCTGGATCATCGGCGACAGCAGCAGGATCGGCGGCGTCAGGATCAGGGTCACCCAGAAGCGGCGGCGGAAGTCGGCGACCATCGCGCCATGGTCGTGGCCGGCATGCCCGGAATGGCTGGAACCGGCCGCGGCGATGACCTTCGGGTTGCCGTAGTGGTCCTCGCCGCCGCGATGCCCGGTCGCGTGCGTCTGATGGTTCTGATGGCCGTGGTGGGAGTGGGGTGAACTCATCAGGACTTTCCTTGATCTGGCCGAGGCAATGCTGCGGCAGCCACTGGCGTGTTGTTTCGTCGGAAATCTCACGCGATCCGGGCGCTGAATCCTTGATCGAGGTTAAAGTGTTTGACGATGGATGGGACAGCGGACCAAACCCGCTGCCGGAGTTTTCACAGTGGTTGTCTGGGGCAATTCTCGTTCTTTAATCCAGGTTAAGTCCTTCGCCGTGACGGCCATGTAGCCTGAAGCGAAGTGGTCGGGCTGTGATCTTACGGAAGCGGTCCTGAATGTGCAGGAGGAAGGGAGTCTCGATATGGCACGCATTGCACGATTTTGGCTGGTTCTCGCGCTGACCGTACTTCCGGTCATGGCGCTGTCCCAGGCCGATCCGCATCATCCAGGCGGGGAAGGCGAACACGCCGAACCGGCCCCGGTTCAGCAAGGCGCGCCGATGATGCAGATGATGGACGGCATGATGGGGCAGCAGATGGCGCAGCGCATGGAGGCGCTGCCCGAGGCGTCCCGCGCCTATATGGGCGCCATGATGGACATGCACGCGCCGATGATGGAGGCGATGCAGGAACCCGATGCCGACGTCGCGTTCGTGAAGGGCATGATCGCCCATCACGAGGCGGCGATCAGGATGGCGCAGGCCGCGCTCGAGTTCGGCCAGGAGCCACAGAGCCGTCAATGGGCGCAGGAGATCATCGACGCCCAGCAGGCCGAGATCGACGCCATGCAGGATTGGCTGGGCAATCGCGGCGAGTGAGCCTGCGGTCGCAGTCACGGGGGGAAAGGGATATGTTGAATCGCACAACATCAAGGTGGAGCAGGCTCATCGCCGGGCGCGCGTTGTCCGTTGCGCTCGGCGCGTTTCTCGTGTCGACGAGCCTCGTGTCCGCAGATGACGGCTTCCAATCGGTTGATGGGCTTTCGGTCTATCTCGGGATCATGCCGGCTTCGGTCGTACGCGGCCACCCCTCCGGTCACCAGGAGGGCACGATGCACGGCGGGGTGCCATCGGGGCAACATCCGCAACACATCGTCGTGGCGGTCTTCGATAGCCAGACGAGTGACAGGATCGAGAACGCCGAGGTCGTGGCGACGGTCTCCTCGCTCGGCCATGTCAGCCACGAGCATATCGTGCTGGAACCGATGTCGATCGCCGACACGATCACCTATGGCGGGTTCGCCAACTTTCCCGGGCGCGGCCGCTACGAGATCGAGCTAGCGATTTCGTTGCCGGACAGCCCCGGCTCGTCCCACCTCACATTCTCCAGCGATCATCCGTGATTGCGATAATCGGTTGGGCGGGCCCCCGCCGTGCCCGGCTTCTTTGTGTGTTCCCGAGCCATCGGACGTTGACCTATGCCCGTCTTGAGCAGCCTATCAAGCGTTCCGAACAGAAGTGTGTCCACATGCCGATACCGCGCGTTGCAGGAACACCCGTACAACGCGATATTGGATAGAAATCAAATACATACGATAAAAGGCGGGCCAATGAGTAGAGCGTGTCGACCTGCCACAGGCAGTTACGTACTCTGATCTTCGCCGTCAGGCGCTCTTCCGTTGGCTGCATCGCCTCGACTCACGCTGGACTTGTGGTCAAGCGTGGAAACCAAGCAGGCACATCTTGCATATAGCGCGCATATGCTTCTCCGTGCCGGTCGAGCGTATCCCGCTCCTCGCGCCTTGCGAGCCGCCAGTACATGACGGTGAGGATCGGAAACATCGCGGCGGTGAGCAGGGTCGGCCACTGGAGCAGGAACCCGAACATCACGAGGACGAAGCCCACGTATTGGGGGTGACGGATCCGCGCATAGACTCCGGTCGTGGCAAGCCCCCCTTTTTTCTGCGCGTCGTAGAGAATCCTCCATGCCGTGGCGATAAGCATGAACCCGCCCCCGATGAAGACGAAGCTCAGAAGGTGGAACGGTCCGAAATGTGGGTTGAGCCGCCACCCGAAGAGCGTCTCCAGAAGATGTCCGGCGTCGTGGGACAGCCAGTCGATCCCCGGATAGCGCGTCTGCAACCAACCCGAGAGGAGGTAGATGGTCAGCGGAAACCCATACATTTCCGTGAACAGCGCGACGATGAACGCGCTGTAGGCGCCGAAGGAACGCCAGTCGCGCGGTGTCGTCGGTTTGAAGAAACTGAACGCGAAGAAGATGAATACAGCGGAGTTCAGAAACACCAGGGACCAGAGGCCATAAGCCTGAACGTCTTCGTGCATGTCTTTGGGCTCCCTGGACGTCTCAATGTTGGTGGGGAGTTCGGTCCGAACCCTTTGAAGGCGGGCTTCCGCCATGGTCGTGTCCGCCGTGACTCCTGTGCATGAAGATGTGGAGCAGAGGACAGGCCAGGATGATCAGCCACGGCAGCCAGCCGAGCAGGTGGGCCCGATGTTCGGCGATCAGAAAGAACACGCCGATCGCGAGGAAACCCCACAGCGCGATGGTCGCGGCAGGGTATCGCCGGGGAGGCCGGTCATGGTGGTCGGGCTGTCTGTCGCTGGGCGCCATGGTCCTTCGACCTCTCTGCATTGAAGACATTTGCGTTCGGAATCGGGCCACGCATTGGAGCTGCCCGCGTGGCTCTCGGTTCGGCCCACGATGATCGTGAGGGCGGATGAAAACTTTGATCTCGGTTATAGTTTCTGCGGATCTTGGCGATTTTCGCTACCTGCCCCAGACGAAATCCCGCAATGCGTCGGTCCCGCTCTGATGATCGCGCGACAGTGATGTCGCCCCGGCCTCCGGACCCATTTAGGCTCCGGTTCGGGGCTTAATCTGGATTAAAGACCGCTGCCCGGCGCGCTCTCTATGCTGTGTCCGTCTGCTGCCGGGAATGGTGGCCAGCACGAAAGCAGGCACCGAGCGAGAAGGGAATTTCGCGATGACGCAATCCAATGTCGTACTGTGCGCTGCGGTGCGGACGCCGATCGGAACCTACAACGGTACGCTGAAGGATATGCCGGCGCCTGATCTCGGCGGCATCGCAATCAGCACGAGCCTTTCGCGGGCGGGGGTGGAGCACGATGCCATCGAAACGGTCGTCCTGGGTCAGGTCGTGCAGGCGGGGGCCAAGATGAATCCGGCTCGGCAGGCTGCCGTTGCGGCAGGCCTGCCCAGCGCGGTGCCCGCAATGACGGTCAACCGCGTCTGCGGCTCTGGTGCTCAGGCGATCGCGACGGCGGCACAGGAGCTCATGCTGGGAATTGCCAAAGCCGCCATCGCCGGCGGCATGGAGAACATGGATCAATCACCGTATCTGCTGCCCCACGGTCGGTGGGGCTATCGCATGGGCGAAGGTCGGATCTACGACTCCATGCTGCGGGATGGGCTCAACGATGCGTTCTCCGATCGGCATTCCGGCTGGGTGACTGAGGATCTGGTCACCAGATTTCAAGTCACGCGCGAGGCACAGGATCGATGGTCTCTGAGAAGCCAGCAACGCTTCAGTGAGGCTCAAGCCGCCGGCAAGTTCGACGCCGAGATCGCGCCGGTCGAGGTTCCCGGTCGTAAGGGTCCGACCATCTTTCGAAAGGACGAGCACAATCGACTGGACGCGACGATGGAGGATCTCGCGAAGCTGAAGCCGGCATTTCGCGAGGGCGGCACGATCACGGCCGGGAATGCTCCGGGTCTCAACACCGGTGCGGCGGCAATGATCGTGGCGCAAGAGGCATGGGCCGAAAAGAGCGGCGTCGAGCCTATGGCGCGGCTGGCCGGGTTCGGCATCGGTGCGGTTGAGCCCGGCATGTTCGGCCTCGGGCCAGTTCCGGCCGTGCATCGTGCTCTGGACCGCGCGGGCTGGTCGATCGGCGACCTGGAGCGAGTGGAGATCAACGAAGCGTTCGCCGCGATCACGCTGGCCTTGATGGACGAACTCGGCTTGCCGGAGGACATCGTCAATGTCGAGGGCGGGGCCATCGCCCATGGGCATCCGATTGGCGCGACCGGCGCGGTTCTTACGACGCGCCTGCTGCATGCGATGCGGCGGGACGGTGTAAGGCGGGGCTTGGTGACACTCTGCATCGGCGGCGGACAAGGCATCGCGCTGGCACTCGAGGCCACGGGCTGACGACTGCCCGTCCCAACCAACCACGCAAGCAATCATGAGACAGGAGAACGGCTTTGGAGATGAAAGAGGCCATGACGACGGAAACCGAGCGGCTGAACGCCATCACTGCCTGGTGGGGTTTGCCTTTCGCAGGCAATTCTGGCGCTATCGATCACAACTTGCGGCTATGGCAGGGCTTTGCCGTGAAGCTGCAGAAAATCTGTGCTGACGCCTATGACGCAGAGGTCAACGCGGTCTCCGATCGCACCGGGCGCCTCGGACAGTCGTTTCAGGCGCTTATGCAATGCAGAAATCCGAACGATCTTCTCTCAGCTCAGGCCCAGATGGTCGCGGTTATCCACGAAGGTGCTTCCCTTCGCGCAAAGCGCTGGTCTGAGTTGTCGGAAAGACTGCACGACTGCTGCGCCTCAATCGCCCAGGATGCGGCGAATGATCTGAATGCGCAGGTCTCCGAAAAAGAACAACAGGCGACCAAGCCAGGACGGCGGCAAGCCAACTAAGCCTGATGTTGTGCGGTCGGGCGTAGTGATGCGGTTCTCAATCGTGCGCGGAAGCTGATGGAGCGAGCATGAAGAAGATCGACCATGGCAAGTCTGCGGCGGCAGAAGTAACGCCATTTCCTGATGTCCACATGCGCACTGAACCACCTCCCGCCGCTGCGAATGTTCTGGTGCCAGGGAACAATGGGTTCAACCCGGACGCGGCGAGCCGCATTCAGGAACTCGCGGCGTATCAGCGCGATGTTTGGGAACGATCGATCCTTTTCTGGGATACGCTCCGCCAGCGCGCGGACAACATGATGGCACACGAGCGTGCCGGAAAGCCGCCGCTGCTGGATTTCGACTATGAGTTGCTGATCGACGCCCGGCACCTGGCGCAGCCGGCGAACTACGCCCTGCTGCGCATAACGCGCATCGGCGAGACCTGCATCGAGGACTGCCTCGACCCGGCCAAGCCGCCCGTCCTCGTGGTGGACCCGCGGGCCGGACACGGCCCCGGAATTGGCGGCTTCAAGCGGGAGTCCGAAGTCGGGATCGCCATGCAGCAGGGTCACCCGGTCTACTTCGTGTCATTCTTCCCGGAACCCCTCCCGGGCCAGACGCTTGACGATGTCCTGCATGCCCTGCGCCATTTCGTCGAAGAAGTCGCGAGGCGCCATGGCGGGACCGCGCCGATCCTTTACGGCAACTGTCAGGCCGGTTGGGCGATCACGTTGCTCTCCGCCGATTGCGAGGGGTTGGTCGGGCCGGCGGTTCTCAATGGCTCGCCGCTGTCGTACTGGGCCGGTGAATCGGGTGTCAATCCGATGCGGATCGCCGGCGGCTTCGTCGGTGGCACATGGCTCACGCACGCGCTTGCCGACCTGGGAGACGGACGGTTCGACGGCGCCTGGCTTGTTATGAACTTCGAGAACTTGAAGCCGGAATCCGTATGGGAGAAATACGCCAACCTGTTCATGCATATCGACAGCGAACGCGACCGATTTCTGGAGTTCGAGCGTTGGTGGAACGCCTGGTACTTTCTCAGTCGCGAAGAAATCGTCGCGATCGTTGAGAATCTCTTCATCGGCAACAAGCTTGAGCAGGGCGAGGTGCGGATCTGCGACGGCTGCACCGTCGATCTGCGGCGTATACAGAATCCGCTCGTCATTTTCGCCTCCTATGGCGACAATATCACGCCGCCGCATCAGGCGCTTGGCTGGATACCCATCGTCTACCGGACCACCGGGGATCTGAAGGCCGCGGGCCAGCGCATCGTCTACCTGACCAACGACCATGTCGGCCATCTGGGCATCTTCGTCTCCGCCAAGGTGGCGCGTCTTGAGCATCGGGCGATCCTTGAAAGTGTGGAGAGCATTTCGGCTCTGCCTCCAGGACTTTACGAGATAATCATCGACAAGCCCTCAGACGACCGGGCATCCCCTCGGTCGGAATATTCGGTGCGCTTCGAGGAGCGCGATGTCTCGGACATCGAATTCGAAGCACCGATCCGGGCGTTCGAGAGGGTGCGGCACACTTCAGAGGCGAACGAGCAGATTTACAGGGCATTCGTCAGCCCTTGGGTACGTCTTTTCAGCACCCCGTCAACCGCCGCGCTTCTCGAATGGCTGCACCCGATGCGGACAAGTCGTCATTTCTTCTCGGCGCAATTCAATCCGTGGATGCGCGGCATCGCCGATCTCGCGCGGATCGTCGAGCACCGTCGAGCACCATTGCCGGAGGATAATCCGTTTGCCCCATACGAGGGAGACCTCAACGAACGGATTTTTGAATCTATCGAACAGGGCCGCAAGCGGCGTGACGAACTGGTGGAGCAGATATTTGCCCAGATTTATGGCGCGGGCTTTCATCGGACGTCGGACCCCGATGATCACGTGGGCGTCCGAATATCTTGATCCTCCTTTTAGCCATGGTAGTTCCCCGGGCGGGCTTTCCGCGCAGCAATGGAAGCGTCATCGGAAGAAAATCCGACCGATGGGGCGGTTCTTGATCTCGGTTAAAGAGTCGATCGGGTCGACGTGGAAAATGATCCCGCAGCCGGGCGGTCGCCTTCGATCGGTCGAGTTGCAGGAAGGCAGGTGTCGCGCGATCGTATGACGACAAGGAGCATGGTGGTGGGGGCCGCCGACCGCCACTCCAAGATGCAGCTCCTGGCAAAATCGGTGGCGATGCCGTCGGTCTTCCTGGTGTCGGCACCCATCTAGACATCCCGTTGAGTAACAAGCTCGACAGCTCGCAGCAGGCGATCCTGAGCGAGTTCCGCAGAGTGGAAAAACCACAGACTGAAAGGAATGCCCTATGACTACGCGAAAACTCTTGCTCGCCTCGCTCGTGGTGACCGGCCTCGGCCTTGCCAATGCGGTTCCGGCGTGGTCGCAGGTGGATCACGGCGCGATGCACGGCGGACCGGCCGCCGGCCAGACCTCGGTCTTGCCCGAGGATGATCCCGCGGTTCGTGACTATGTCGATGCGATGGAGCGGATGCACGCAGCCATGTCGACCATGGGCTATAGCGGCAACCCGGATGTGGATTTCGCGCGGGGCATGATCCCGCATCACCAGGCCGCGATCGATATGGCCCGCGTCGTCCTTGAACACGGGTCCGATCCGGAGATCCGCAAGCTGGCCGAAGACGTCATCTCGGCGCAGGAGGCGGAGATCGCCCAGCTGGAAGAATGGCTCCGCGTGAACGCGCCCGAATAGGCACCCCGCTGCACCGATGAAGGGGAGGCGCCCGGCGGGGCGCCTCCCTTGTCGGTTTCGCCATACTCGGAAGGGCGTCAGGCGGAGGGCAGCGTCTCGAACGCGGACACGAGATCGGCAACCGAATGCGCGCAGGAGGCAAGGCGGATGTCGGTCCCGGCAGCACGAAGCCCGTCGCGCTCGGGCGCGCCGACGAATCCGCAGATCAGGCGCGTGGCGCCGCTGGCCAGGATCAGCTCGCAGATGGCCTCGTTCGTTCTGGCCGCGTTGGCGCGATACCGCCGCCGCCGCGCCACCGGATCGATGACGAGAAGCCCGTCGCTCTTGCCGAAAAACGGACTCAGCACGAACCTTCGCCGGTGGCGGGCGACGAGCACCGCGATGCAGTTCGTGCGATCAGGCGTGGTCGAGGCTGTCGATGCCATTCCCGGGCCTTGAAACACCAGTCAGATTTGTCACTCGACTGTTACTATCACCACTCCGGTAGCGACGCACTTTAATCTCGATCAAGTGTGTGCCCAAAGGCCCATGCAATGTGCTCCCCATCGCTGCGCGGACCGTGCGAGCGGCCTTCGACCTAGCCCGAGGTGCTGGTCGACCACGATCACCTGCTCACGAGCAGTCCAAGGGGATGCGGCCCGGATTGGTGGCCATCTGCTATAGTGGCGCTGGAGTGCTGCGTAGGGGATATCCGCCGATGCAGAACGGCCGACACGCATTGCGGGCAGCCATCTTGATCTCGATCAATGCGCCACGAGCGGCATTGCCGAATAGTGCAAGCGTGTGATCTTGCGTGAGAAGTGCGAGGGAGTAGACTCTGCCTTCGGCTTGGTGCGTCGAGAAGCACACGGGCGGCAAGGGATCCGTTCAAGCACATGCTCAGACTATTGGCATTGCTGATCATCTGCACGGTTTCCTTTCTCATGCAAGGGGAGCCGGCGACCGCGCACGAGAACAGGCTCGTCCTGCTTCAATCAATCCCTGAATCTGAGACCGTCGCGGGTGCCGTATCGACCGAGTTGTCACCCGCCAACGACTGTTCGTCTCCCTTGGCATGCTGCACCATGATGTGCGCGCCCTGCCAAGCGCCGCTGGCGTCGCATCGCACCGGATTTCTCTGGAAACCGGTCGAAGCGTCAGTCGTACCGGCGTTCCGCGACGAATGCCTCCGGTCGATCATCCTAGGCCGCGACCCTCCGGTCCCGCGACCTCGCTTCCTCCAGGTCGTTTCCTCGCCTACCTGACCACGGCACGGCCGTTCGCGTCGCTGTTGCGTTCATGAACACGGCCAGCGGCGCGGGACGCGGCGAAGGTGCCGCTGCGGCGGAGCGAGGTTCTTCTTCAGGACAGTCAGCTGGCTGCGGACGCAGCCGCGCGGCACGGGCGATGCGCCCAGGAGGTGTAATATGAGCTGGGATCGAGCGTCCTTATCAGTAGAGGCAGCCCGGTCGCTCTTCCGCGACGAATGGGACGATTTCGAACGCGGATGGAGCAGACCATGCTTTCGAGGACAGGCGATACAGGAAGCGGAGCGCCCGCGCGGCGCACCGGCCAATGATTTGAGCAAGCGCTCCAAGCGCCGGGGCGACGGATACGACGGGGAAAAATGGGCTCCGGCCACGGGCCTGCCGCGGTCGGCGGATGCTTGCCGCCTTCTTCCGCGCTACCGGACGGGTGACCGCAAGCTGGTGGCCGGGCGCGATCTGTTCAGCATCGGCGAGACCAATACATCGGTCTTCAACCTGCTGTCCGGCTGGGTGGCGATCTATACTCTGCTGGAGGACGGCCGGCGGCAGATCGTCCATTTCGCCCTGCCCGGCGCGGTCATGGGTATGCCGACGTCCAAGGATGCCCAGGCCAGCCATGGCGCCGAGGCCCTGACGGATGTGATCGTTTCGGTCATCCCCGACACCGTGCTGGCGGCCTCGTCGAGGGACGATCCGGGGATGGCCATGCGGCTGGCGGGGACGCTGGCCCGCGACACCAGCATGGCCTATGACCACATGACGAGCATCGGCCGCCGGACGGCGCGCGAGCGGGTGGCGCACCTGCTGCTGGAGCTCTTCACCCGCTATCGCGCCCAGTGGCCGGGCGAGCGCATCGAGGAGATGACGATCCCGCTGACGCAGGAGCAGATCGGCGATGCGACGGGCCTGACCTACGTGCATGTGAACCGGGTGCTCGGCGCGCTGCGCAAGGAGGGGATCGTCCACTTCCACTATCGCCGGCTTCGGATTCTGGACCCCGACCGGCTGATCGAGGTCGCCGGCGTCGATCCGCAGACTGCGATGTCGTGGTTTCAACGATGATCAGTGTGAAACCGGCGCATGAATGACCCCTGACATGGCGGTCGAACGACGTGCCTGGATTGATTGGATCCCGACTGATCGGCACGACGATGGTGACATCTCAACGCAGGTTGTGGCTCGGCTGGCGAGAAATTCTTAATCTGTATTAAAGATTGGGTGATCATCGGTGTGGGTAATATTCAGAGACTATTGGTGATCCGGCGCCGGTGGACCTGTTGCTTGAAAGGAGTACGAAGTGTCTCGTGATGACGATCACGGAACGGGTGACGAAAGGTGGGAAGGCGGCGCTGCCAAGCCGCATGACGCCGCCGTTCAACGCGCAATAGTTGAGGCGCGGCAGGAAATGCTGAACTTTCTTCGGAATCGGCTTCGGGATCATGACGAGGCGGAGGATGTGCTTCAACGCTTCTCGGTGCGCGCGCTGGAGCGGGCATCGCAGCTCCGTGACGTTCGAACCATGCGCGGTTGGTTGGGCAAGATTCTAGCGACGACGATTGTCGATCATCAGCGAGACATGATCAGGCGGCGGCGCCGCGAGGCTGATTTGGACCCGGAAAGCCTGGAGGACTATATGGCTGAACCGGACCCTGATCTAGACGTGGCCATTTGCAACTGTCTTTACCGGCTGCTGCCGACACTCAAGGATGAGTATGCGGACATCATCTGGCGCGCGGATATCCTGGGCGAGCCGCGTGACCGGCTCGCAGCAAGTCTAGGCACGTCGTTGAACAATGTCACCGTGCGCCTGCATCGCGGGCGTCGCGCACTTCGCAAGCGCCTCGAGCAGATGTGCTGGACCTGTCCGATCCATGGCTTCCTCGATTGCCATTGTGAGAAGGCCGAACGCATCAGAGCGCAACATGAAGCCATCTCTCGCGAGCAGAAGTAAGATGCCAATGTTTCAATCATGTCAGCACGCGAAGATTTCAAACCCACTGAACTCAGAGCGACCAATGAGTTCACCCATGGGCCGTTCATTCGATCATTTCCATGAGGACAAAACATGCTCGTAATTTACTCGAGAAGGCATATCAATTCGATGCCTCTCAAGACAAAGCTAAATGACGAATGACCAGGAAGGATATGGGGGAAATTGCTGCACCCAGCTAGATTCTACAGCAACACAGTTCAGTATCATGAAATTCATACATATGATTTCTTCGGTTGTATTTGCGGTCAGATGATCGGAATCGACATTATGAGCGGCTCTGAGGATGCCACAGGGAATTTTGGGCTTATCGGCGGCATTTTCCAGCGAGTTTTCTTTGAGTTCGTCGAGCCCTATCGCGAGAACGCACAGCTCGGAGAAGGCGAGGTTGATGCCCGTAGTCTCGGCCGCCGCCGCGATTTAGTGTTCCATCCTCATCTGTCGTTGCGTTTGTTGTTTAGCTCCATGCCGAGTTGGAGTAGTCATGCCTGATGTTTCTCTGGACTTCCGATATCTTCGCTACGTTCTTCTGGTGGCTCAGTTCGGAAGTTTCCGCGCCGCGGCCGAGAGTGAGAACATGACCCAATCGACCATAAGTCGACGTGTCAGTATCTTGGAGCGCAAGGTAGGTGTGAGGCTATTCGAACGGAGCCACAATGGTGCGCGCCTTACCGTCGCTGGTGAGCGGTTTGTTCAAACGGCAGCCTATAGTGCAGAGCGATTGCGGGAGGTGATACGAGAGGTTCGGGAGACGGTCAAAGGCGAGATTGGGCAACTTCGGATCGGGCTTATGACCTCGTTGGCTGCGGGTCCAATGGCCGATATCATCGGAGACTTTCACAGACTGAACCCAAGGATCGAACTTACGTTTGAGGAGACGGCAAGCGATGGTGCAATTGTGGGGCTGCTATGTCGACGGCTGGATGCAGCTTTCTTGCCGAACGTATTGAATTTCCCCGGCTGCGAGTCTCTACAGCTTTATGAAGAAGAGTTATGTTTGGCTGTTTCAAGTGAACACCGTCTTGCGTCTGCAGGCATGGTGGCATGGGAGGATATCAAAAGCGAAAAGTTTATCTTACCGTCTGGGAGCGCGGGAGGGGAACTTGATGAGTTTCTACTACGCCAGCTTTCTATCGGCAGGTCGGCTCCGCGGATCTCGATTCAATATGTAGGTAGAGAAAACTTGCTGAATCTCGTCGCACGAGATTGTGGGGTGGCACTAGTGCTCGCATCGACCGCCGCAGGAATGGCAAGACGTGACGTCGCGTTCTTGCGCCTGTATGGAACGGCGAAGAAGATAGAGTTTAGTCTCGTTTGGTCGGCGATGAGTGAGAATCCGGCTAGGAAGAAATTCGTCGATATCGCCCGTAAACTGGCACGGTAATTTTCGGCCTGCTGCTGATGCAACCGGGATCGGGTAGGTCGGCTCAATACAGGTGTGGTAAGATGTGGGTGTCCAAGATCACGGATTTGTAACGCGCGAGGTGGCGGGAGACGTACGGCGTGCCTTGGCGAAGCCGCGATCTGTGGCGATGAAGCGTTCGAGCATTGGGACGATCAACTTCACCGGATCGGGGATCGGTTGCGCGGTTTCTCGGGCGAGAATCTCGGCATATGTGGCGAGATCGCGTTGCAGCTGCGCGGGCAGCTCCACCGCTACCTTGACGGGCTTGTCGTCGGTGATGGGACCAAGTTTAAGCTTCACCATCGCTAGCCTCCCTGTGGTTCGAGCACGAGGTCGCGGGTGACGATGATCCGGAGCGGGAAGCCGGGCCGGATCGTCAAGGTCGGGGCGACCTGGAGCTGCCGCTGGATGATCTGCTGACCGGCATCGTTGATTGTTGCGCCGGCTCCTTCCCGGATCGCCTGAATCAGCCGGTCTTCGCCATCGGCAAGGAGTTCGGTGCCGATGGCGAGAAGGGTAGAGAGGCCGGCGGCTCTTGCGACATCCCACCAGTGATGGTCGACCCCATCCTCGAGACCGGCATAACCCCGTGCATCGGCGCCGGGCAGGCGTTCCAGAACAATGGAACGGCCATTGGGCAGGATCAGGCGGGACCAGACGAGCAGCACACGGCGCTGGCCGAAGGTGACCTCGTTGCTGTATTCGCCGATGATGCGGGTGCCTTGCGGGATGAGGAGATAGCGCCCGGACGGGCTGTCATAGACGTTTTCGGTGACCTGCGCCGTGATCTGACCCGGGAGATCGGAGCGAATGCCGGTGATGAGTGCTGCCGGGATCACCGCACCCGCCTGAAGAACGAAAGGCGATGCCGGTGCCATGATCCGATCCGGAGCAACCGGCTGGCGATCAGGAGAGGCGTTGAGGAATGCGAGTTGCCTGTCCTGCGGGCTTTGTGCTCCAGCGGCACCGGCGAGGTCGTAGCCTGAAAGCGGCGGGACAACCGGCGTGTCGGGTGTCGCAGTGGAGGGTCTGGTCTGAAAGAATACCTGGCTCAGCCTTGCCGCTTCTTCCTCTGCGAGGCGGCGCTGCGCGTCGGGATCGACGGCGGGCGGCGTCATCATCGGCGGGACGATGGGCTCGCCGCGGTTCTGCGCGTCGAGGATCGGTCGGCCCCAGTCCCCCGGAAGGGGCGGGCCGAGAACAGGCCCGGTGTAGTCTGAAGGTAGTCCGATGAGGCCGTCGGCAGTCGGACGGTTCTCCACCGAGTAGAGTTCCTCCGCTCCCGGCGCGGGGCCGCGTGTCTGCAGTGCATAGATGAGCGCGCCGGCGATGCCGAGGCAGGCGATCGCACCTGCGCCGGCGACAACCCGGCGTGACAGGCGCGTCACCCGCGGCGGGTCAGCGCGGAGCCGCATCGGCGCCGTCGCATCATTCGGATTGCTTGCGTCGGTCATGTCGGGGAGTCTCCGGGTGTGGTCGTCTGGGCCCGAGTAGGCGGCTGCGGCTCGATGCGGACGATCCTGACCACCTGCTGACGGTCGCCGCTCCCGAGGCGCAGTTCCGCCGCTCCGAAAATCCGGTCCACGATCAGGACGTTCTGATAGACGCGGCTGTTGACGATCTGCGGCTCGCCGTCGGCCCCGAGGACGAACAGCGGTGGCATTTCTCCCTGCGCGATGCCGCGCGGGAAGACAATGTAGCTGCGGCGTCCATCGTCGAAGATCCCGACCGGCCGCCAGGGCGGCGTGTCGCCAGTGAGGCCGTAACGATAGTTGCGCGCCGCCTCGTGCGGGATGATGGGCGCGGCGACCGCCGGCTGACGCTGGCCAGGCGGCGGGGCGGGATAGGCCCAGGCCACCGCGGGCATGTAGGGCGCTTCGGTCGCGCGCAGTTCGATGAGATAGACCCGGCGATCGGTAGTGACGATCAGGTTGGTGGAAATGTCTTCGCGCGTCGGTTTGACGAGGATATGGACGCGGCGGTTCGGCCCGGCACCGCTCTCGGTGTCGCCGATGATCCAGCGCGCGGTATCGCCGGCGGCAATCGGGCCGGCGCCGGTCAGGCTCTCACCCGGCTCGAGCGAGATATTGGTGATCTGGCCGGGCGACGTATAGACTTGATAGAGGGCGCCTTCGCTCCAGGGGTAGATCTGAACGGAGTTGTAGTAGCCTTCGCGGCGCGGCTCGATCCGGGCTGCGGCATTGGCGTTGGTGACCCGGGCCTCGGGTGTTCCTGCGGCCGCGCCGCCTCGCGCTGGCGTCCAGCCCGGCGGCGTATGGAGTGGACGGGGTTGGTCGCTCGCGGTTGCCGTGGGGACCGCGGGCAGAGGCGGCACATTGTCGTCGTAGCTGAATTGGGGCGCGCGGTTCGTGGCGCAGCCGGCGAGCAATGTCACGGAAAGCAGCAGAGCCACGATTGCGGGTTTACGGAAAACCGGATCGGCGGTTGTGCGGATCGTCGGGTTGGTCATTGGCTCATCTCCCGCGACCAGTTGATGGCGTTGACATAGATGCCGAGCGGGTTCGCCCTGAGGCGTTCTGCGGTACGAGGGGTTTGCAGGACGATGGTCAGGATGGCGGTCCAGCGCTCGGTGGCGGCAAGGGCACCGCCTTCGTAGTGGCGCTCGGTCCACGCAACCCTGAAGCTGTCGGGCGAGGCGCGGATGACCGAAGAGACTTCGATTGCGACCTGCTGCCGCCCGACCCGCGTGAAAGGATCGTTCGTCCGGGCGAACTCGTTGAGCGCCGTGGCACCGCGATCCGTGGTGAATTCATAGGACCGAAGCCAGTTCTCGCGAACGATGATCGGGTCGGCCGAGATGCCGCGGACCTGTTCGATGAATCGCCCGAGATGCCAGGCGATCTGGGGATCGGTCGGGCGGTAGTCGGCTGTGGCCTGCGCCACGGCTTGGGCCTGGCCGAGATTGTCCACTTGCACCACCCAGGGAACGACGGTGCCGCGGGCCGACTGCCAGACCAGCGCGCCCGCAAAACCTGCCGCGACGAAGAGGCAGCCGAAGGCCATGATCCGCCAGTTTCTCGCCTGGACCCGGGAGGAGCCGATGCGCTCGTCCCAGACCTGGGCGGCCTTCTGGTAAGGTGTCTCGGGTTCGGGGGTTCGGCCGTAATGGGTTGCCGGGCGCTTGAAGAGGTTCATGTCGGACTACCTGTCGGAGAGATTGATTGAAGCTCCCCCGCCATGGCTGTCGCCGGAGCGGATCGCATGTGAGGCGAGGGTGACGCCGCGGCTCATGGCCTGCCCTCGGCGCATCTTCTGCGCCCAGGCTGGCGGGCCGTCGGTGGCGGTGGAAGCAGGATCAGGCGCGGGGTTGCCCCCGACGGTGCCCATGGAAGAGGTGCCACCCGTGGCTGCAAACCCGCCCTTGACGCCGCCGCTGTAGCTGGAGCCGACGCGTTCTTTTGCGCGGTTGGTCGCGCTGCGGAGCGGTGAGAGGGCGCTGCTGCCTGCCGCGCGCGCAACGCCGCCCATGCCGGAGGCGACCCCGGCCGCGCCGGAATGGCCCATCGACCCGAGCGTATAGGCTGTCGAGGCGGCCCCGGCTGCGGTGGCGCCGCCACGAACGGCCGCTGCTCCTCCCGAGAGCGCCGCGCCGCCGGCGCGGGCGGCAAGCATGGCGCCCCCGCCCGCGGCCATGGCCGCTCCGCCGATGGCGAGGCCGGTTCCGACAGCCGCACCGGCGCCGAGTTGCGGGCCGCCGGAAACCAGCCCGTTCGCTATTCCGGGACCGAAGATCCCCAAACCGAGCAGAGAAAGGGCCGCGAGCACCACGGCCATGGCGTCGTCGATTGTGGGCGTGACCCCTCCAAAACCGGCCGTGAATTGGCCGAACAGGGTCGAGCCGATGCCGATGATCACCGCCAGGACGAGAACCTTGATCCCCGAAGAGATCACGTTCCCCAGGACGCGCTCGGCCATGAATGCCGTTTTTCCGAAGAGGCCGAACGGGATGAGCACGAAGCCCGCGAGCGTGGTCAGCTTGAATTCGATCAATGTGACGAAGAGCTGAACGGCGAGGATGAAGAACGCCAGGATGACCAGCGCCCAGGCGAAGAGGAGGCAGGCGATCTGAATGAAATTCTCGAAGAAAGCGATCCAGCCCATGAGGTCCGAGATCGACTCGAGCAGGGGACGGCCTGCATCGAGGCCGGTCTGGGCAACGCGGCCGGGGCGCATGAGGTCGGCGGCCGAAAAGCCGGTGCCCGAACCCAGCAGCCCGAGTCCGGCGAAACTGTTGAAGACGATCTGGGCGAGCGAGTTCCAGTTGGTGATTAGGTAGGCGAATACCCCGACAAACAATGTCTTCTTGACGAGCCGCGCCATCACATCGTCATCAGCGCCCCAGGCCCAAAAAAGGGCGGCCAGGGTGACGTCGATGACGATGAGCGTGGTCGCAATGAAGGCGACCTCGCCGCCCAGGAGACCGAAGCCGGAGTCGATGTAGGAGGTAAAGACTGCGAGGAAGTTGTCGATAACGCCGGCACCGCCCATGACCCGTCACTCCGCGTGAGGTTGGGCCGGTGCAGGCGCGCGGCCGAGGAAACGGTCGCGGGTCTCGGCCCAGACTGCGAGGCAGGCGGCATCTTTGGCCGCCGCCTCGCCCATTTGCTGGCAGCGGCGCTGCTGTTCGCGCAGCGGGTCGGGCGGAAGCTGGAGGGAAGGTGCCGTGGCGGTCGGGGTGGGGGCGTCCTCCCGCGCGTATTCCACGATCGCGGCGGTGATCGCGAAGGCGACGAAAACGATCGCTCCGATCCGGGCCAGCACCTTGCTCTCCATCGTCTCCTCCCGGCCCCTAGTTGTTGAACATCCGGGCATTCCCGGGCTGGTAGCCGGTGCCCGGGGTCAGGAATCGCTGGCGCTGGATGCGGCCCTGTTCGGCGGCTGCGGCCTGCTCCGCCTCTACCAGCGCTTCGGCGCGGCCGGTGGCGGCGAGGAGCGCGGTGAGATCGGCAAGTTGTTGGGATTGCAGTGCCAGGAGCTGATTTCCGGCCTGGGTCGCTTGAAGTGCGCCGACCGCATTCTGGCTCTGGCCGACGAGCGCTGCCATCTCGACGCGCTGTGCCTCGATATTTCCCACGACCCCGGCCTGAACGCGCATGGCGTCCTGCAACCCGCCCATCGTGTTGGTCCAGCGGGCACGAGCGTCGGCCACGAGTTGCTGTTGGGGAATGGAGAGGTCGAGCGCGCCGTATTCCTGCTGGAAGATCTGGTCGACCTGCTGGACCTCGAAGGCGATGTTCTGCGCCTGATTCAGCAATTGCTGGGTGCGGCTGACGTTTTGCTGGAGCTGTTGCAGCGAGGAATGCGGCAGGCTGGCGAGATTGCGGGCCTGGTTGATGAGCATCTGCGCCTCGTTCTGGAGCGAGGCGATCTGGTTGTTGATCTGCTCCAGCGTTCGCGCCGCAGTCACCAGGTTCTCGGCGTGGTTGCGCGGGTCGTACACGATCCGGCCAAAGCCGCCGAAAAAGGCCTGCGCGGGGGCAACAAAGATTGGCGCCACGGCAAGGGGTGCGGCTAGCGCGAGGGCGAGCGCCGGGGCGCTCACCATTCGGGTCAGTCGGAAAACAGGTCGTGTCATGGGATGAACTCCTCTTCTGGGGGCTGAAGGTCGGGGCTGTCGGGCGGTGTGGTCACGGTTGTCGGCTCCGGCTCGATCAGAAGGTTGTCGAGGTCGGGGATCAGATCGGCGGCCCAGTCGACTCCGCGCTCGCGCAGCCAGGCGGCGAGGAAGCCGTCGCGGCCTGCCGCTCCGAGGATGCGAGCGATGCGCGCTTGGTCGGATTTTGACGAGGCGGCGCAGAGCGCGAGGCCGACTTCGGAAAGTCCGAGTTCGAACAGCCGGTTGCCCCGTCGCGACTGGCAGTAGTAGTCGCGCTTGGGGGTTGCCCTTGCGAGTATCTCGATCTGGCGGTCGTTGAGGCCGAAACGGCGATAGATCGCCGTGATTTGCGGTTCGATCGCGCGCTCATTCGGCAGCAGGAGCCGGGTCGGGCAGCTTTCGATGATCGCCGGCGCGATCGCGGAATTGTCGATGTCGCTGAGCGATTGAGTGGCGAAGATCACGCTGGCGTTCTTCTTTCGCAGCGTCTTGAGCCATTCGCGGAGCTGGCCAGCAAAGCCCTCGTCATCGAGCGCGAGCCAGCCCTCGTCGATGATCAGGAGCGTAGGCCGACCATCGAGGCGGTCGCCGATCCGGTGGAATAGGTAGAACAGGACCGCAGGTGCGGCGCCGGTGCCGACCAGTCCTTCGATCTCGAAAGCCTGGACCGAAGCCGAGCCGAGATGTTCGGCTTCGGCGTCCAGTAGCCGGCCGTGGGAACCGCCGACACAGTAAGGGCGGAGTGCCTGCTTCAGGTCGGTCGATTGCAGCAGGACGGCGAGGCCGGTGATGGTGCGTTCGCTCTCCGGGGCCGAGGCGAGCGATGTGAGCGCGGTCCAGAGATAGTCCTTGACCTCGGGGGTGATCGCGATGCTTTCGCGCTTGAGGATGGCGGCGATCCAGTCTGCGGCCCATGCCCGTTCGGTGGGATCGTCGATCCGGGCGAGCGGTTGCAGTGCCACAGAAAAGGCATCTCCCTCGGTCAGGCTGCCGCCGAGATCGTGCCAGTCGCCCGCCATAGCGAGCGCGGCGGCGCGGATCGAGCCTCCGAAATCGAACGCGAAGATCTGGCTGCCCGGGTAACGGCGGAACTGAAGTGCCATTAGTGCAAGGAGGACGGATTTCCCGGCGCCGGTGGGGCCGACGACGAGGGTGTGGCCGACATCGCCGACATGCATTGAAAAGCGGAAGGGGGTGGAGCCCTCGGTTCGCCCATAAAGCAGGGGCGGTGCCTCGAAATGTTCGTCTCGCACCTCGCCCGCCCAGACGGCGGAGAGGGGGATCATATGGGCGAGGTTCAGGGTGGAGATCGGCGGCTGACGAACATTGGCATAGGCGTGGCCGGGCAGGCTCCCGAGCCAGGCGTCGACCGCGTTCACCGTCTCGATCATCGCGGTGAAGTCTCGGCCCTGAATGACCTTCTCGATCAAGCGGAGTTTTTCATCGGCGATGCGGGGATCTGCATCCCAGACCACGATGGTCGCGGTGACATAGGCCATGCCGGCCATGTCCGCGCCGAGTTCCTGCAGGGCCATGTCGGCATCGAGCGCCTTGTTCGCGGCATCGGTATCGACCAGGGCGGATTGCTCGTTGGTCATCACCTCCTTGAGGATCGCCGCGATCGACTTCCGCTTCGCGAACCATTGTCGGCGGATTTTGGTGAGGAGTTTCGTGGCGTCCGTCTTGTCGAGCAGAATCGCGCGGGTGGACCAGCGGTAGGGGAAGGCGAGCCGGTTCAGATCGTCGAGGATTCCGGGCGTGGTCGCCGTCGGAAAACCAGTGAGGGTGAGGATCCTCAGATGCTGGTCTCCCAGCCTCGGTTCCAGCCCTCCTGCCAGCGGCTGGTCGGCGAGCAGCGCATCGAGATACATCGGGGTCTCGGGAACCCGGACGCGATGGTGTTTCGTGGAGATCGTCGAATGGAGATAGGTCAGCGTCTCTCCATCGTCCAGCCAGACGGATTCCGGCATGAAGCCGTCGAGCAGGGCGATCACGCGGTCGGTGCGGTCGATGAAGCCGTTCAGAGCGTCCCTGGCGTTGACGCCGGATGTGTCGCGCCCTTCATAGAGCCAGGCCTCGGTTCTGGCGGCCTCTTCGGCGGGCGGCAGATAGAGAAGGGTCAAGTAGTAGGCTGATACGAAATGTGTGCCTTGCTCCTCGAAAGCTGCCTTGCGTTCGGCGTCGAGCAGGGCGGAGGCGGGGTCGGGGAAAAGGCTGTCCGGATATATCGCGGCTTCCTGGCGCTGCGCCTCGACGAAGATGCTCCAGCCCGATCCCAGACGACGGAACGCGCCATTGAGGCGGGCGGCGACCGCGACCAACTCGGCGGCAACCGCGGAATCGAGATCGGGTCCGCGAAACCGTGCGGTGCGCTGGAGCGATCCGTCCTTGTTCAGCACGACGCCGGGCGCGACAAGCGCTGCCCATGGCAGGTAGTCGGCCAGCCGGGCGGCGGTGCGGCGGTATTCGGCGAGGTTCATCATTTGGCGCCTCCGTCAGACCGAGAGATGACCGGGGAGGCGCAGATGCCGACGGCCAACCTCCACGAATTGGGGATCGCGCTTTGCTGCCCAGACGGCCGCGAAATGCCCGACAGCCCAGATCACGATCCCGGCGAGCCAGAGCTGAAGGCCGAGGCCAACAGCCCCGGCCAGCGTGCCGTTCAGGATCGCGATGGAGCGCGGCGCGCCGCCGAGCAGGATCTGCTCGGTCAGCGCGCGGTGGACGGGCACGGAAAAGCCCGGCACCTCGGTGAGGTCTTCGAGGCTGACGGCCATCAGGCGAGGGCCCCACCACCGAAGCTGAAGAACGACAGGAAGAAGGAACTGGCCGCGAAGGCGATCGAGATGCCGAACACAATCTGAATCAATCGCCGAAAGCCCCCACCGGTATCGCCGAAGGCGAGCGTCAGGCCGGTGACGATGATGATGATCACGGCGACGATGCGGGCAACCGGACCTTCGACCGATTGCAGGATGCTCGTCAGCGGCGCTTCCCAGGGCATGGAGGAGCCGGCGGCATAGGCGGCGGGTGTCAGGAAGATACTGACATAGGTGAAGGTTGCGGCCGTCGCGACATGGCGGCGGATACGAAGGGCGTTGGGGATCATGCGGTGTCTCCTGTCGTTGTGGGGGTGGCTTGGGCAATGCGGTAGTCCCCGTCGGGACCCAGCCCCTCGACGCGGGCGAGTTCGACCAGACGGCGGGAGGCACCACGTCCAGCGAGAACGGCGACGAGATCGATCGTTTCGGCAATCAGGGCGCGGGGCACTGTGACGACGGCTTCCTGGATCAGCTGCTCAAGTCGTCGCAGCGCGCCGATCCCTGATCCGGCGTGAATCGTTCCGATCCCTCCCGGATGTCCGGTTCCCCACGCCTTGAGCAGGTCGAGCGCCTCGGCGCCGCGAACCTCGCCCACGGGGATGCGATCGGGGCGAAGACGCAGGGAAGAGCGGACCAGATCGGAGAGCGTGGCGACGCCATCCTTGGTCCGCATGGCGACGAGATTGGGTGCCGCGCATTGCAGTTCGCGCGTGTCCTCGATGATGACGACACGGTCGGAGGTGCCTGCGACCTCGGCCAGCAGGGCATTGATCAATGTCGTCTTGCCGGTCGAGGTGCCGCCAGCGACGAGGATATTGGCCCGACTCGCAACGGCTTCACGCAGCAGGCCGGCCTGTTCGGCCGACATGATCGCGGAGGCCACATAGTCGTCGAGAGTGAAGACCGCGATTGCCGGCTTACGGATCGCGAAGGCAGGTGCCGTGACCACGGGGGGGAGCAGCCCCTCGAACCGCTCCCCCGTCTCGGGCAGCTCTGCCGAGATGCGCGGGTTCCTGACATGAACTTCCGCGCCGACGTGGTGGGCGACAAGGCGCACGATCCGCTCACCATCGGCGGGTGACAGGCGTTCACCTGTGTCGGTCAGGCCTCCAGCAAGTCGGTCGATCCAGAGCTTCCCATCGGGGTTGAGCATCACCTCGACGATGGCGGGGTCTTCCAGAAACCGGGCAATGGCAGGTCCTAGCGCGGTGCGGAGCATGCGCGCCCCGCGCTGGATCGCTTCCGGCTTCTGCTGAGTGGTGGCCATGTCGTCCCCGTTCTCCTGCGGGTCCGCACAACGGGCGGCCCTGGATCGGGGATAAGTAGAAGAGACAGAAAATATGGGCTGGCAACAAGGGAAATGGGGGCGTCGTACAGGATCGTAGAAAAAGAAAGAAAAGGGAGGGTTGGATGGAAATGCCTGTGTGGTGCCCTGGGGTCACGCTATCGTCGTCGGATGCCCGCGGGATGGAACCGGCTGGTGAGTGGCAGTTGTGTCTGGGCTACCTGGCCTGTGACCTGTGGAAGGACAGACCCGATGAACCGCAAGGAGGAGGCGCGGATCGCAGCGCAGCTCGCCAAGGCGATGGCGATGATCTGCGTCCGCAACAGCATGCTGGAGAACCTGCATGCGGGTCGGGTGCCAGTCACGCGAACGGGTGACTTCTCCGATGTCTTTGTCGTCGATGCCGAAGGCAATCGCATCCCTTGGGCCGAGGTGTCCCGTCTTGATGATGACGAGATGCGGGACTTGATGCGACAGGTCGTCAACCGGCTCTACACCTTTCAGATGCGGTTCGGCGATCCCGACTTTCAAAGGACGGTCGATCGCTGGCTGCGGATCGCCGCCAAATGGGACGAGCCGGAGCTCGACAGGGGACTCGCCGGTCTTGGCACAGAGTACCCGCCACGATTTGAAACACCGGATTGAGGATCTCGCGGGTCGGCTGCGCATGTCGTCAAGGCATGGACTGCTATGGCTTTTCCCCCCCGATATCTTCCGAAATCTCCTGCCTGAGCATCGGGCCTTGTGCGAGGCGTCTTCCAAGTGCCGTGACGAAAGCCTCATACCGCTTCGCGGCGCTGGCGCGGGCCGCCTGCTGCGCAGGTTCCGGTAGCGGCGGAGTGGTCGTGAGCCAGAAGCGCACGAAGATCGCCATGGTTTCCACCGCGATCCCGACATCCCGTTCGAGCCGGGTCATGCGTCGGTCGAGCTGATCGAGGCGCTTGATCGTGGCCGCCTCATGCTGCTCGGCAGCGTCGGGCGAAAGGAAGGACGCGATCCCGGCTTCGGCGATGAGGGAGAGGGATTGGTTCCTTCGCGCTGCATAGGCGCTCAGGGCTTTCATGATCTCGGGCTCGAGATAGATGGACAGCCGTTGCTTGCGTGAGGGTCTTGCCATGGCTGCCTCCTAGATCTCGATCCCGTCATTGGGGTTCATGGAGGCCTGCCGCGCGACCGATTGCATGGTCCGTGTCATCCGGGTGGTCTGGGCGACGTCCTCGTCGATCTCCTCGGCCGGGGCACCAAGGTTGAACTCGTCCTCGATCGGCTGCTTGCGATCGACGACCTTCGCCCGGCTGAGTTAGGGTTGATGGCGCCGCTCGGAGTCTGTGGTGTCCTCCTTGTCGGTCAGGTCCGGTCTGTGCGCCCTGCTGAGCTTGGGCGGCGTGGGGATTGGCAGCGAACTCCAGTCGTCAACTCCGGCGATGTGGTCATGCGAGGGTTTCGGCGGCTCGACAATGCGCTCCTGGAGCCGCGGGTCCTCGAAGTAGCGTGCCTTTTTCGCGCGGATCGGCGGGATGCCGGCGACCATGACGATCTCGTCCGCAGGCGGGAGTTGCATCACCTCGCCCGGGGTCAGAAGCGGACGCGCGGTTTCCGAGCGCGAGACCATGATGTGCCCCAGCCAGGGTGCGAGCCGGTGGCCCGCGTAGTTTTTCATGGCGCGCATTTCGGTGGCGGTGCCAAGGGCATCGCTCACACGTTTCGCGGTCCTTTCGTCGTTCGTCGCAAAGCTCACCCGGACATGGCAGTTGTCCAGGATACTGTTGTTGGGACCGTAGGCCTTCTCGATCTGGTTCAGGGATTGGGCGATCAGAAAGCCCTTCAGCCCGTAGCCTGCCATGAAGGCCAGCGACCCCTCGAAGAAATCCAGTCTTCCCAGCGCGGGGAACTCGTCGAGCATCAGCAGCAGGCGATGGCGATCCCCCTTGCTACGCAGATCTTCCGTCAGGCGGCGACCGATCTGATTGAGGATCAGGCGGATCAGGGGTTTCGTGCGATTGATGTCCGAGGGCGGGACGACGAGGTAGAGCGTGACCGGCGCCCGCCCGCCAACGATATCGGCAATGCGCCAATCGCACCTCCGCGTGACCTGCGCCACGACGGGATCGCGGTACAGGCCGAGGAAGGACATCGCGGTCGAAAGCACGCCGGACCTCTCATTGTCGCTCTTGTTCAGCAACTCGCGCGCGGCGCTGGCGACGACCGGGTGGGGGCCAGCCTCGCCGAGATGCGCGGTTTTCATCATCGCATCGAGAGTGGCCTCAATCGTCCGGCGCGGATCCGAGAGGAAGGCGGCGACGCCGGCAAGCGTCTTGTCCTTCTCGGCATAGAGCACATGGAGGATCGCGCCGACGAGGAGCGCGTGGCTTGTCTTCTCCCAGTGGTTGCGCTTCTCGAGCGAGCCTTCCGGATCGACGAGTATGTCGGCGATGTTCTGGACGTCGCGCACTTCCCATTCGCCGCGGCGCACCTCAAGAAGAGGATTGTAGGCCGAGGAGCCGGAATTGGTCGGGTCGAAGAGAAGGACCCGACCATGACGGGCGCGAAAGCCCGAGGTCAAGGTCCAGTTCTCGCCTTTGATGTCGTGAACGATCGCCGAGCCGGGCCACGTGAGGAGAGACGGAATAACCAAACCGACGCCTTTGCCGGAGCGGGTTGGCGCAAAGCAGAGCACATGCTCGGGGCCGTCGTGGCGAAGATAGTCGTCGTTGAGTTTTCCCAGGACGACCCCGTCGGCGTCTAGCAAGCCGGCGGCCCTGACTTCGGAGGGCTTTGCCCATCGTGCCGATCCGTAGGTCTCGATGTCTTCCGCCTCGCGGGCGCGATAGACCGACATCACAATGGCAATGGCAATGGCGATGAAGCCGCCGGAAGCCGCGATGACGCCACCGATCATGAAGGTGTTCGGGGCATAGGCGTCGTAGAAGTACCACCACCAGAAGAAGGTCGGCGGATAATAAATCGGAACGCCCCATAGCTGGAACCAGGCCGGGCCGAGCTGCGGTTGAAACCCGAGGCTCCAGGCGACGTATTGGGTTGCCGCCCAGATGAAGGTCAGGATGATCGTGAAGACGGTGAGGATCTGGCCCCAGAGGATTTTCGTACCCGTCATGGTCGGTTCCTTTCTTGCGTTTCAAAGCCCAAGCCCGCGCTTGCGTCCGAAGCTCCAGTCGACGCCGCCATCGGTGCGGGCCACGCCGGAGACATGCTGGCCGAGTTTGCTGTCCATCGAGGGCGTCCAGGGCACGAGCTTGAAGCCGAGCCCCTCGTCGATCATCGCGAAGCGTCCCGAGGCGAGGGCGAACCGCTGACGATAGGTGCCGGCGACATAGTCCCGGCTCTCGGCCTGCTCGAAGATGGTGTTGGTCTCGCTGGCGAGCCGTTCGCCGAGGGCCTGGACGTCCCGCGTCCGCAGGGTCCTGAGAAGATTGCGGGCAAAGATCACAGAACGGCCGCGCCGTTCGGCGAGGCCCTGCTCGATCAGATGCTCGGCACGCTGGTTCATGGCATCGCGGACCTCGGCGCCGAAGCCTCCGGCGCCGAACGCGAGGGGTTCGCGTGCGATGGCCTGTCGGTCGAGCCAGGTTGCGCCCTCCGCCTTGATCTGGCCCTCGATCGAGAGGTCCGAGCGCACGGCCAGCGCGACGCGGCGCTGGCCCTGGGCATCGTCGTATCTGCGCAGCTCGACGATCGAGCCAGGCGGGCTGTCACCGGCGGCCTCCAGGCTGCCGAGGCGGATATGATGGGTGCGGCCGTCGACGCCATCGACGACGGCATAGGCGGTGCCCTTGAGTTCGTCGTCCAGTCCGCGTTCGACAAGTCGGCCGATGATCGGTTCGTCAATGCTCTCGGCGGCGAGGACGTAGCTCGCCGAACCGCGCTCGATGCCGTGTTCGCTCAGACCGCGATGGATGCGCTTGATGATGTCGCCACGCTCACCCATCTCGCGCAACGTGGATTCGGCATTCTCCGAGATCGCCCATTGGCCCGGGCCCAGATGCTCGGCCAGACCGAGGGTTTCGAGCTTGCGCAGGCGGCCGACCTTGAAGCCGGAATAGTCGTCCGCCGGGCGTTCGGGGTCGGGCGCCAGGTCGATGATCCCGGTGCGGGCGGCGTCGCGGGCGAGCTGCCGGTCGAGATTGGTCCAGCGCTCGGCGTCGATCTGGTGGAGGAGTTTCGTGCGGATTTCGAGCTCGCTGCGCGGTCCGAGCTCCTGGGTGATGAGATCGCGCGCCCGGTCGCGCATGCCGTCCTTGATGTAGTCGCGCGCGATGACGAGGTCGGCGCCATCGTCGCGCACGCCGCGAACGATGAGATGGACATGCGGATGTTCGGTGTTCCAGTGATCGACGGCGACCCAGTCGAGCCGGGTCCCGAGATCCTTTTCCATCTGGTCCACCAGGTCGCGGGTGAAACCGCGCAGGTCGGACATGTCGGACGCGTCATCCGGCGAGATGATGAAGCGGAAATGGTGCCGGTCGCCTTCGCAACGCTCGGCGAAACCCTTCTGGTCTTCATGGTCCAGATCGGCGCCGAACAACTGTCCCTTTCCCCCGTCCCGGGTGACCCCGTCGCGGCTCAGATAGGCGAGATGCGCGCCGAGCGGCGCGCCCCGTTTGCCGTGGCGGACGACGCGGGCCTTGATCACCGCTCCCCGCGAGCGCGAGGTGATCAGGCGATTGGCCTGGACGGTCGCGCGCTGGCCGCGGCCGAACCGCGAGCGCGATGGCGTGCCGGTGCTGATCGTGCCCCGCCGCGAGATCGTGCCGCCGGCCTTCTGGGTGGCGGCCAGGGCCTGGGCGATGAAGGGCCGGGCGTGCTGAACGCGGGTCGAGCGGATGCGGCCGGGCCGGATGCGGATTTCGTTGTCCTTGTTCATGGCCGGCATCCCGCACATCGCGCCAAGGCCATGCTTTCAAAGAAGAACCGCAGCGAATGCACATCGCGCCGAAGCGGCGCACATCGCGGAAACGCGCCATAACCCCTTGAAATCCCACGACCGCCCGGAGCCGCACATCGCGGCCTTTTATCCTGCCATCTTTCGGTCGTGGTGACGGGACCCCGTCCCACCGCTCCCTTTTCTACGCTGGAGCTTGCCATGGTGCGATCGGCCTGCCAGGTGGTCATGGGGCGAGGTCTCTCTCTGACCGCACGACGAAGAGCTCCTGCGCAGACGCAGGAGCGAGTCCGTCGATGCGCGTTTCGGGCGCGGTCGATGCGACGTCCGGCATGTCGTCGGAATGCAGTCGCGCTGCATCGGGCACAGCCACGATGCTGCCGGCAAAGAGAGGAGCCTCGCGCCAGTCGCGCCGCGCAGCGGGCGCGATATCAGCGCCGGGAAGCGGAGCGCCGCCGAGCGCGGGCGCGAGAAGGGCGACGTAGGCGCGCGTCTCGGCAGGCAGCGCCTGGCCGGAAAGAAGGAAGGCGTCCAGGCGCCCAGGTCCAGCATTGTAGGCTGCCAGCATTGCGCCGATCTCGCCGTAGCGGTCGAACATCTCGCGCAGGTAGGCGGTGCCTGCGAGGATGTTGTCGCGCGGGTCGAACGGGTCATTGCCGAGCCGATGGCGGAGCCGGAGCTCCGCCCAGGTCTCGGGCATGACCTGCATCAACCCCATCGCGCCGGCCGGGGAGATTGCCCCGATGTTGCCCGCACTTTCGACGGTCAGAACCGCGCGGATCCAGTCGGCAGGAATGCCGAAGCGCAGCGAGGCTTCCGCGATATGTGCCGCATGGAGATCGCGCGCATCCTGCGTCGCCGGTGGCAGGCTCTGCGCCAGCAGACCGGCACCCGGCGGCACGGCGAAGGTGAGGCCGGAAAGGAGAAGAGCAGCGATGCGGCGGGGACCGCCGTATCGCGCGCTCGCACACAGGATGCGAGAAAGACGCATGGCTCAGTCCTGCTCTTCGCGCTTCTTCAGGCGCGTCCAGTGCAGGCCCCAGTCCCGTCCGTCCTCGTCGGACTGGAACAGGCGGGCGCGGATTGGCTGCGCGAAGACGGGATCGTCGAGCGCGACCGAGATGAAGGTGCCCGCCTTGTCGCCGGTATGGGTCCAGCCCGCGCCGACATCTGGACCTTCGTCGCTTTCGATATGGATGCGGTAGTCGGGGGCGTTCTCGACACCGCTGCTGCCGGTCGGCACAAAGACCAGTTCGAGGTCGAGAGTTAGGGTGCGGAAGCGCCCGGAATAGCCCGATTGGGTGCGGATGAATTGTCCGATCTGTGGCATGGAAAGGCTCCTTGATTTGCCGGTTGGTGGTCGGATCAGGGGCCGTCTTCGGCGCTGGCGCCATGCCAGCGGAAGCGGCCGTCGCCATCCGCATCAGTCCAGATGGGCAGGATGCGGGCGGTGACGCTGGTGACCGGGAGCGGGCCGAAGTAACGACCATCGAAGCTGTCTTCGGCGTCCCAGTTCATGAGGAAGACCTCGCCCTCGGCGATGACGCGGCAGCCCTGCCAGTCGGGCAGAGGACGGCCGAGGCGGTCGCGGTCGCGCGCCGCGCCGTAGGCATGGTCGTAGGCAGTGATGGTCAGGCCCTCGCGGCAGACGGTGGCGCCCGGGAGCGCGAGAACGTGCTTCAGGAGCGGCACGCCGCGCGGCAGATACCGGCGCTCGTCCAGGAAGGCCGTAAGCGGTTCGGGTGCGCTGATGGCGACCAGATCGCCGACGGCGATCGGTGTCGGCGGCGCGACGCGATAGAGGCCGACGGGGACACTTGCCGAGGTATTCCAGATCAGTCGTGGCGCGTGTCGGGTAAGGGGCGGCGCCGCGACGAGTGCGAGTCCCGCGAGCATCGCGAGCAGGGTTACGCGCCGCCTCATCGCTCCAACTCCCGGCGCTTGAGCCAGGCGGCGTGGCGCAGCCTGCTGTAGCCACGCGGTGCTTCACGCGCGGCGAGACGGTGGTGCAGATGGCGCCAGTGATCGGGCGCGACATCTTCGGGGGAGATGTCCATGGCCTCGATCACATCGATGGCTTCGAGCGCGCGCGTGACGCGCGGCCAGCCATCGAGCTTGAGCAGGATCTCCGCACCCGGGTCGATGAACGGATGCGACTGGCACGGATCGCAGGTGCGCACAGCGCACGCGATCGTCAGATGCGAGGCGATCGTCCCGTATTCGTTCGCGTGCCAGCGCACGAAGGCGAAGATCGCTCCAGGTGCGAAGCCGACAACGCGTCGATGCGCGTCGACGATCTGCTCGGCGCGGGGGTGGCCGAAGCGAAGCCAGAACTCGATTTCCTTTTCTTGCCAGATCAGTTCGACGCGGGTGATATGCGGTTTCGTCCCGGTGGCGGCAGCGCTGTTCTCGATCTGGCGGGGCGTAGACATGGTCATGACCGCTCGCCCGAGCCGGGCGGGAACTCGCGTTCGAGAAGCGTGCGCAGCATATCCGCGACCGTGATGCCGCGGCCGAAGGCGGCGATCTTGATCCGCCCTCGCAGTTCGGGCGCGACGTCGATCGTCAGCCGCGCGGTGAAAGCGGAGCTTTCCGCGCGCTGTGGGGAAGTGCGTTCGGCCGATTTCACCCAGCTCTCGGGATCGGCGGGGCGCGCTGCGAAGGTGTGGCGTGAGGGACGGTCGGTCATGACGTGCCTCCGTCGCCGAAAGGCAGGAGGCCGGCGAGGCGCGCCCGCGCCAGCTCGGCCATCGCAGGGTCGATTTCGCAGCCGATGTAGCGGCGGTTCGCCATGCGGCAGGCTTCGCCGGCCGCGCCCGAACCGGCGAACCAGTCGCCGACAAGGCCGCCCTCGGGGCAGCTGGTCCGGATCAGGGTTTCCAGTAGCGCGACCGGCTTTTCCGTCGGGTGGATGGCGCGGCCATGGCAGTTGCGCAGGTAGAGGACCGAGCGCATGAGGCGTGGCCCGCCATCCTGGCTCGTGTATTGCGCCGCGCCGATATGGCCGGTATGGGCGGGCCGCCGCTTGCGGCGCACGGTGCGGGCGGTGGCATCCGAGGTGGTTTGAACCGTGTTGTGGATGTCGCGCCAGGGCACTTCGGCGCGATAGAACTGCACGGCCAGTTCGTGAACGCGCCGGAAGCGGTCGGCGTGGAAGTTGGTGCCGTTCTGCTTCTCCCAGACGATTTCCTGGGCATAGCGAAAGCCTGCCTCATCGAATTGATCGGCGGTGGCCATGAAGCTGCGCAGGGAGCCGAAGACCCAGATCGATCCGGTCGGCTTGAGGGCGTCTCGCGCCAGCGAGAGCCAGCCCGCGACGCGCCGATCCCAGTCGAGCGAGGTATCGCCATAGGGCGGATCGGCGAGGATCATGTCATAGGGACCGTGCCAGATCATTTCGGCGCGGCAGTCGCCGGTCAGGATGGTCATGGCGTGACCCTCCCGATCCCGAGGCCGTCGATCTCATCCGTCAGAGCGGCGATTTCGCGTGCTGCGGGGCAGGCGCTGTCGATCTCGGCCGCAAGCCGGCCCGTCCGGGCGGCGTCGGCGAAGACGACACGCTGGCCGATCGCCGTGCGTAGCACCGGCGGATCGTGATCGGCGAGCGCGTCCGCCGTGTCGCGGGCAATGACCGTGCGCGCGCCGCAGCGATTGAGGATGAAGCGGGCCTGCAGCCCCGGCCGATAGATGCGCGCTTCAGTGAGAAGCGCCAGCATCTCTGCCGAGGCCCACCCATCAAGGGGTGAAGGCTGGACAGGGATGAGGACGAGATCGGCGGCGAGAAGCGCCGAGCGCATGAGGCCGGCCACCCGGGGCGGGCCGTCGATGACGACATGGTCGCAGTTGCGGGCGAGTTCCGGCGCTTCGCGATGCAGGGTGTCGCGGGCCAGGCCGACCGTGCCGAACAGGCGCGGCAGGCCCTCGCGACTCCTCTGCTCGGACCAGTCGAGGGCGGATCCCTGCGGGTCGGCGTCGATCAGCGTGACGCTGCAGCCCTTCGCGGCCCATTGTCCGGCGAGGTGGAGCGCGAGGGTGGTCTTGCCGACACCGCCCTTTTGATTGAGGAGCGCGACGATCATGACCGCACCCCGCGTTTCCGGGCAGGTTGCGGTGGTTCGGGTTCGCGAAACCCGGCGCCATTTCGCGAAACCTCGCCCGGCGACGGCGGTTTTCCACGCTTTCCCGGCGCTACATCAAAGTTAGACTCCAAGTTAGAGTCTAAGTTAAGGCCCGGAATCAGCGTTTCAGGCCAGAGGGTTAGCTGGGTGTTTTGCGCCTGAAGTCCCGATAGTGCTGCGCCCGAAGTCCCGACACCCGATGCGCCCGAAGTCCCGAGGCCATCCACATTTCTGTCCACGGAATCTGTGGATAACTTCAGGGGGCGGATGCGCAGCAATTCGCGCCGCCCCTCGCGTTCGATGTCGAGGCGATAGCCCGGCAGCGGCTGGCGGGCGGCGATGCGCCGGATATCCAGTGCGAAGTCCGAGATCCGCGCCTGGCTGCCAGATTTCTGATGGAGATGCGGGACCTCGAAGCACCATCCCGCAGCCTGGCGGCCGGCGTGCTTGCGCGCGACGCGGTAGAGCCAGCGTTCGATACCGCCGGAAAGGCCAAAGTAGGCCGGGTCAATGGTTAGGACCAGTGTGCGGTCGATGACGCCGCGATAGAACCAGTCGGGCAGGACGAATTCCATGCCCTCGATGCGGCCGTCGCGGGTGGCGCATTCTTCCCATTCGTTGATCCAGGAGAATTGGTGGCGCCGCCAGTTCTCGCTGTTGCGGATCGTGGTGCGGATCACCGTGGCCTGAAGGCGCGTGAGCGCGCCCTTCAGGAGCTTGTAGTCGCGCGACCCGGTCTTGCGACCGATGGCGGAGAGGAGCTGATAGGGGGTGAAACGCAGGAATCGCGAGGTGCGCACGCCGGCATTCTCCGCCTCGACGATCTGGCTCGCGGCCCAGATCAGGATATCGGCGTCCCAGATCGTGGCCATGCCGTGCTCGGGGACGGCGAAGACCTCGACGCGGACATCCCCCGCCTCGTAGAGGATCGGGACGATGCGCTTGGCCTTGGCGAGAGAGAAGAACGGGCGTTCCATGAGATCACGCTGATCGCGGGGGCTCGCGTCGCCGCTGGCAACGACGAAGGGATCGAGGCGCGAGCGCTCGCTCGCGAGGAGTTTTCTGCGTCTGGAGGTCATGATCGGTTGTCACCCGTGGCGGGCGGCACGGGGCTGGGTCAGCCGGTATTTCGGATGGGCCGGGCGCGGCGGATTGCCGGTGTCAGATGTCGATTTGACCGTTCCGCAGTTGGCCCAGGCCTGCAGGTCTTCGATCGCATAGACGACGCGGCCGCCGAGTTTCTTGTAGGTGGGTCCGGTGCCATAGACGCGATGCTTCTCGAGTGTGCGGTCGGACAGGCCGAGGAATTGGGCGGCTTCGGGCGTCCGCAGATAGCGAAGAGGGAAATCGGACAGAGAAGAAGACATGTGCGCAGTTCCGTGTTCTCGAAGCGCACTGCTGGATAGCAGTGGGCGGTTCGGGGACACCGTGGCGCAGAAAAGGGTAGAGTATGGATGTCGAAGATTGTCGGGCAATTTCGACACCCCCGGCTCCAGCCCTACTGGGAGCAACAACTTTACGGGAGCGTCAGTCTGTGGCTGGAGGCTGGATGTCGCTTTGGTAATGACGGGACAGGATGCGGAGGGTATTCGACGCAACGGGAAACCATGGCGGGGCTTGTACTTGCCATCGGGGAGAGCTTGAGAGGGCGGCTTGCCTCCTCTCATGAGGAACGCGCGGGTGGTCGATCCGGCCGTGCGTCCTCTTTCTGCGCCCAGGAACAGGATGAAGGCCCGGCGGCTGATGCCGCCGGGCCCCGTTGCTCGGCTCAGAAGGGGATGTCGTCGTCGTCGATGAACTTGCCTTCGTCGTCGTTCTGGGTCTGTTTGGCCCGGGAGAGGAAGTCCACGGAATCGGCGATGATCTCGGTTCCGTAGCGTTCGACCCCGGCGGCATCGGTCCATTTGGTGTAGTGGATGCGGCCGCGCACCAGAACCTTCATGCCCTTCTCGCAATATTCCTGGACCGTCTTGCCGAGGCCGTTGAAGGCGGTGATGCGGTGCCATTCGGTGTCCTGGACCCGATAGCCGTTCTCGTCGCGCAGGACGCGGCCTTCCGAGTAGCGGGGGCGGGAGGTGGCTAGGGTGAAGTGGGTGATCGTGGTGCCGCCCTGGGTGGTGCGGGTTTCGGGGGTCTGGCCGATGTTGCCGGCGAGGATGACGATGTTCTGCATTTCCGTTCTCCGTTGCTTCAACCGGAGGGACCGCCCCTCCGATGAGACCCGGAAAAAGATCGTCGGGAGACGCCTGCAACGGCCGGCCTGCCGGTCGCTTGTCCCCAAGTCGGGACTGGCGCGGGCAGGCGCGCTTGCGCGCCAACTCGGGTGCCGAACGCGGGGGTTGCTGGCGGAAACCGCACGGTCTTAGGGGATCAGTCCGGAGGAGGGGCAGGTCCATCGGGGAAGCGGGTTCGGAAACGGGAAGCAGGGCGCCGTCCTCGCCGGCGCCGTCATCGACCGATCAGACCCCTGAAGCTTGCGCCACCGCGGCGAACCACTTAGCCGATCACATCTTCCCGGCCACCTCTCCTGCACCCGCCGGAAGGTCCGGCCCGCGCCGGGAACGCGGGGCCGCCGGGTTTGGGACATGGGCACCTGCATCGCCTTCAAGGGACGCTGACCGGTCCGGGATGCGGGAGGGGCATGAAGGGTGTGCTGCGGGCGTCACCATGCATCTCGATGGGCCGCGCTCCAGAGCGAACGCTACGGTCGCGAGAGAGCCGGACACCGGCCAAGGGACTTCACGCGCAGGGCCAAGCAGACTCGGGACGGCGAACAGGCCATCGATAGCGCCTCACCATCGAATAAGCCGTGACGGTGGCTTGCGGCTTTGGTGACCGTTCACTTCATGCGGCCGCGTCGGGTGCGGTGCAGCAGCGCCTTGTAGCCGCCTTGTACCAGTTTTTTCCCGTCGCGGACAAGCCGGATCGTGGTTTCCCGAATGGCGTCTCCATTCCAACTCGCCGACGATGTTCTGTGCCTGGGGAAAAGCGCCTGCGCGATCTCCCGATAGCTGGCCCCCACAGCCCAGCCATCAACGGCACGAAGCGACTGGCGTGCGCGCGACAGCTTTTGGCGCGTGATGCGCATGTCGGGAGGAATGGCCTTGTTGAAGAGCGCGGCCCACAACCGATGGACTGCCTCCAGTCGATCAAGCGTCATCGCGTCCAGAAGGATGGTTGCTGACAACGGGCCATCTCGTGGGCCGGAAGGGAAGCAGATTGAGAATCCGGTGCCGCCGAATTCGATGAAACTGGCGCGTCGCATGGTTCCGGTCGGGTCGGATCCGTCCTCGTGCTCCGAGATCTCCGGGCCAGACAGGTTGCACGGGCTTGGCTGGAGAAGGATACTTCCTGGATCGATTGCGGGCGACCAGATGACGTCCTGCTCCAAGGCTGTTTTCGTGGGATCCGCGGCGAAAGCACAATCCCCACCTTTCGGCGAACGCACGGCCTGCATCAGTGTCGAGCTGGCCGGCTGCCGAAAGGTCGAGGTACCCCTTTTGGTACTCTGGGTTCCTGCGCAGGAACTCCCAGGCGATTTCAGGTGCGCTGAGATTTTCAATGTAGTCGTAGGCCGATGGAGGCCGCCAATCAGAACTCTGGGACATCGCCTCACCTCCTTACTCGGCGCCGGCCAAGGCGCTGATAAGAAGGAGAACCGACTCAGGCTGGGCTTGGGAACAACGAAGGTTGCACAACCTGATGCTGAATCTGCATCGCCATCAATCAACCCTGGTCTGAACGCAGGATTGTCAGATAGCCGCTGTCAGAGAGCCATTTTGCGCGGCGAAGATGGGAGGCATGGACCTGCTTGGCGCGTTCAAGTTCGGTATTCGAATCAATCTTAAAAAGAATATCAACGACTTCCCGCCAATCGGCGCCTTCGGCGTCTGCGTCCAGAAGGCGCAGATAAAGCCGAAGTTGCGCCCTGTCGTAACTTGTAGGCTCGTCGCCCGGCGGCGGAATATCCTGATAGCTGTGTTTTGTCACGGATTTGTCGTCGTAATCTTGGGGCCCCTGTCGCTGCGCCATGTTAACGAAGTTGTGAGTGCCCGTGAATGCATCGCGTTAGTTCGCGACTAACTCCCATGGGCGGTATCGTCCATCAGCATCACTCCTATCCCGCGATCTGACACCAGAAGAACGATGCCGTGCGCTTCAAGGGTCCGTCTGACTTCATCGCGCGTGGTTTCGTGGACCCCGAGCCCGCTTTCGGATTCAAGGCGCTTGAGCGCGGTCAATGATATCCGGGCCTTGTCAGCGAGCGTCTCCTGCGTCCATCCAAGCAACGCGCGTGCGGCCCGCGACTGTCGGGCGGTGATCATGCATGATCACCTCCCATGCCGGCAGACGCCCGCGCCAGAACTACGACTAATTTAGTCGCTTTGCGCCTCGATGGCCAGAAGTAATGCGTTGATCTAGCCGGGTATAGGTATTTTTCGCCGAACTGATTCGGTTGCGGCGTCGATGGCCGGGGAGCGCGATGGCGGCACGGCGCTCTGCGCGCGGATACTGGGGGGCAGCCGGCGAAAGAAAGCGCGATGATGCAGTCCCAGGGCGGATAGTTGCGCCCGGAGTGCATAAGAGCGTAGGGGCGGTGCGGCCATCCTGGAAGGCCAAACTGGATGTCGTAGAGTCACCAAGCCCGGCAGGTGTCGCACAGGTGAGGAAGCGACGGGTGGAATCTCGTTAAGAATGGTCGAGAGTCGACGTCCCACGTGACCGCTTGCGCTCTGATCGCTATCAACTCCGGCCCGAGAGGGTTGCTTGCGATCGAGCATTCCCCTGGCCAGTTCGCCGCTGGCTGCAGACCGAATCTTCAGAGAATTTTCCGAAGGACGCAGCAACAGGCTTGCCGCGGGGTTCAGGTCGGAGCGCAAAGCAGGTGGCTTCAGCGGGATAGAACCGACTGTCCGAGCGCACTGAGGTGCGCCATGGCGGCACCGCCAATGGCAACCCCGCCGATCCCGCCGAGGATGTTCAGTGCGATGGTCGAGTCGATGGCGTTCTTGGTGATGCCATAGACGAGGGCATAGCCGGCAATCGTCGCGGGGATGGCGAACAGAGCGAGAGCAAAGAGACGGAAGTACGGGTTCTTGGCGAAGCCCAGAACAGCGATGACGAAGCCGACCGAGAGGATCGCCGCACCGAGGGCAGCGAGAGCCGACATGAAGAAACCGGCTTCAGACGCCCAGACATATTGGAAGGCCGTCAGACCGACCATGAAGGGCAGAGCGTAGATCGCGAAATTGAAGGCGATTACGCAAGCGGCGAAAGCGAGCGAGATGGCAAGCAGGATCAGGAACATCGGAGCCTCCACGTGAACGGATGGGGATCACGACAGGCTGCCTGAGGATACGCACCGCCTGCGACTGAGATTGCTTCGCCGGTTCTTCGAGTGAGCTTCATTATGCACTCCAGGGTTGAGTTTCGTCAAGGGAACCCGGGCCGCGTGCCGCCCGGGCAGGCGGGGCTTACGCCCCGCCGTCGAATTTCATGACCGGGATGCCGAGCTTGCGGGCCTTGTCGGCGAGATTTTCCTGGATCCCCGTGCCCGGGAATACGAGGACCCCGATGGGCAGCGCATCCAGCATCAGATCGTTGCGCTTGAAGGGTGCTGCCTTGGCGTGCTTGTTCCAGTCGGGCCGGAAGGCGACTTGGGGCACCTTGCGGTGATCGGCCCAGCGGGCGGCGATCAGTTCGGCGCCTTTGGGCGAGCCGCCGTGCAGCAGGACCATGTCGCTGTGCTTCGCATGGACCTGATCGAGGCGCGCCCAGATCAGGCGATGGTCGTTGAAATCCGCCCCGCCCGTGACGGCGACCTTCGGACCGGCGGGCAGCAGCAGCTCCGCTTCGGCCCGGCGCTTCGCGGCGATGAAGTCGCGGCTGTCGATCATCGCCGAGGTGAGGTTGCGATGGCTGACCTTCGAGCCGGTCCGGGGATGCCAGGGCGAGTGGGTGTGGACCGTGAACGCTTCGGAGGAGAGGTCGCGGAAGAGCTCCATGCTGTTGCGGCGCTCGATCAGGGTCTGCCCCTCTGCAGTGAGGCGCTCGAGTTCGACGCTCTTTACCTCGCTGCCGTCCTGTTCGCGCTGGAGGCGGCGCTGGGCCTGTTCGTTGTCATCGAGGGACCGCTCGATCCGGTCGGTGGCGCGCTGGAACAGATTGACCGTCGCCCAGAGCAGTTCTTCGAGATCGGGCTCGAGGCGGGTGTCGCTGAGTGTGGCGACCAGCGCGTCGAAGATATCCGTGACGGCCGAGGCCACCATGTTGCCTTCGGGAAGCGGCCGGGGATCGGGTTCATCCTGGAATGGACGCCAGCCATAGAGCTGGAGTTCGGCGAGCGCGTGAGCGGTCTGGGAGGTGGTTTGGGACGGTTCAGAACCTGCTTTGTCGTCGTGGTCGGTCATCTCGGGCATCCTTCGCCGGGTAAGCCGCGCCCATCGCGGCCTTCGTGGCGACGAAAGCCCACGGACGGGCCGGTCTGGCAGCCCTCGCGCGCGAGGGCCTTGATGGCCGGGTCCGGCTAATTTGTTTCGCGATGCAAAGGCGGGGCTCGTCCCCGCCGGCGGAAATTAGCCGGTCGCGGCCATTGCCTGACCGGACCGTTTGTGGGCCGCTCGCCCTCTCAGAAGGCCGTGGGCAGCGGCTCTCCCGGGCGAAGTGCTCTGCGAGATGTCCCGCGTCGACAGGTGAAGGAGCCGCCGGGCCGATCACCTGCCAGTCGCGGCCGCTCAGACCACCAGAAACCGGCTGACGTCCTCAGGATGAAGCTGATCCTTCAAGGCCGCCCGAAGCGCATGGAGGCCGAAGGCCCGGAGATCGTCGTTGTGATCGCCGCGTACTGGCGTCAGCCCGACCACCTCGATCCCGGCCTCGAAGGCTCTGGCGACCAAGCTGTCCCGCGCGCCGATCCCGGCCGGGTCGCGGTCGTGGATAACATAGAGCCGGCGCAACGCCTCCGGGAACAGGATGGCGGAGAGATGTCCCGCCGAAAGCGCCGACATCGCCGGCAGGAAGGGCAGGGCCGAGCGAACCGACAGCACGGTCTCAATCCCCTCTCCCGCAGCGAGAACGTCACCCGAGCGACCAAAACGCACCCCATGGCCGAGCAGATCGCCCATCGCCCGCCGCGGCGTTTCGACAGGCGCCTTGCCGCGACCGTCCGGGGCGAGCCAGGTGCGATGCGCGCCGGTCTGATGGTCGGCCAGGTCGGTGACGGATGCGATCAGCGCCGCCCAGATCTCGGTGGGACCCCGGTCCGGGCTATAGTAGCACCGCGGGTGGAATCGCAGAGCGGCGGTATCGTGCAAAGCCGTGATGCCGCGTCCGCGCAGATACGTTTCCGCAAGTGTCCCGGTGATCGGCTGCGACATGGCGAAGAGGCGCCGCGACGCCTCGGTCGAGCCCGACGGCGCTGGGATCGCATGCCACCTTCGGGGTTCGACCTCCGGCAGGGGATGCGGGAAGCTCAGAAAGCGGCGCGCTTCCTCCGCGACGTCCTTGAAATCCACGAGGCGCAAGGATTCGCGGATGACGTCGAGCATGTCACCATGCTGGCCCGTGGCTGCGTCGGTCCATTTACCAGCCGCGCCCCTGCCGCGTTCGGGCCCGGTGAGGCGGACGAACATCGATCGGCCCGGCGTGTTGTGCACGTCACCGACAAGCCAGTAGCGACCAGCTTTCTGCCCGGAGGACAGATAGTGGCGGCAAACCGCCTCGGCCACCTGGCCGAGACGGATCGCCAGTTCGGTGGCCTCGTGACGCAGCATCAGGCGGCCTCCCGCTCGCTGACGCGGGCGACCGGCCAACGGTCGAGGAGCTTGCCAAGAACCTCGACTCCGCTGGAGTCTGCGGGAACGAACATCCTCAGCTTCCAGGAGATGATCTCGTGGAAGAGGCCATAGGCTGTGAGGCGCTGGCGCATCGTGTCGGTGAAGCCGGACAATTCGATGCGCGAGGCGCCCATCACCCGGACCCGGCGCAATTGCAGACCTTCGGCGAGATCGAGGATCGTGCGCCCGTCCATGAGTGCGGTGAAGGCGTCTGTTGCTGTTAGAGAAGGCTTCTCGGTGGCGGTGGCGTTCGCGACCCATGCAGGGGACACGCGGCGGCCGATGATCCTCTCCCCCGCGTCGGTCTGGAGCCGATAGACTCGTGTCGACTCGTTGGGCAGGCGCTTCCAGATCGGCAGCAGCAAGCCCGTGACGACATGGATGGTGCTGTCGGAAAATTCCGGCACCTCGGTGACCTCGGCATTCCATGCGGGCGCGAAGGCGTCCCGGTCTGCCGCGATCCAATGGGTGTCGCCCATCATTCTGATCGGGACGTTCTGAGCTTCCATCGGTCGGACCAGACGGACGCGCCGCTCGATCTCGCCGTCGTCGAGCATGACGCTGCTGGTCGGGATCTGGACAGCCGCGCGGCCAGACCGCTCGTTGATCAGCAGCAGGGAGCGCGGATCGTCAAGCTGAGCCAGTGCCGCTTCAAGCTTCAGTGGACGGTTGCGCTCGCGCTGGGTGATCGTGAGCAGCCGGGTTTCGGCGCTCGTGCCCGGATGCGTATAGATCACCTTCCGGTCGGCGACGATGAAGGACTCGGCGCGCAACGTCTCGAGGCCGAGGTCATAGGTGCCGGCTGCGATCGCCCCTTCGATCTTAGCCGTCAGCAACTGCTCGAAGGCGGTGAAGAGGAGACCCTGAAGCTCGATGGTCAGTGCGAGCATGCGATTGAGAAAGGTGGTGATGCCCGGCAACTCGTCCTTGATGCCATTCGAGTCCATCAGTTTCAGGCCGGTGGCTTCCTCGAAGCGTTCCAGCGAGCAGCCTTCGACCCGCCCCCGCACCAGCAGGAGATAGAGCTGGCGCAAGGCATCGCGGGCATAGAAGCTCTCCAGATTGTCCTCGGGGCGGAACAGCCCCTGGCCACCCGTCTGCCTCTGTCCCCGCGTGATCGCGCCGAGCGTGTCGAGACGCCGGGCGATCGTGCTGAGGAAGCGCTTCTCGGCTTTCACGTCGGTCGAGATCGGCCGGAAGAGGGGTGGCTGTGCCTGATTGGTGCGGTTGGTTCGGCCAAGGCCCTGAATCGCGGCATCCGCCTTCCAACCCGGCTCCAACAGGTAGTGGACGCGGAGGCGCTGGTTTCGCGCCGAGAGTTCGGCGTGATAGCTGCGCCCGGTGCCGCCGGCGTCCGAGAAGACAAGAACTCGCTTCTGGTCGTCCATGAAGGCCTGGGTCTCGGCGAGATTTGCCGCACCAGCGCGGGTCTCGACGACAAGCCGGTCGGCTGTCGTGCCGGAGCCGCGCTTGCGGATGATGCGGCGGGACCGGCCCGTGACTTCGGCGACCATCTCGGTCCCGAATTGCTGGATCAACTGGTCGAGCGCACCGGGGACGGGCGGCAGGCTTGCCAGCTTCGCGATCAGGTCATCGCGGCGGGCGACGGCCTCGCGGCTCTCGACCGGCTGGCCATCGCGAAAAACCGGCCGCGAGGTCGTGTTGCCCTCGCTGTCTGTGAAGGGCTCGTAGAGTTGCACAGGGAACGAATGGGCGAGGTAGTCCAGGACATACTCGCGGGGCGTGATGTCTACGCGGATGTCGGCCCACTCCTCGGTCGGCAGTTCAGCGAGCCGGCGTTCCATCAAGGCTTCGCCTGTCGAGACGATCTGGACCACGGCCGCATGTCCGTCGTCCAGATCGCGGGCGATGGAGCGGATCAGGGTCGGCGTCTTCATGCTGGTCAAGAGATGGCCGAAGAAGCGTTGCTTGGTGCTTTCGAAGGCGCTCCGAGCGGCGGACTTGGCCTGCCTGTTCAAGGTGCCGCTGTCGCCGGTGATATTGGCAGCCTGCATGGCGGCGTCGAGGTTGTTGTGAATGATCGCAAAAGCCCCGGCGTAGGCATCGTAGATGCGACGCTGTTCGTCGGTCAGCTGGTGCTCGACCAGCTCGTATTCGACACCGTCGTAGGAGAGCGACCGGGCGCTGTAGAGACCGAGCGAGCGCAGGTCGCGCGCCAGGACCTCCATGGCCGCAACGCCGCCAGCTTCGATGGCCTCGACGAACTCGGCACGGGTGGCGAACGGAAAGTCCTCAGCACCCCAGAGGCCCAGCCTTTGCGCGTAGGCAAGGTTGTGGACCGTCGTCGCGCCGGTGGCCGAGACGTAGACGACGCGGGCATCCGGCACGGCGTGCTGCAGGCGAAGGCCCGCACGGCCCTGCTGCGAGGCGGCGACGTCGCCGCGTTCTCCCTTTCCACCAGCGGCATTGGCCATAGCATGGCTTTCGTCGAAAATGATCACTCCATCGAAGTCGGAGCCCAACCATTCGACGATTTGCCTGACCCGCGAAACCCTTTCGCCGCGATCGTCAGACCGTAGCGTAGCATAGGTAAGAAAAAGGATACCCTCCGCGAGCGTGATCGGCTTGCCTTGGGGGAATCGTGAGAGCGGCGTGACCAGCAGGCGTTCCATCCCGAGAGCCGACCAGTCGCGTTGGGCATCCTCGATCAGCTTGTCCGACTTGCTGATCCAGACAGCCTTGCGGCGCCCGCGCATCCAGCTGTCGAGGATGATGCCGGCGGACTGGCGGCCCTTGCCGGCGCCGGTGCCGTCGCCGAGGAAGTAGCCGCGGCGGAAGCGGACGGCACCTGCTGCGCCTTCGGAGGCGGCGGCGAGGGTGTCGAAGGTCTCATCCACGGTCCAGGCCCCGGCGATGTGGTCGGAATGGGCCTCGCCGGCATAGATCACGGTTTCGAGTTGCGCGTCGGAGAGGTGCTCGCAGATGTCAGCGGGCAGGCGTGGCCGATAGCTCGGCTTCGGCGGTGCGACCGAGGCCATGGCCGTCGACTGGACAAGCTTGGTCGGATGCGGCTGCGCGCCGGGAATACGGATCGCCTGCAATCCGTATTCCTCATAAATCGCATCCGTGAGCCGGGCCGCGCCCTCCACAGGTTTCCAGTCGAGCGTCTCATAGACGAGCTCGATGCCCTCTGGATCGGAGGTGCCGGCAGACCGGGCTGCCGGGCCGGCGGCACGAGCCAGATAGCCGCGCACGGAACGTGGCGCGGCAACCGGAACGGCGACGGCGGGATCGACAGGCTGGCGCGGCGGGACATGTTCGGTGATCCAGCTAATCAGCGTCGCGACATCCGGCGCGATGCCGGGGCTGGCGGGGAAGTGCTCCGGGTGGTCGGCGGGCAGCTTGTCGATCACCATCAGGCGCGTGTCGATCGTCGTGCCATGTTTCGCATAGACCGCCCCATCGATCGCGGCGGAGAAGACAATGCGGCCGCGCTCCTGAAGCCGCCGGAAATGCCGATCCCAGGTCGGGTTTTCCGGGTTGAAGCTCGCGCCGGTGATGGTCACGAGACGCCCGCCGGGCGCGAGCCGCGCCAGCGCCGAAGCGACATGGCGGAAGGCGGCATCGGCAACGCGCCCCTGGACATTCGCCAGGACCGAAAAGGGCGGGTTCATCAGGATGACGGAGGGCACCACCGGGAGATCGAGGTGATCGTCGATCTGTGCGGCATCGAAGCGCGACACGGTGACGCCCGGAAAAAGAAGGTCGAGGAGGCCGGCGCGCATGTCGGCCAGTTCGTTGAGGATCAGTCTGCCACCCGCGATTTCGGCGAGGATGGCGAGCAGTCCCGTCCCGGCGGAAGGTTCGAGGACACGATCCGCGGCCGTGATCGCCGCGGCCGTGGCGGCGGCGAAGGCGAGGGGAGCAGGGGTCGAGAACTGCTGGTAGCTCTGCATTTCCTCCGAGCGGCGGGTCTGCGTCGGCAGGAGGGAGACGATCCTGGCGAGCAGGGGGAGCGCCGCTGCCGGAGACCCGGCTTTACGGATCAGCGTCTTTCCGTATTTGCGCAGCATGAGAACCATGACGGCTTCGCAGGCTTCGTAGGCCGCCTTCCAGTCCCAGGCGCCGGTGGTGTCGGAGGCGCCGAAGGCGGTTTCCATAGCCTGGCGCAGCAAGGTCGCGTCGATGCGCTGGCCTTTCTCAAGATGCGGAAGAATGAGCCCGGCGGCAGCAAAGACGGCGGCGGCGGTCTCGGCGTCACGGGCGAGCGAAAGCGGCGCGGTGGCGGATTCCGCCGCGGATGCGGAAATCATGTTCATCGGGGAGTCCTCGGTTGAGTTCTGGGAATGGACTCCGCACGGCGCTCTCTCCGCCGCACGGATCCGCGCCCTCCCCAGCCCATCTCTCGCTCTCGGGCGAGGACTGCCAGGGAGGGGAACGCGCCCCGACCTCAGGCCGGGACCCATCAAGCAGTCAGTCGATGGCCTGGAAGATCTCCGCCGCCTCCGGGTGATCGGTGGCGTAGTCGTAGAGGCGGCCATAGCCTTCCGCGAGTTCGTCGTCATCGTAGCGGAAGGAGAGATGCGAGAAGGCGAAGAGCGTGGCGATGATCCCGGCAGCATCCGCCGAAACCTCGCCCTCGAAGCCGTTGCCTTCGCAGAAGAGGCGGTAGCGGGGCTTCGAGGTCGGCACGAGATAGAGCGGTTGACCGGCGCGTTCGTAGAAATCCCAGAGGCCGCCGCCGTAGTCGCCGGGGCTGAGGGTCTCCATGAAGCGGAAGACGGTGTGCTCGCCGATGATGAGCAGGTGCAGGCCGAAGAGACGCGGCAGGAAGTCCATGCGGCGGTCCTCGGGGACGCGGGTTGCGGATTGGGAAGCAAGTTCGGGCAGGGCCATGATCGGTCTCCGGGAGGGGAAAGGGACACCAGCCGGACGACCCTCTCTCAGCCCGTCCGGAGGCGCCCCCTCCCGGCCCTCCTCTCGCTCTCTTCGGGCTTGAACTGGACCATTCCATGGTCCATCTTCAGCATGAGAGCGGATGGCACTTGGAGCGATGTGCGATGAGGGTTTCTGTCACCGAGGCGAAAGGGCAGCTCACTGAGCTGGTGAAGCGGGCGGAAGCCGGCGACGAGGTCATCCTGACCCGGCGGGGCCACGAGGTCGTCCGCCTCGTGCCGGTTGCTGTCGCGGCGAGCCCGAAAGGCCGGCGCGCGCTGATGGAGCGGGTCCGCGCCACGGCGCGGGGCAAGGTGCTGCCCGGCACCGATGCCGCGCGCAGCCAGGATTTCCTCTACGGGGATGACGGGATGCCGGCGTGATCGCCGTCGACACTTCGGCGCTGATGGCCATCGTGCTGGACGAGCCGCAGGCCGAAGCCTGCATGGCGGCGATCGAGGCGGCAGACGGCCTGCTGATCTCGGCCGGGACCGTGGCCGAGACGCTGATCGTCGCCGGGCGCCGCAATGTCGGCGAAGAGATCGCCGCGCTGGTCGAGGGCCTGGGGTTCGAGATCGTCTCCGTCACGGAAGGCTCGGCGCGCCGGATCGCGGAAGCCTATGCCCGCTGGGGCAAGGGCATCCATCCCGCCAGTCTCAACTATGGCGATTGCTTCGCCTATGAGGTCGCCGCCGAGCGCGGCTGTCCGCTGCTCTATGTCGGGGATGATTTCTCGCAGACGGATGTGCGATCGGCTCTGTAGAACCTGAAAGCCGGGTTTCAGCCGAAGCGGTTTCCCGCTCCCGTGAAGGTATAGTCATTGGCCCGGATCGTCTCGGCCACGGCCTCGTCCGAGGAGATGGCGTCGTATTCCTGCTCGAGCTGCCGGTAGAGCCAGCGGGCGAGATCGCGCAGCGCCTCCGTCACGGTCTCTTCGGCATCGGCGGTCATATCCTGCCAGGTAGGACTGTCGCGGGTAACGGCGATCGCCATGCTGTATTCGTGATAGTATCGACCCCGGTGGGTCGCCTCGGCGGTCAACTGGTAGAAGTTGCGCCGCTGCACTTCTTGCAGGACATCCGCGATGCGGTGCAGTTGCGCATCCTTCGGCGCATAGGCACGGATTTCCGCCGCCGCACCCTTGCGGTAAGAATAATGACCTTCGAACGCGGCACCATCGCCCTGCGACCAGAAGCCGGTGAACCAGATGCAGGGGTCTTGGCGTGTGCCGCCGCCCATGAGGCGCACGGTGCGGGTCTTGAAGCGGATGCCGAGGATTTCCGCGATATGCTGGAAATCCTCATAGACGGCATCATACCAGTCGTAGTCGAACTCGCCGTCGCGATACCAGGCGCGCGCCCGGTCCTTGGCGTCCTCCGTGAGTTCGTCGAAGCGAAAGACGGTGATTTCCAGAACCTCAGGCACCGGCGTCGCCCTCGGCCAGGACGCCGGCGAGCCAGCCATCGGTTTAGATCCAGTCCACGGTCTTGCCGCTGGCGAGATCGAGCACATGCGCGCCACCGCCGAAGGCATCCGACCGCGGCCTCGTGGCGGTGGTCGCGTATTGGAAGCCCCATCTGCCGGTCAGGCCGAACGCGGCGGCGCAGCGCTTCACGAACTGGATGAGCGCCTCCGGATCGCCGTTGCCGTCGTCATGCATCCAGAGATGGGTGCCGCCATGTTCAGGCTGGATCGAGAGGGCGAAGAAATCGGAGGGAGGGTCCTCCCCAGCATTTTCTTCCGCAAGCGTGTTGTAGATGTCGAGGGCCCGCGCGGCATTGTCGGGGGTGCCGACATCAAGGAGGCAGGCGAAATGGGTGAGAAAGCTTGTCATGATGGTCTCCTGACATGACTAAGCCCGACGCCATGGCCGGGCCGTGAGGAAAAGCTGGGATGGGCTACAGGCTCCGCCGCTGCGGCGGCGGGGTCATTCGTCGGGGTCGATGCCTTGCAGGGCGGCCTGGAGCCAGTGCGCTGCGTCCATCCAACCGATGGATTTGCGGGCGCCAAGGTCGAGGACCTGGGCGCCACCACCGAAGGCGTCGATGCGGGGGCGCGAGCAGCTATGGCTGTAGGTGAAGCCCCAGAGTCCGGTCAGATCGAACTCCTCGGCGCAGCGCAGGACGAAGGCGACGACGTTTTCGACGTCGCCGGAATCCTCGCTGTGGATCCAGAGGAGGGAGCGTCCCGGTTCATTGATGCGCGATACGTCGAAGCCGTGCCACTGGGGTTCGGCGCTCTCTTGATCTTCGTCCTGCAGGTGCAGGTAGAGATCGACCGCGCGCGCGGCAATCTCCGGCGCTCCCACGTCGAGCAGGCAGGAAAAATGCGTGTAGTAGTCGGCCATGGTCGCCTCCTGAGCGGTTGGGTCCCGGCGAGTGGCCAGGATTGAGGGGGGATGTCGGGACGGGTCAGGACTGGCTGATGCGCTGGCTTGCCGCCGTCAGCGCGGCATAGGCCGCCTGAAACTCGTGGTAGGTGACCTGCCGCGAGAGATCGGCATCGGCAGTGACCGCGGCAAAGGCCGCCTGGATATCGGCGTCATGGACCGATTGCGGCGTCAGACTTTGGAAGCGCCGGTCCGTGGCGAGAAGCGTGGCGATGCGCCGCCGCACCCGGTCCTCGTCCAGCACCGCAAGGGTGAAGGTCGCAGGCGGCAACCGCATGGGGTCATCGGGATCGCGGGCGCCGGCAAGGATCGCCTCTCCCCGCACGATGGCCCAGGCCGCCTTCGCCTGCACCTCCGGGCTCGGGATCCGCTTGGCCCGCGCATCCGCCGACAGGATACGCAGCGCGTCGAGCAGCATGTCGAAATGCCCGGCCTTTCGCTGCACCGTCTCTGCGAAATGCGATGGGACGGGGATCTCCTGGCCGGAATAGGCCGCGTCTGCGCCCTCCCAGATGCCGGTGACGTGGCTTTCGCCGGAGCTGTCCGCGTCCTCCCGGGCGTCCCCCCAGCCATCGTCCTCAATGGCAAGGCGGCAGGCTTGCGCGGGTGTGTCCGCCGAATAGCTGCGCTGTCGATAGACGGGCAGATGATAGGTGACTTCGACCGTGTAGTCGGGCATGGGTTTGCTCCTTGAAACGCAAAGGCCCGGCACGATGGCCGGGTGCTGTCGGTGGACGATGTCCGGGGTCATGCCTCTGGCGCGGGATGGATGCGGTCGCTCTCGAAGGCGACATCCTCCGCCACGACGCGATGATCGCCCGGCGTGACATGGTCGATGTGTTCGGGCCAGGCCCTGGATTCCATCGTCTCGTGGGCGGCCGCTTTGGCCTTCTCGATTGCCGCTTCGTCGCTGTCGGCTTCGACGGTGAAGCCGTCGAAGGCCCAGACCCAGAATCCGACCTTGACGGTGTATTCGGCCATGGCGGGGCTCATGCGGCGAGAAGCACGGCCGCGTGGGCCGTCGCGCGCCAGAATGGATCGACCAGGCGTCCCTCGAGCACGCTGGCCCGGAAGCGCAGCCGATGCGCGGCGATCTGATTGTTCCGGCCTGCCTCGAAAGCCGCACCGGCGCGGATCCCGCTCGCTTTCTGGACCACCAGCCGGGCCTCGCCATCGGAAATGACGGGCGGGCACCAGCTGACGCTCCGTGCATGGACCTTGCCTGCGAGGGCGAGACATTTCTCGTCATCCTGAATGACGATCAGCTTTGCAACGAAGCCGCTGGCGTCTTCGGGGAGGTCCGCGATGGCGTCGTCCTCGATACGGGTTTCGGCATGGACGATGGCCTCTTCCAGGCAGGTAGTCCGGGTGAGGATTGCCATCTGCTCGATGGAATAGCCTCCATGGGCAAGTCCGCCCCCGAATTCGAGATCGCCGAGGCATGAGACCAACAGCGGAAATCTGCTGGCCTTGGCGAGACCGGAAACCACCTGTGCGACCATCGTGGTGGTCGAAATGGGCACGACGTTCTTCATCGGGTATCTCCACGACGGGCGCCGGGGGACTCTCCCCCAGCCCTGAACCCGTCACGAAGAACCCGACCCTCCTCTTCCTCTGACCTTGATCTTCAGGAAATACTCCGCCGCCGCACCTTCAACGGCCTGATATACGCGCATCCGGATCTACGATTTTCCGGCTTTCTACTTGGTTGTCTGGGCGCAAAACCATGAATACTCTGCGTTGCATCGCAATCACGAGGGTCCAATGACCAGCCCCAATCTCGATGACCTGTCGCTCAAGGAACTCAAGGCGCACCAGAAGGCAGTGGAAAAGGCGATCGCCAGCTTCGCTGAGCGGGAAAAAGCCGCGGCGCGCGCCAAGGTGGAGGCTCTGGCGAAGGAACTCGGCTACGACGTGGCCGATCTTTTCGACCTACCCCGCAAAGCGAAGCGCGTCTCGGAGGCGAAATACCGCCATCCGGAAAACCCCTCGCTCACCTGGTCGGGGCGCGGGCGCAAGCCGCAATGGTTCGGCGAATGGCTGAACGCTGGAAAATCGGCGGACGATCTGAAGATCGCCTGACGGCGCCCGGGGTAAAGGAAAAGTCCGGGGGAGGCCGAAACGGCCAGCCCCGGTGCTGTTTGTGGCGAGACGTTCCGACGTCAGAGCCGCCAGTCACGGGCGAGCTTCCGCGCCTTCGCGTGATAGCCCAGCATTTCGCGATAGAAATTCTTCCGCGACTGCCGGAAGCGGCGCTCGCGCCGGACGTCCGGGTGCAGAAGACGTGCCGCAGCACGAACGACGGCACAGCCAGAGGCATGGATGCTGAGGCCGAGCCGGAGATACTGGCTGAACATCTCAGCCTCCGGCCGCCGTGGCCGCCGACGCGCAATGCGGATCGACCTCCGGCTCGATGCGCTGCGTTCGCCCCATCCAGGGTTCGGGACGGATCGCCCGCGCCCAATCGGCGAAGGACGGGATATGGCCGAGATCCTCGCGCACATGCTGCTCGCCGATCCACCGGGTCGGGATCACCCGCCCGGTCGAAAGCGTGATGGTCGGGCCGAAGATCGTTTCGGCCATGAAGATGCCCTCCGCATGATGCCGAAGCGCGCGATGCCGGAAATCGGCCAGGATTTCCTTCGAGGCATCGAACCAGGAGTGGATGGGCAGGTAGTCATCGACCGTGCCGCCCCACTTTTTCACAGAGGAGAGGGCGTGATGATACGGATGTGCCATGCTCGCCTCCCTCAGAACTCGTGGCTGTAGTATTCGCTGCTGGTGAAGCGCTCGTTGTAGTCGAGCGAGATGCTTCGCGTGGCGACGTCGAAGGTGAACTCGCCAAAGGCACCGTCGTTGTTTTCCCAGCCACCATGGGTTTCGGCCAAGAGGTCGTAGGCGAATTGCTCGATGGCAGCTTCGACGCACATCGTGCTGCGCTTGATCTTGTCGGACCCCCAGACGGGGGAGCAGATCGCGATCTCGGCCTCAGGAAGATCGGCCACCTCGCCGCCGGCGCGGGCGTCGATCTCCTCGACCTGGCCGCTGTCACCGCTGCCATCGAAGGTCACGATGACCTGGGTGATGCCGGCGGCGGCCAGCGTATCGAAGAGCGCCGCTTTGTTGGCCCGGCGCGGTGCCTCGGCGCGAAGGTTGTGCTCCGCCTGCTCGGCGAAGTGGCGGGCGACGATCGCATTGATGTCGATCACCTGGGGATCGGGTTTGTCGGTCATGAGAGGTCTCCGGGAGAGCTGGAAGGACGAACCGGGCGGCGCTCTCTCTGCCCATCCCGGTTCGCCCTCACCCGCCCCCTCTCTGCCTCTGGGGCCGAGCGGGCGGGCACGCTCAGATCATGGCCGCGCCTGGTACCGGGTCCTCGGCCTCGCCGTCTTCATCGACGCAGGGCTCTCCATAGATTTCCGCGTAGAGCTCGGGCGTCGGGGTGATGCTTTCGATGTCATAGATTCCGCAGGAGATTTCCGCCCGGTAGGCGAAGAGCCAGCCTTCGTCAAAGCCCTGGATATCGATGCGAAGGTCTTCGCATTCCGGGTGATCGGCGAGGGCAGCGAAGACCGGCTCCGGCGGCGACCAGGCCGTGTCGAAACGGAATTCGAGCCGGCCCTCGCGCTCCTCAATCACCTCGAAAGAATAGGCGTTCCATTTGGTACCCCAGTTGCTGATCGACCAGGAATACCAGGAGGCATGGCCGCATTCCTCATAGGCCCTGATCGCGATCTCGGCCTTGGCGACGCAACCCGGATCACGTTGGGTCAGCAGGGTCTTGAGACTCTCATAGTCGGTGACGCCAACCTCTTGCACCCAGGGCAAGCCGAGATAGCGAGCCACCTCGGCCTCGATCGAGGGGGTTCCGAAGCCATCCTTTATGATCTCGGGACGACCGAGCACCAGAAGGCCCATGCTGACGGCGGTGCTGCTTTCGGTCTGCTCGAGGATCGTCGGACGCGGAATGATGCGATTGAAGTCGAAGCGGGTGAAAGGATGCTCCTTTCCGTCTTCATCGGCTTCGACATTCTCGACGAGAAACGCGGCGCGGAAAGCCGCGATGGCTGCGGACGGGCCGGTCACGACGACCCGGTTGGTGACATGGTTGGGCATGGAAGGTCTCCCGAGCGCCGGTATGGGAAGCCCGGGCTGGCGGCGCTCTCTGCACGGCCCGGACCACCCGGTCCCGGCCGATCTCTCCCTCTTCACCGCGCGCAGCGTGGCGCACATCCATCGTCATCCCCGACGGGATGGCATGCCTCCGGAGAGGCGCGGGGCGGCGAGACGGAAACGGCCCGGGCGCAAGCCGGGCCGTCGGGGTGAGGCGCTTCTCGCGCCTCAGCCGAAGGGATCGAGCTCCAGCTTCACCATCTCCTCGTCTCCGTCGAACTCGTCGGCGGGCATGGCGCCGTGGGTGCCATCCCCGGCCTGAAACACGATGATCGAGACCATCAAGGTGGTGGCGAGGCTGGCGGCGAAGGCGGTGGCATCTGCGTAGGACATCGGTTCCGGCTCCTGTTTTGGGAGGCGGGGGACCATCCCCCGCGCGACAGGCGCCCGAAGTGTCCGACCGGATCTGCAATCACCCTCGGGCGTTCGGACTCTTTCCGAATCCCCGAGGGCGGCACGCTCGCGTAAGCCGACCCCTTGCGGGTTGATTGACGAAGAGACGGTCGGACCAAGGTTCGCGAATGGAAGCGGGGGTGGTGTTTTGCCTCCGACAGGGGCCGGAAGCCCGTCGCAGATGCTCCGCCGCGCCAGCCTCGTTGCCGGGCAGGTTCCAGGACGTGTTTCAGGCCGGGGACGGAACCCGCTGCATCGTGACGACGAAAGGGTGACGCAATGGTGAAGCTGGATCTCGTTCCATCGCTGCGTGAGCAGCGATCCCCGGCGGCCCCGGTGTGCAGGCACAGCTTTGAGGGCCGGTCAGTCCCAGAACCCATCGGCAATTTCACGGGCGATCATGGCGCGGGCCTTCATCATCACATCGTCGCCAGAGGTGTCGATATGCCCGTAAAAGCGCGTCCGGGCACCATATGCCGTCCAGTCGGCATAGCGGCAGTATTCGTGGGAACCAAGCCGGAAGGCGCGCATGTCCTCGGCCCAATGCGGCTTCGGCTCCACGACACGGTGACGCCACCGCGGGTTTCCTCCCACGGAAGCGATCGCTCCGAGGGAAGATTGCGGCCGTCGTCGGAGAAGATTTCATCGACCGTCATCATGCCGAACTTTCCGTGTCGGCGCTCGGACCGAGGCCCGCCGGATCGGCGGGGGAGTGATCGCCGGTTTCGATGTCGCGCGGCATCGTCGAGAAATACTCGTCGCGCTCCAGCATCCGCTCGAAATACTCCGCGCCGATTTCGTCGTCGGGCGGGGGATCGTCCTCGAAGGCGTCGCTCCACCAAGCCTTGGCGATGTCTGTGCGCCATGCGAAGGCTTGGTCCGCGTCGAGGAATACGCGCACATCCGTGCCATGACGGTGTTCATAGATGGCGAGATGGACAGTCTGCGGAACGGGTCGGTCTGGTGCGGTCTTGGTCTCGGATGGAACGGTCATTTTACTTGTCTCCTGAAACAAAATGGCCCGCCGTCGCTGGACGGCGGGCCGGATGGACGGGGATGTGCGAGGATCACGCGGCGGTACGGCCCTCGATGGCATAGGCACCTACCTCGTCGGCCGCGATCCCCTCGAGACGGGCGCGGCTGTATCCTTTCCCGGCGAGCCAGAGTTCGGCCGCCTCGCGGTCCTCCGCGAGGTGAAGCAACTCGACGTTCCCGCCGACATCCTGCACGACGCGGACCTGACCGATCTTCGGGCGCTCGATCACCCGGAAGCTCAGATCGCTGTCGATGCCGTAGCTGCGCAAGACGGTGATAAGAATGATGCCGCCTTCGCCGAAATTGCCTTCATGCAGGGTGAAGGACGGTGGTGTCGTATAGGTCGGACGCTCGCGGCCCGGCTCCTTGCGCACGAGGCGGCCGACCCCGTTGCGGGATTTCCACGCGGCGAGCTTTCTGGTGAAGCGAGATGGCGGCTTCGGTTGGCCATCGCTGTAGGCGACGAGCGAGCCGAGCGGCGCAATGTCGAAGATGAGGGAAGCGGACATGAATCTGGTCTCCTGAAACGAAAACGGCCCGGCGAGATGCCGGGCCTTGAGGCGGAAGGGGATGGAAAGCGGGGCGACCGAAGCCGCCCCGCGGGTGCAGGTCACTCGGCGGCGACGAGAGCGGCCGGATCGCCGGCGGTCTCGGGGGCGGCCTCCTCGTCGTCGGCGGCGAGGAAGTCGGGCAGCGCCACACCATCCTCGTCCTGATCGGTCGCGCCATCCACGGCCTGCGCTTCGATGGTGGAGCGCAGCGGTTCCGGCAGCCAGCCGGTATCGGCCAGAAGCCGTTCGGCCTCCTTCGCCATGTCGCCCTTCTTGAGATGTGCGATGAGATCGGCGGCACGATCTCCGGCACCTTCGCGCACCGCTTCGAGGATGCGGGTCTTGGTCACGCGGCCGAGATAGTTTTCCACCGTGGGTTTCCAGCCCGCTTCGACGAGATCGAGGCAGGTGGCCTGTGCGAGCCGTTCGGCCTCGGCCATGCGGCGGTCGAGACCGTGCTGCGAGATGCCATTCCCCGAATAGGGGTTGGGCCGCTCGTAGAGCGCGTTAACGCCGAAGCTGACGCAATGGGCGAGCAGCGCCAGGCGGCTGGCATCGTCGAGACCGTCGATCCAGCCCCAGAGCCGGTCGTCATCACCGGAGGGGATGTCGCCCCGCCAGGCGTCCGCGCGCTCGTCGATCATCTTCGCGGCGGCACTGTCCGCGAGCCCGGTCGCGTCAGTGGGGAGATAGATGTGACGCACCGCGGCGTAGAGGCTGGTTCCCGAGGTGGAGGTGCGCTCGAAGGTGTCGAGGACCAGCTTGTGCAGCAGGGCCGTCATGGCAACATGCGGATTCTCGGCAAACGCATTGCGCAGCGCGAGCGTCCGCCAGGCGGTCAGGTCCGTCACCAGCCGCTCGGGAAGCGGCTTGACGGCATCGTCCTCCTCCTCGTCTGCGTCCGGAACCGGCTCGCCGCCGACGGTGATGACGGCGCGCTGCACGGCATCAGGATCGGACGGGTCGGCACCTTCGCCGGCATCCTCGCCATCGTCGGTCTCGGGGTGTTCGTCCTCGGGGCGAACATAGCCGCTGCTGATGATCAACTCGCCCTCGCGGCCGATGCTGACGAAGACGCCGGCACGGGCGATGTCTTCCGGTGCGAAGGTGGTGGGTCGTTCCTCGAAGGCGTCCAGCTCGGCTTCGATTTCGGCGAGCCGCTGATCGACCTCATCGGGCAGGTCTTCGGTTTCGGCATACTTCGCTTCGAGTTCGTCATACTCGTCGCGCAGCGCCTCGCGGGCGGCGCGCTCCTCGTCGGTCAGCTCCTGGGTCACGCCGACCAGCCTGCGCAGGCCGTTGGTGTGGCCGTAGGGCAGCTCGACCGCCGCGTCGATCCACTTCCAGCCCTGACCGGCGATCTCGTCTGCGACGGTGCGCAGCTTCTCGTCGACCAAACGGTCGAGGAGCGTGACGTCCTGCAACCAGCCGCCGTTCTCGTCGGAGAAGAGATCGCGCAGCACCGGGCCGCCCGCCGCCTCATAGGCTTCGACACCGATGAAACGGGCGCGCTTGTCGGCGGCGGGAACCGTGGTCTCGGTCAGCAGGCCACGGATCTGCCAGGGCTCTTTCTGCCACGACGTGCTGATGCGCTCCCAGACCTGTTGCTGGCGCTCGTGATCGGGGTTGACCGTGAAGGCTTCCAGCATCGCCAGGGTCATCTCGTTGCGCGCATAGGCGTCGTGCAGCGTCGGCGCGACGGTGGCGAGGCGAAGACGCTGCATGATGTAGCGCGGTGTGGTCCGCCAGGCATCGGCGATCTCCTCCTTCGACATGCCCATGTCGAACATGCGCTTGAACGCCTTGAACTGGTCGAGCGGATGCAGGGCGAGGCGCAGCAGGTTCTCGGCCAGCGAGTCGTCGACGGCCGAGGTCTTGGCGTCGGCCTTCTTGACGATGCAGGGCACGAGCCCTTCGGCCGGGAAGCGACCGGCTTCCACGAGGCGCGCGATGGACCTGTAGCGGCGGCCGCCCGCCGGGGTCTCGAAATCGCCGGTCTCGTTGCCGTCCTCGTCGAGGATGGCGCGGACATTGAGGCCCTGCACGAGATCCTCGCGCCGGTCGATGTCATGGGTGAGTTCGTCCAGACCGGCCTCGATGTCGATCTCGCGGACATTGCTGTCCGACAGCCTGATCCGGTTGAACGGAATGTCCCGCGCCCGCGAAAAGACGATCATCGGGACAGCGGGTTTCTTCTTGGCAGCTTTGGCCATCGTGGTATCTCCGCGACGGGCGCCGAGAGCCTCTCTCTCGACCCTAAACCCGTCACGAAGCGAAGCGCCGCCCTCTCACTCTAGGAGGGCAGCGCCACGGAGCCGGAGAACCGGAAACCCGCGTGACCGGCGACGGCCAGAAACAGGCGAGCCGGCACGCTTCTAGGGCGCGTCTGGCTCAGGAAGATCGGGCTCGCCGTCGCGGAAGCGAGCTGGAATCTCGTCCTCCGGTCCTTTCCAGACGACGCGGTTGCCGACCCAGATGGTGACGAAGCCACGCCCCCTGGGTGCCGGCTTTGGCGGCGCCGGCTCGAAGTTGCGGCAACTGAAATTCCCCGCCGTCCCCGAGAAGGCGGGAATCTTGCTGTTGCCGAGAAGCACGCGGTCGCAGAAGCCGGTCGGGCGCTTGACGCGGCGGCGGGAAAGGCCGAGCCGGAACGCCTCATAGTCGCGCTCCAGGCCATCGGGCGGCGGCGTCCAATGGCGGCAGTCGCGGCAGCGGCCCGGTCGGTCGGATGCGGGGTCGTCGAGCGGCGGGCCGGCATTGTGGCCCGGCGGAGCAGGTCGGTCGCTCATGGCTCATCTCCCGCCCGTGCGCGCAAGCGACGGGCGACGCGCGAGACGAGGACCGGCCGCGTGTCGGCCGCCTGGGCGAGCCTTTCGATGGTGGCTAGGTCCGCGTCCGGGCAATCGCCCGTCACCTCGATCTCGACGTAATGCCCGCCGCTGCCGATCTTGGAATCGCGCAGCCGGTGGCCCGACGAGGTGTAGAAGCTCTCGTGCCGCTCGATGAGACGGACGCGCGAGCGCAGGAAGAGAAGGCCCGAGCCGAGATTGCCGCAGAACAGGAACTCGTCGGCTTCCGTGGCCTTCGGCCCGCCGCCGATCTTGCGGTGGCCGATCTGGCGGAAGGCCGCGTCGAAGCTCGACGGGTCGGGTGTGATCCGCGCCTGCGTCGCCGCATGGAAAACCCACGGCGGCCGGTGCGGGTCGAGCCGGCCGACCGCGATCTGATGCAGGAAATCGGCAAAGCTCGCCGGGTCCGCCGGATAAGGACAGGTCCACCAGACTTTTCGGATCGTCTGGCGCAGCTCGTCGGGGAAGGAGAAGAGCCGCGCGCGCCCCCGACGCCACCAGGCCGCGCGTTCCCTGCGCCGGTCGCGTTCCAGTTCGTCCCACCACACCACGCGGCGGGCCATTTCCTCCTCGACGCCGTGCTGGCCGGCAGCAATCTGGTCGGCGAAAAGGGGCAGCGCCTCCCGTTCGAGGCGCTGCTTGCGGTGGAATGCCGCGCGCTTGCGCGACGTGTCCCGGTAGGGCTCGGGCCTGTGCCAGCGACGGAAGCGCATCACACACCCTCCCATCGCGACTGCCGCGCCGTGCGGATGATCCGCTCGGCCGCCCGGATGCTGCCTGCCTCGCGCGCGGCTTCCGCCCAGATCGAGATCGGGAAATCGCCGGTGAACAGGATGTCGCGCTCGATGCCCATGCCGAACGGCAGCCGCAGAGAGGACAGGTCCTCCAGCGAGAAGCTGCCAGGCTCGGGATAGCCGATGTCGGCCAAGCCGAACATTATGTCGCCATCCTCGTCCAATTCGGTGGCGAGCCAGACGCCCGCGCCGAAGGGATTGAAGAACTTCACGACGGGGACATGATCAACGTCGCGCTGGCGTCCATTGACGAGAAGCTGCGCGCGCAGTTCGTCGGTCAGGAGGATCATGCCGCCCTCCTGTCGATCTCGACCGCGCCGGTATCGGTATCGTCGGTTTCGCCGGTATCCGGCAGGAAGGCGAGCAGCCAGTCGGCCGCCTTGCTGGCCTGGGAGGCTGCGCGCACGATGGCGCGGTTGTCCTCGCGCAGCACCTCCAGCCAGGAGCCGATATAGTCGGCATGGCGGACGGTCGGCACGATGCCGAGCGACGCGCAGCAGAAGGCGGCGGTGATCTCGGCCACCAGTTCCTCGAAAGCGTATTTCTTCGTGCCGAAGGAGCCGGAGAAGTCACGGGCAAGGCGCGATGGATGGCCCGTCGCGTGGCCCATCTCGTGCAGCGCCGTCCGGTGCCAGTTGATCGGCTCGAAATAGGCTTGCGGCGGCGGCACCATCACGAAGTCCTGCGACGGGACATAGAAGGCGCGATTGCCGCCGATGCGGAAGTCGATGCCGGTGGCCCGGATCAGCGCCTCGACCTGCGGCTCGATCAGGCCCGGCGGGGGCGGCGGTGCGACGGTGGCGATCTCCTCGGGCAGTCCCTCGCATTGGGCGGCATTGAAGACCGTGAAGCGTTTCAGGAACGGGATTTTCCCCGGCTCCTCGCCGGTCTCACGGGCACGGCGCTTCTCATCCTCAGGCGTGAAGCGGTCGGCATAGACGACAGTGGTGCCGCGTTCGCCCTTGCGCACATTGCCGCCGAGGGCGGCTGCCTGGCGGTAGGTGAGCCAGCCCTGGCCGGGGAAGCCATGCTGGATCACCGCGCCCCAGAGGATCAGGATGTTGATGCCGCTATAGGCGCGGGAGGTAGCGGCGTTCCTCGGCAGGCCGAGCGGGGCCTGCGCCGTGGACGAGCCCCAGGGCTGGACCCAGGGAAACTGCCCGGCCTCCAGCTCGGCGATGATCTTGCCGGTGATTTCGTCGTAAAGGTTCGCCCGGTCCGAGGCCGGGGGCGCGCTGCGATCTTGTCTGGACATCGCGGTTCTCCGCGACGGGTGCCGGAGACCCTTCTCCAGCCCTCAACCCGTCACGGCGAACCCGTCCGCACTCTCACTCTAGAAGGGGGCGTTGCGGGGTCTCCCCGCAGAAGGGGGTGCGCCGGCAACGAAGTGCCGGCCAGGGGGAAGACCTTCCCCTTCACTCTTCGCATGACTTTCGTTTGATAAACTGTTCAAGTCGCCCGGATCTTGATCGGCACCTCCAGCTAAAGGCATGTCATGCCACTTTCTTTGAAACCCGCTCCGTCGGCCGAATGCAGTTTTGCGGAGTGGTCCATTGTCGCAAAGGATAGGAACAAGCTGATCGAGATTTTAGCCTATCTTTATCTGCGCCAAGAAGAAAATGCTCAGCGCGTCATCAACGCGCTGGAGCCAAGGCGGCGAACGCCGAAGGGCAGGGTTGTCGAGAATGTGGTGAGGAAGCTAACAGCTGCCCGTCCAGAGGATGTTGAACTCACCACGTCGGGTACTAAGGCGGAAAAGGAAGCAGCAGAGAACCGGATCAGGACGTCGATCTTCCATCGAGACGGACTTCTATTTCAGCACATATCCTGGATCGTGGCGAGGCAGGCCATTCCGCATGCCTACATGACCTCGCCTCATGTGCGTCAGGCGGACAAGGGATTTGACGGATTCATCATTGAACTGGACGAACTGGAAAGCGGGATCAAGCGGATCGTCATGTGTGAGGACAAGGCTTCCACGACACCTCGCAAGCTTGTCAACTCGAGCGTGTGGCCTGAGATCAGGATGATCCTTCGTGGCGACCGGGACGACGAAATTCTTGCAGACCTCGTGACCTTACTCAAGAGCGTTCCGGACATCGATGCGGAGGCAGCGGTTGACGAGATGTTCTGGGAAGGCGCGCGGCAGTTTCGGGTTGCGGTAGCGACTGGCGAGAACCGGCGAAAATCAGGAAGTTTCCTGCATATTGTCGCGGGCTTTGAGGCAGTGGCTGGCGGACCTCTTGAAACCCGCACTGCTGGCGTCTTGCCCTTCGAGGATGTTCGTGAGGGACTTGCGTTGCTTGCAGACGAGGTGATCGCCAAAGTCAAGGAGATTGCAGGTGTTTGATCCGAGCTCCCGTGCTCTTCTGCGAGAGGCTCCGGATCTTCCTGGTCTGGACCCGGAAACGCTGGACGAGCTTTTAACCGCTGCTCACATCGAACTGGCAACGGTGCGCCTCCGGTCACGGGAGGACGGAACGGGATCGATAAGTGATGTGGTCGACCGTGTGCGTCGTTTGGCATCGACTTTCGAGGCATACGTCGCGCTCAATCTACGGCCCGAGCAGACACGCGCGGCTGCCTTCGTTGCGGCGAGCGCCCATCAGATACTGTCTCGTGTGCGTGAATCGGCGGCGGATCGGCCCACGATTGTATCAAGTGATGCGATCAGTTCGATAATTTCGGCGACGCTTCTGTTTCTGATCGCCGATCGGGCCGCGGATGCAGCGGAAGTGGCAACCCAGCTCAGGGCGAGAGGGGAGCCCAGGGCCGTTCGGCGCTCTTTGATCCTGAGCATAAGGTGTCCGTCGTCGAATGATTTGGAACATTCGGCCTGATGTTGGTCTGGAGGGTCCTGGCTCCGTGGGTTGAGGTTATGCGGCCTGGCGCTGATGGATCAAGCGCCGGTTCTGGATGGTCAGTTTCTTGATCTTCTTCCTTTCTGCCAGGATGGCTAGGCCGCGCCCGAAGTAGACATCAGCGGGCGTGAGGTTGCCGATGCTCTCGTGATAGCGGTGGTTGTTGTAATGCTCGACAAAGGCCGCGATGGCCGCCTCGAGTTCGCCCTGCAGATAGTAGTTTTCCAGCAGAATGCAGTTCTTGAGGGTTTGGTGCCAGCGCTCGATCTTGCCCTGCGTCTGGGGATGACTGGGGGCGCCGCGAACGTGATCCATACCATGTTCTTCGAGGTATTCGGCCAGGTCACCGGCGATGTAACATGGGCCGTTGTCGCTCAGCAGCCGCGGCTTGTGCAGCACGGTGACGCTGTCACATCCGGATGCAGCAAGGGCGATGTCAAGCGTCGCGCTGACATCGTCCGCGTTCATGGTAGTGCACAGCTTCCAGCCAACGATATAGCGCGAGAAGTCATCCAACACGGTGGACAGGTAGAACCATCCCCAGCCTGTCACCTTGAGATAGGTGAAGTCGGTTTGCCACATCTCGTTTGGCCGAGTGGTCTTGTCCCTGAACGCGTCCCCGGCCTTGATCACCACATAGGCCGGGCTGGTGATCAGGTCATAGGACTTCAGCAGCCGATACACGGACGCTTCTGACACGAAATACTTTTCTGTATCCGTGAAGCGAACGGCCAACTCCCGCGGCGAAAGGTCCGGCTCGCTCAGCGCCAGTTCCACGATCCGATCACGCACAGCGTCGGGGATGCGGTTCCAGACCCTGGACGGCCGTGAGGGGCGGTCTTCCAAGCCTTCCGGGCCGTGTTCGACATATCGATCATACCACCGGTAAAAGGTTGTCGGCGGCACCCCGATCTGGGCCAGGGTTCGGCGGACCGGCTGGTGGGATTGCTCGACGATGCGGATGATCTCAAGCTTCTCGGAGGCAGGGTATCTCATGCGTGCTCGCCCCCAGCCCCGGTCGTGTTTTTTTTGAGGAGGCGGTTCTCGAGGGTCAGGTCGGCTACAATCTCCTTGAGCGCCAGTGCCTCGGCCCGCAAATCCTTGACCTCGCCACTGGTCGCCTGACGCGCCGTGTCACCGGCGAGGCGTTTCTTGCCAGCTTCGAGGAATTCCTTCGACCAGCTGTAATACAGGCTTTGGGCAATCCCCTCGCGCCGGCACAGCTCGGCAATGCTGTCCTCGCCCCGCAGGCCGGCCAGGACAATCCTGATCTTCTCTTCGGCGCTGTGGATCTTGCGCGTCGCCCGGCGGATGTCTTTGACAGACCTGTCAGCCTCGGCTTTCATCGTCACGGGTTTCTTGCTCATCTTCGCTCCATGAAGGCTACGATGAGCCAGAAACCCTCCGTCACGCAATCGGCCTAATCTGTTCCATGGGCGCTGACGTCAGACAGTTTGAACTTGCCGTCGTCGACAGCGTCGCGCACCATCCAGCGCGCCTGTAGGGATGTCATCTCAGCCCCGCGATCGCCGACCAGATCCTTTTTGTGGAAGTAGACCCCGTCGTCGATGTCATAGTCGTTGTCGGGGTCGCGGCACATCGTCTTCATGGCGTAGCTGCCCTGTTTGACGAACTCGATCGGCTTGGGCTTGCCGGCCTTCTCCAGGCCGTTCCGCAGCCGCGTCCGGTTGGAGTCGCGGCGGGCGCGCATTGCATCCTGCTCGCTCTTGGGCAGGGTCACATCCTGGTCGTGGTACGCACGCACATCTTTGGCGCAGTCGAACATCACCTATCCTTTCTGGTTGTGGGTGGCGGCGCAGCTCCAGACGGCGCCGGTAGCCGGCATTGGCGGCAGGTCGTGCATCAAGCGTCGGATCATTCGGCCGTCATCGCTATTGAGGTCGTCGCAGGCGCTCTTGGTCAGGTCGGCGTCGGTGTGCGCCTGACCGACCAGCCGATCCATCGCCTCGGACCGCGTGTCGTCGAGGGCGAGATACGGCATCATGCTCGCCGGCACCGGCTTGTTGGGGAAGCGCACGCGCCGGATCGAGCGACCGCAGCTGCTGATAGCGTTGGTCAGGAGCCGCGCCATGTGGTCGAACGCAAACTCTTGGGCGGAGATGCTAAGCGGCGCGACATCGGCGCCGAGCGACCAGTCCAGCATGGAGCGGTGTGCGCTTTCAGCGTCGAGGTGATCGCCTTCGGGCCGCGGGCAGGTGCCCAGCGAATAGATCTCGATCGGGCGCTCGGGTGATGCCACCGTTAGCGCATCGACGAGCCCAACCATAATCGGATTATTGGCCCAAAGCCCCCCGTCGGCGAACACTTGCTTGGGCCCGCCCGGAGCGTTCGGGTCGTCGATGGCGGCGAGTGAGCGATAGATTGGCGCGGCGCTTGTTGCCATGCAGACGTCCACCAGCGGATAGCGATCGTCGCGTACCCCGCTCTTGGGAGTCTTCTTGAAGACCCAGGCCCGGTGCTCGCTCATCAGCACCGTCGGGATCGCGAGCGAGATGCCGCGACCTTCGAATACGTCGATCATAGTGACGTCGTGGAGCACGCCACGCAGCGCTTCGCGCAGCGCCTTGTCGCCCTCGCGCACGAAACGGCTGCCTTGGGTCGCTCGGTAGATCGCACTACGCTTCCCCGCGATCCGATGCGGGAAGATCTTGGGGCCGTGCTCGCGATAGAGCGCCACCACTTCCGTCATCGGCCGCCCGATGGCCAGCGCGCAGCCGACGATCGCGCCGGTGCTGGTTCCGGTGATCAAGTCGAAGCCGCGGCCCAAATCGAGGGCAGATTCTCCTCGGATGCGTGCGAATTGGTCGGTCAGGCGCGCGAGAAACGCCGCCGTATAGATGCCCCGCATGCCTCCGCCGTCCAGGCTGAGCACTCGATATGGCCGCTCAGCACCCTGATCTTGCTCACCTTCCGTCATTTGCGTGATGTTTCCTCTCTGATGACCTGGCTGCCTCACCCATGCAGCCGAGCCGGACCCCTCCAAGAAGCGGCCCGGTCCAGTCAGCCCTTCGGCGGGAAGGGGTCGTTGCCATAAGAATTGGCGTCTCGGATGCGACCGTCCGGACGGTGGATGATGACTTCGCCGCGTTCGCGAACGGCAGTACCGCGCGCAGCCTGCGTTGCATCGGCCTGCGTGTTGTGGGTCGACCCAACGCGGGTGGCGCCTTCGCGACGTGTCGCCCAGCCCGACCCGTGGGGCACTACGTGAATCCGCTTCGACATTGTTGGTCCTCCGACTCATCTTGGGCACCGCGCCCTAGCGCAATGGATTCCCGATCCAGCTTCTAATGTCAACTATTAGACACATTAGTATGTTTTTTATAAGCACAAAACGTTTGCGAGGTTGACATCTTCAAGAACAGAGCGCAAACATGATTCATGGCAGGCGAAGCGCTCTACAAATCTTTTGGCAGCGCGGTCTCAACCCGCAGGAAAGCGCTCGGCCTCACGCAGGCGGAACTGGCGGGTAAGGTGAAGATGTCGCGTGCGTCGATCGCAAACATCGAAAGCGGCCGGCAGAACATCCTTTTGCATCACGTTTACGCGCTTGCCGCCGCACTCGATTTCACCAAGGTGGCAGAGCTCCTGCCACCGATGCCGCAAAAGCCTTTAGGGGAGGGGCTGAAGATGATGCTTTCCAATCAGGCGCTATCGAAGCAGACGCTGTCGCAACATGCTGAAGCTCAAGTCGCCGACCTGATCACAACCGCGTTGCAGCCCCGACGCGGTAAGGCCTGATCATGGCCGATGCCGATCCTGAGCGGGCGCGTGCATCTGCGCGTTCGATCCTCCGGGAGTATGGCGTATCGGCGCCACCGGTCCCGGTCGAGCGGATAATCAAGTCGCGAAAGATCGTCCTTCAGTATGCACCGCTCGATGAGGACCTCTCCGGCATGGCATATATCAAGGATGGCGTGGGCATCATTGGCGTGAACGCGCTGCACCATCCGAACCGACAGCGATTCTCGGCTGCCCACGAGCTGGCCCATCACATGCTCCATGCTTCTGAGATCAGCCAAGCCGTGCATGTCGACAAGGGGATCCGCGTCTTGTTCCGCGACGATGTTTCGGCTCTCGGGACCGAGCCGATGGAAATCGAGGCCAATGCCTTCGCTTCGGAGCTGTTGATCCCCGGCGATCTCCTGGCCGCCGCGTTGGAGGGGGGAGGAGTCGACCTTGAGGACGAGGCAGCGATCGAAGCGTTAGCGCGCCGGTTCAGAGTAAGTCCGGCCGCAATGCGCTTTCGGCTAACTCGTTGGTAGCGCGCCCATGAGCTTCGTCTTCTTCGATACCGAGACGACAGGGCTCAAGCGCGGTTTCGATCAGATTCTCCATTTCGCGGCTGTTCGCACCGACGCGAGCTTGAACGAGGTGGCGCGCTTCGAAGCGCGCTCGCGCTTGCAGCCTCACGTGCTTCCCCATCCCTCGGCGCTGCGCACCAACGGGCTGCCGATCGAACGGCTGACCGACAGCAGCCTGCCGTCGCACTACGCGATGGTAGGAGATATTCGCCGGACCCTTATGTCTTGGAGTCCGGCCATCTTCGTCGGCTTCAACTCCATCCGCTTCGACGAAGAGATGCTGCGCCACGCACTCTTTCAGTGCCTGTATCCAGCCTATCTGACGAGTAGCCACCGCAACTGCCGCGCTGATGCGCTCAGTCTGGTGATGGCGGCCGATGCCGTATCGCCCGCGCCGCTTGTTGTGCCGATCAACGATGAGGGGCGAAGGACATTTCGTTTGCAGCATCTTGCGGCGGCGAATGATGTCTCCCATGCCCGCGCGCACGACGCCATGTCTGATGTGCTTGCGACGGTCGAACTATGCCGACTGGTCTATCAGCGGTCTCCGGAGCTGTGGCAGCGGTTCGTTCGCTTCTCGAACAAGGCCACCGTTGCGGATTTCGTTGACGCCGAAGATGGCTTCGTGCTGACCGAGTTCTTCGGCGAGCAGGCTTATCACGCGCCGGTCGTCTGTATCGGTGTCGATCCCGACCAAGCCAACGGCCGGCTTTGTCTCAGCCTTAATCACGACGTCGGCCAGCTTGCTGGGATGAGTGACGTCGAACTGCAGGCCCATCTGGCGCAGAAGCCTAGTCCGATCCGTCACTTCAGGATCAATGCCGCACCGACGCTGACCGCATTTTTCGATGCTCCTGAACATATGTTGGATGGCGGGTCGATCGGCCAAATCGAAGACCAGGCTCGTCGCGTGAAAGCGGACGCTGATCTGTGCACGCGGCTTGTGGCCGCTTACATCGCCGCTCGCGATCCATACCCGCTGCCGCCTCATCTCGAGGACCGAATCTATAACGGTTTCCCAGGGCCGGATGACGAAGGGCGTGCGAGCGCGTTCCACCAGGCCTCATGGCCGGATCGTCTCGCTATCGTGCAAAGCTTCGAGGATGAGCGCCTTAAGTGGTTTGGCTTGCGCCTGATGTACTTCGAAGCCCGCGCAGTTCTTCCCGTAATGGTAAGAGCCGAGATCGAGCGTCGCTTGGCGGACCAGCTGGCGGGTGATGGGTCCGGCTGTCTCACATACGAGCTGGCTTTGGCCGAAACGGATAAGCTGCTGGGGGAAGGAGCAGATCACGACGGTATTCTCTCTCGATACCGCATCTATTTGCAGGATCGTAGCGCGCGGGCTGCTGCCTTCAGGGCGCAGATGGTCGTTTGAACTGCATTGATATCGGACTTTCCCGCATCTGAAATGCGCGAAAGTCCTTGACATCGATCGCGACAGGGCGGACTTTCCCGCATCTGAAATGCGAGAACGTCCGTGGCGATAGTACTTGTTGGTGAAACCATCGACCGAAGACGCGCGCACGCGCGAGCTGCGTCGGGCGGACTAATCCAGTTGGTCCGCGGGGTCTACGCGCAGGCGAACGTCGACATCGACGCAGCGGTGCTCTCGCACGGGGTGCGCATCGCGCAGTATCTCTATCCGGCTGCCTATCTCTCCTCTGCTTCGGCCGTACTTCTGGGACCAACCCCTGACGGCCGCCTGTTCCTGAGTGGGCGCCGCAACCAGCGTACCCGGATTCGCACGCTTGAAATCGTCCAGAACGAAGCGCCGGCCCATCCGTCGACGGCACCGGCAATCGTGGGCGACGATCAAGGTGAGATCAGGATCGAGGTGTCGTCACCGCGCCAGCGATTCCTGGAAGCCTTCCGGCTCCGGAGCGAGCATGCCAGCGCCATTACCGACGAGCTTCGGGCGGAGATGGCGGCTCGGCTGATCGAAGAGTTTGGATCGCCGCAAGCGGCGGCGGACGCCGTTTGGGCTCTGGCTCGTGAGAACGGCTGGTATCGTGAGGGGGAAGGGGCGGAGCGCTATCTGACCACACGCCCCCCTGCCGGCAAGGCGACCGCGAACAAGGCGGCGCTCGAGCGGATCGTCGCCTGGCATGGCGAACCCATCGGTCGCCTAACGCATGACGGCTTCGAATGGCGTTGGAAGGCGACGGCGGATACGGCGCCAGCGCTCGTTCGCCAGACAGCGCCCGGCAAGCTCCCCGCTTTTGTAGAGTCGCTCTTGCCGGAAGGCTGGCTCGCCCAAGTGCTTCACGAACGGGACGATCGCGATGCCATTCGGCGTGGCAAGCGGTTCATGTCGAACGTCGCGGTTGTCGCCGATAAGAAGGAGCTCGAAGCGCTGCCACTCGACGTTCTCCAAGTGCCACTCGCAAAGTACGCGAAAGGCGGGGAGTTCATTGGCCGCTATGTCGGCCCATCGCGGGGTGAGCTGGAGCACAGCTTCGAGGAGAATCTCGCGCAGCTATTCGAGCGTGTAGAGACGCCGCGTTTGTCCGGCGTGCAAATCAAAGCGCCGATGTGCCTGACTGCGGAAGGGACGCTGATCACCGCTATCGGCGCGCCATTCACCCACATCCTCAAGCCTGCTGGCACTGCCGGCTTCGAGGCTTTGCCTGTCGTCGAATGGCTGTGCCTGGAATTCGGTCGAGCAGCTGGGTTCGTCGTGCCCGACGCAGCGCTCATCGGCATGCCCGACGGCATGGCGCCCGCGTTGGTCGTGGAGCGCTTCGATATTCGGGTTGCGCCCGACGACGATCGCCGCCTCGCGCTTGAGGATTTCTGTTCGGTCCTCGATCTGCCGGCGGCCGCCAAATACGATGGGACGATCGAGCGTGTGGCGCGAGGACTCCGACCACTCTCGACCAATCCGGAAGAAGATCTTGAGATCCTTTTCCAACGGACGGTGTTCGCATGGCTGATTGCTGACGGCGACATGCACCTCAAGAACCTTGCACTGATAAAGACTGCCGCGCCAGGCAGGCGGAGGTTCGACAGCGTCCGGTTCGCCCCGCTCTACGACGCGGTCACCACGCGTGTGTTTCCGGGCCTCGGCGGCGATCGTATGGCTTTGAAGCTGACTGGAAAGGACGACCGGCTGACACCGCGGGATTTCCTCGCGCTCGCGCGGACGATCGAGCTGCCGATCGCGCGCGCTGAAGAAGCGATAGCGAGCATCCCCGCCGCCCTACGAGACGCCGTAGATGCGATAGCGCTGCCTGACATGGTCCTCGATCGAGAAAGCGGTCGAACCGCGATTGAGCGGGTGAAGGGCCTCGTCGTCGAGCGGGTCGGCACGTTCGAATGAGTACGGGGTCGATCAAGATCTACGTTGGCGTGACCGATCTCGACTGGTTCGAGTATCTGTCCACGCGAAACCCGGATGAGGTCAATTTCTGGCAGCCGGGTGGCAGATCGCAGTTTCGGGCGCTTCAGCCGGGTGCCGATGGCGAGGCATTCGTTGGAGATGAGACGGTTCTTCCGGTCGAGATAGAGGGCGTGAAGGCGCTCGAACTACAGCGTTGGCTCTTCGATGTTCGTCATTAAATATTGTCGGAAGCGTACCTCGACCTATAGATTTTGTTGATCAGCTCGAAGAAATTAGGGGGATGGAATGCGAGTGACTTGTTCACCATGGGGCCGTCTGTGACTGATGTCGTGGCGGGGGCTCACGATCCTGTGGGATCAAGGTGGCATCGGTGGGATCCACATATCCACGCTCCGGGCACCGTTCTGAACAATCAGTATCGCGGGTCCGATCCTTGGGAAGAGTTTCTCTCTCGCATTGAAATCTCGTCGCCCCGGATCCGCGCTCTGGGGGTGACTGACTACTATAGCGTCGATGTCTATGAAGAGGTTCTGACCTACCGGAAGGCCGGTCGTCTCGCCGAGGTGGACCTCATCTTTCCCAATGTGGAGCTGCGCTATGGGATCGGGACGGGCAAAGGGTCGCCGATCAACTTTCACCTCCTCGTCTCGCCCGACGATCCCGAGCATGTGGACCAGATACGCCGATTCTTGCGCGCTCTGACTTTCACCGCCCATGGCGAGTCGTTTCGCTGCGACCGGTCTGACCTAATCCGACTCGGTCGTGCACATGACAAGACGCTCACTGATGAACGTGCCGCCTTCGCGGTTGGTGCCAATCAATTCAAAGTGAATCCTGACGAGCTGCGCGCGGAGTGGAAGAAGAGCACATGGGTGCAGGAAAACGTCCTCATCGCTGTCGCGGCTGGCAGCAATGATGGCACCTCCGGCCTTCAAGGAGACCCGTCGCTCGCGACTCTCCGAAAGGAAATTGAGCGTAGCGCTCACATAATTTTCTCGTCCCATCCGAAGCAGCGGGCATTTTGGTTGGGCCAAGGCGCGGCGTCCCTCGAGAAGCTTGCCTCCGACTGGAATGGGAGCAAGCCCTGTTTGCACGGCAGTGATGCCCATGGGGCGGATGGCGTCGGTGTGGTTGAGCAAGACCGGTATTGCTGGATTAAGGGTGATCTCGCCTTCGAGTCCCTCCGACAGACGTGCCTTGAGCCTGAGACACGAGTATTCATCGGTCTGATCCCGCCGCGGGGTGCCCTTCCGTCTCAGGTCGTGACAAAGGTCGAGGTCAGCAACGCGCCATGGCTGGTGACACCTACCTCACCGCTGAACGCGGGGCTTGTTGGCATCATTGGCGCCCGAGGCTCAGGAAAGACCGCATTGGCGGACATTATTGCCGCAGGCGGCTATGCCCTGTCGCCACATCTCAGCGAGCGTTCTTTCATTCGTCGTGCCCAAAATCACCTCGGCGAAGCGTCGGCTCGACTGATCTGGGAAGATGGCGATCCGACGTCGAATGAACTCCGGCATGTCGAGATGGAAGACTTTCTCGACACGCCGAGGGTACAATATCTTTCGCAGCAATTCGTCGACAGCCTCTGCTCCGCAGAAGGCGTCACGGACGATCTCCTCGCCGAGGTCGAGCGGGTCATTTACCAGGCTCACCCCGCTGAGGAGCGGATGGGCACCACGACTTTTCGTGAACTCCTTGATCTTCGCGCCGCACGGGGGCGTGCGCTTCGCCGGAGCCATGAGAAGGCGCTCGCCGAAGCTGCATTGGAGCTCAATCTACAGCGTGGCCGAAAGGCGAGCCTGCCAGGTATCCAGAAGCAACGTGCGGAGAAGGCTGCCTCGATAGCCAAGGATAAGCGCGACCGCAGCAGTCTGCTTGGCAAGGGAGGCGAGGAGCGTGCCAAGCGTCTCGACGAAGTGTCTACGGCGGCCGAGTCCGTGCGTTTCCAGGTCGAGCAGGCGCAACGGCGACGGCAGGCGCTGCTTGCACTCAAAGACGAGGTTGCGGACACGCGCTCGAACAAGTCACCGGTCCGGCTTCGGCAGCTACAACAGGCTCATTCCGAAGCAGGCCTGACCTCTGATCATTGGAAGGCCTTCCTGCTGGAGTTCTCCGGAGACGTCGACACGATCCTGGACACTGCAATCAAGGCGATCGACGCTCGCATACGTATGTTGTCTGGTCCGGCACACGGCGAGGTGTCGGTCGCTGCGGACGCGCCACCGCTAGCAACGTCCCTCCTGCCGGACGGTGCCGAGTTATCTCAGCATACACTGAGCCTCCTCAACAAGGAGGTGGCTCGGCTGCGCGCCTTGATCGGGATCGACACAGAGAACGCCAAGGCTTTCGCGAGACTGTCGGAAAAGATCTCCCGAGACGAAGCCGCACTCGCCAAGCTCGATCGAGACATTGAGGCAGCCGAAAAGGCTGATCAGCGGATCAAAGAGCTAATCCAGTCGCGCCGGAACAGCTATGCGTCCGTATTTGATGGCATCATCGATGAAGAGAAGGAACTGGCAGCCCTCTATGCACCTTTGAAGGCCCGTCTGGAAGCAGAGGAGGGTGCGCTCGGTAAGCTTTCGTTCTCCATTCGGCGCGTAGTTGATATCGCGATGTGGGCGCAGCAAGGCGAGGATCTCCTAGACTTGCGCAAATCGGGGCCGTTCAAAGGCCGGGGAACACTGCTGGCTGCCGCAAAATCCGAGCTGCAAAGTGCTTGGGAATCTGGATCGAGCGCGGACGTCGCCGAGGCAATGTCGCGATTCCGCGAAGCACATGAGCGCAATCTTGTCGAACACGCTCCGGTCGAACGCACCAACGCGCAGGCGTTCCGCGAATGGGCAGGGCGTATTTCAAGTTGGCTGTACGGCACCGACCACATCACGGTCAGCTATGGCGTCCAATATGAGGGTGTCGGTATCGAGCAGCTGTCACCTGGCACACGAGGCATCGTCTTACTCCTGCTCTATCTTGCGATCGATCGCGATGATGATCGGCCGTTGATCATCGACCAGCCGGAAGAGAACCTCGATCCCAAGTCTATCTTCGACGAGCTGGTCCAACGGTTCCGCAAAGCGAAGCAGCGCCGGCAGATAATCATCGTCACACACAACGCGAACCTCGTCGTCAATACAGACGCTGATCAGGTGATTGTCGCAACCTGCGGCCCGCATCGCCCCGGAATGCTTCCCGAAATCACCTATAGAAGCGGCGGTTTGGAGAATCCGACGATTCGCCGGTTGGTATGCGAAATTCTTGAAGGCGGCGAGGCCGCCTTCCGCGAGCGCGCTCGGCGCCTGCGTGTTCAGATGTAGAGCGGGGGCGCGATCATAGAGGGGGCAGGCTCCGCAACCGATCGCAGGTTCGAGCACCAGTATTGACAGAAATGACCAGTTAGTTTCTTTTGAAATTTGGAGGTCTTTGGTTCGAGGGGTACCTGACCTAACCGCACTCCTGACCTTGTAGATGAGATGCTGGAAACGGATATTTCCCCTTTCTAAACAGGAACTTGCAGCGAGTGTTGGTATCGGTGGTTGCGAGCCCCCGCAACCACCGTCAAAGACTCATCATCAGCCCCGGCTAAACGCCGGGGTTTTCGCATGTCAGGACGGCTGATCCCGGCCCGGCCCTCAGCAAGACCAAGGATCCCGGCAAGCTCGCCCACCAGCTCCACATGGTGCCCGCCCGGCGCATCCGCCTCAGGCATCATCCGGATCTCTTGGATCAAACTGCGGAGGATCCCCGTCGCCGCAGGCCGCGTAGAGGTGGCTTGCAGCGCCTCGGCCAGCCGCCCTATTTCCTGGCGGTAGCGATCGCCCAAGGCCGGGTGCAGCCGCAGGGCAGGGGGCTCGGGGGCGTCCGCAAGCTTTGCGTTCAGCTCCGCCTTGCGTCCGTCCAGTGCCTCCATCTTCGCCTTCATCGACGGGTGATACATGTTGTCTTCGATCGCTGTCAGAATGCCGGTGATCTTCCCTTCGATCTTTGCCAGCTCCCTGCGGGCGGTATCGCGATCGCTGCTGCGCCGCCCGGCCGACTCGTTGAAGGCCTGGCGATAGGCCTCGACGAAGGCCGTGACCAGCTCCGGATGCATCAGCCGCTCACGCAGCCCGCCCAGCACCCGCTCCTCCAGATCCTCGCGTCGGATCGTCGCCCGGTTGGTGCAGGCCGTCGAACCGCGATTGCGCGCGCCGCTGCAGCCGAGGCGCGTCCGGTTGATCATCGAGTATCCCGACCCGCAGCACTCGCAGCGCACCAGCCCCGACAGCAGGTAATCCGGCCGCCGCGCCCGTTCCGGCCGCGGGCGGGGGTCATCGACCCCGGCCGGGTTCATCGCCTCTCGGATCCCCGCCTGCCCGACCTTTACCCGATCCCAGAGCGCGGCGTCGATGATCCGTAGCTCCGGCACCTCGGTCGTCACCCATATCTCCGGCGGGTTCAGCCGCGCCTGGCGCTTGCCCGTGTCGGGATCCTTCACGAAGCTCTGTCGCTGCCAGACCCGGACCCCGACATAGAGCTCGTTGTTCAGGATCCCCGTCCCGCGCCGCCAATTGCCCTGAATGGTTGATGATCCCCAGCTGCCCGAGCCCTTGCCGCCGCTGCGGGGCGGGGCCACGCCCTCCGCGTTCAGCGCCGCCGCGATCGACCGCGCCGAGAGGCCGCTGTCGTAATCCGGGAAGATCCGGCGCACCACGGAGGCCTCGGCATCGTCGATGTCCCGCTCGCCGGTGATCACTGCGCCGCCCGCGTCGAAGCCGCGGCGCACCCGGTAGCCGAAGCAATTGCCGCCGCCCGACTTGCCCGCCGTCACCCGGCCCTCCAGCCCGCGTCGCGTCTTCTCGGCCAGCTGCTTGAGGAATTGCGACGACATCAGCCCGCCAAAGCTGATCCTCATCTCGTCGATCTCGCCTTCCGACCGCGTGACGATCTTGACCCCGTGATAAGCCAGCCGCTTGTAGAGGCCCGCCAGATGCTCTTGGTCCCGTGACAGCCGGTCCAGCGCCTCGGCCACGATGACATCGCAGACCCCGTCCCGCGCCGCCTCGTGCAGCCGCTGAAATCCGGGCCGCAGATGCGAGGCGCCGCTGATCGCGCGGTCCTCCACCGTATCGACCACCACCCAGCCCTGCTTCGCGCAAAGCTGCCGGCAGACCCGGATCTGATCCTCGATCGAGCTGGCCGATTGCAGGTCGCTGGAATAGCGGGCGTAGATCAAGGCGCGGAGAGGGCGGTTCATGCGGGGGCTCCGGAAAGCGTCGGGCTCTGTCTGGCGATGTCGGCCTCTGCCGCTCCGCGGCCAAGTGCCTGGGCGAGGGCCACGAGCGAAGGGTGAGCCCGAGAATGGGAACCGCCTGCCGCTGCGTCAAGAGTCGCGTCGAAGGCATTCACCTGAGGCCGTGCATAGGTTGAAACGTGGGTTGCCTTGTCTTGTCTGCGCATATGACTTGACCTCGTTATTTAGGCTCCAGACTCATTAAGTTTCACAGCCAGAACAAGACTGTTGCGGCGAGCATGATCGCTGAGAAGAACGTTTCCGGGCAGCGGTCATAACGGGTTGCCGGATCCATCTGCCCATGGGTAATCTCTTCCCAATCACGTGTAGCTTGTCCCTGTGACCGTCCGAAAATATCCAACTTGGCGGAGCTGGCGGCAATTGGCCAAAGATGAAGATGCGGTTTTTGTCTCAACGATAACAATGACTTAAGGGCAGAGAAGGTTGGATTTCAGGCCCATCCCCTCCGCCACTTGCCCTCGCAAAAGCGTTCTCCCGGTCCGGCTGCGGCCGGATTTTTCCGTTGTTTTTGAGGGTTATGCGGGAGGGGCTGAACACTGCCCTTGGTGCCAGAAGGCCCGGAAGCGGTCTCTCAGGACCGATATTCTCCGGACCTCATGACTGTGCCGATTTGGTGAATAACTTGTAACTATCAGAATTATATTGGTTTTGTCGACGTCCCACCTGAACTCTCCGACGCCAGTGGCGTTCGTGAGAAGGAAGCTGGCATGTCAGAAGTCGCTCGACAGACAGCGTCTTGAGCTGTCCTCGGCAAACGGGTCGGCGCCCAACGACGCTATCCAGTCGTCGCGACGAGGATAGGTCATGTCCGCGCACCAGCACGGCGGTTCGGCCCCGAGACCCAGCCGCTGCCGTTGCCAGGGCGCCAGGCAGATTTCAAGAGTGTCGACGGCACGCAGCGCGAGGTTCACCTGCCGCTCGATCCTCAGGAAGCGAAGCCTTGCGGGGTCCAGCGGAACCCGGTCGCTTGATGCCGAGAGCATCGCGTCCCAGGCGTATCTCGGCGTCATTTCCACCACCGCCGGAGGCAACGGGGCTAAGTGGAACGCGTAGTGCCCGTCCTGCGCATGGCTTCGACGTAGGATCACCACGTCGCCGCGCGAGACCCTCAGCGCGGTCAGGTCGCCATACCTCGAAGCGACGCTCGCCACGGGGCGCCGTGACGCAATGTCAGCGATCGTGACGCCAGACTGCGCGAAAGCGACGAGGCCCTCCCAACGTCCTCCGCCGCCCAACGGATCTGCCCGCGGCGCAAGGACGAGGCGACCCTCGGCATCCCGAGAGTGGGACCAGTAGGAGGTCACCTGGTCCAGCCCCACCACGCCGAGGACCGCGCCTTCCACCGTGAAGCTAAACGCAGCGAAACTGGCGGCCTCGAACGGAAAATCGGTCGCGGTCAGGTCCAGACGGCGGCCCGTCTCGCGGTCGTGGAAGGTGACTTCCCCCTCTGGCGAGGTGGCGACGACGAGATCAACCGCGGATGACAGGTAGGCGATGGATGCCGGGGGATCGGAGAGGTCGAAGGGCGTCAGGGTTGCATCCGCGAAGGACCAGAGCCGCGCACCAGAGCGAGCGTTGGCATAGGCGAGGTCCCCTTCGAAGGACAGGGAAAGCGGGTCTCGAACCCTTCCGGCGATCCCTTCGACCGGCGCGACTTCGCCTGTCTCGAGCGACACAAGGACGACCGCTCCGTCGAGCGTCGCAAGCAGGAAGGTCTGGTCGCGGGTGAAGAAGAAGCCATCCTGTCCGACCCGGGCATCGTCGGACCGGAATACCACGCGGCCGGTGTCCAGGTCGACGATGCAGACGGTGTGGTCGGAATAGGCCACAGCATGGCGCTCCGACGGCGAGAGAGCGAGGGACCCGAGACCCAAAGGCGCGCGGCAGACCGCGACCGGGGCAGGGTCAGCCGCGGGATCCGGCATCTTCAGGATGCGCGCAGGGCCCCAATACGACGTGGCCAGGATGTTGCCGTCATCGAGAGGGTGCAGATCGTCGATCGCGCCGCGGGTGCCGAAGTCGGCCGACAGGACGGGATGGAGCGGCCGTTCCCGATCGAATACGCAGAGGGAACCGTCGCGGTTCGAAGCGGCGAAGCTCTGGGCATCCAGATGGCGCACTTGCAGGATCTCGGCATTGCCACATCCCGTCTCGAGCGTCGGACCGCCCGCGAGCGGGGTCTCGAAGACGCGACCGCGCCTGTCGCCCCAGAGGAGCCGCTGGCCGTCGGCGGACGCTGCAACCGCGTTGCCGGCTGCGGCGACTTCGGTTCGCTCGGGCGAAGCGAAGACGATCTCTCCGGTCGCGGCCTCGATCACCCGGAACCCATCGAGGCCGTAACGGAGTTGGGCGACGAGCCGGGAACCGCCAGCCGAGACCGCCACACTGGTGACAGGCGTCCCGAGGTCGGTCGTCCAGAGGGGGGCTGGGTCTGCGAGCGTCCAAGCGGCGACCCTGCCATCCTGGCCGCTGGAGAAGATGCGGTCGCCGCCCGGGGCCAAGGCGAGGCCGTAGGTTCCCCCCGCGTGGCCGGCGAAAATCGCCGAGATCGGATAATCCTGCGGGTTGGAGGAGCTTCGCAATCGTGCGAATTCCACGATTCCGATGCGCCCGTCGGACGCCGTCACGGCAAGTGATCGGCCGTCGTCCGAGAAGACAAGGGGGGAAAGGGCGCGCCTTCCGATGCGCAAGGTTGCGTGGATCTCGCCCGATGCCGTGTCGAGGGTGACGAGATCACCCTCCGCCGAGATGACCACAAGAAATTCCCCGTCAGGCGACAAGGCGATGGATTGGACGTCAGCCCCCTCCGACGTCTCGATCCTGCGTTCGACGACGGGGTCTCCCGCATCCAGCCGCCAAATCGTCACCTCTCCCGACTCGTGGACAAGTGCCAGCCGGCCGGCGCGGACGTCCCAGTACTTGCCCTGATCCCAGCTTCCGAACCGGCGCCGTTCGGTCAGGTTGTCGAGGTTCGCGGCGATGAGGGCGGAAAGCGCCGGGAAGTCTGGCGCTTCGTTCGGGCCGAGGACTGGGATCTCGGCACCCGAGACCGTCCCGTCTTCGAGGGTGCGCTGGAAGGCGCGGATGCGGGCGAAGCCCGAGAACCCGCCACCCGGCCCGTACCAGCCCTCAAGCGCCAGGAGAACTTTTTCCGTCGGGTTCTGCTCTTGGTCCGCGAGCCCGGCCAATAGGACGGCGCGCTGTTCGGCGGTCGCGATGGCGCGATCCTCGGCCGCGATCCGGAGGCCGTCGCTGATCTGCGACTGACGGCTGGCGGACAGGGCACCGTAGACCGCCGCCCCCGTCAACGCCACCGCGGCGACCGAGATCGCGACCGCTATTCCGCGCTGGCGTCGGAGAGACCGGTTCGAGGCGTCTCGGCTTTGTAGCAGTAGTTCCATCGTCTCATGCGTTGGCTCCAGTCCCGGCGACGGCGTGCCGGCCGACCAGGCCTCAGCGCGGTCAAGCGCCGAGCCGCGCAGGAGCAGGTCGCCGGGCTGCCCTCGCGCCTTCCACTCACGGGCGCGATCGGCAAGACGGGTGTGATGGCGCAGCCACTCGTGGTCGGTGGCAATGGCGTCAAGAAGGAGGCGCATGTCCCGCTGCGGCTCGAAGGTTCCGACCGCCGGCAAAAGGTGCAGCTTGCCCAGCGCCTCAGGGAGCGAGGCCGGGTCGACCGCGTCGATCCGCACCGGAAGGATTCGCTTCTTGAGCCGCTGCGCCTCACCCAGCTCCCACTTGCACCACGACGAGGCAACCGATGCCGTGCTCACCAACCAAATGGTGGAGTCGGCGCCGCGGATCAGTTCGCTAAGTTCCCTCTGCCACTCTTCTCCGAATGGCAAGTCGCGGCGGTCGATGGCGATGTCGTGTCCCTCGGCAAGTAGGCGCTCCGAAAGCGCGTCGGCAGTCGCGGCATCCGCACGAGAGTAGCTGATGAACAAGCGCAATCCTTAAATCACTCCGATGCTGGGACGGTCCAGACGCCCCGTGTTCGCCGCGACCCGACCTCCGCTGTATATCTGCGGCGCTTCGGCTCGCGTCGTGGAAAGAGGGTAACTGTCACCTCGACTGACCACGCGCCTGCATGCGATATCATCGAAAACGAGACCTTCGGTTCAAAGGCGCGGCTCAATCAAAATAACCTCGCGCTGAATGTCTTCTGCGCGCCTCAATGTGTCCAAAGTGCCTCCTTCACGAGTCGATCCCCCGTGTTCGATCACGAACACCAAAAAATTTGTCCGGCGCAGCAGTTCGCCAGCCTGCCCGATGTGGCCGTCGCAGATCGTTAGCATAGATCGATCCGCGATTTTCTTGATGTCCTCCTCTTCAATAGTGGTCTCGGCTGTCGCATCCGAAGGGTTTTCTGTAAAGAAAACCCGTTTGCCCTCGCTGCAGTGACCCGCGAAAGGGAATAGGAGCGAAGGGTTCGGCAGGCCGAGCGAGGCCCACGCCTCAATCGCCGCCCGGTCGGCGCCGGGGGCGTACCCGGTGACCATTGCTTCGACGCCTCGCTTCATCACGAGGTCCATGAAGCACTGGCGCAGCCGCTCCGTCACCGGCCCGATCCCGCCGAAACGCGTCAGGTCGCGGTGTCCCACGACGCCCACGACCGGACTGCCCGCCGCCCGCCAGTTCCAGAAGGCGTCGATCCGCGTCGTCTCGGGTAGCTTTCCGCGCAGTTCCTCGGCCACGAGATTGGCAAGCGCCAGCACCCGTTCCCCCGGCTGGCGGGGGAAGTCGAAGCGGATACGGGCGGGCGGCCGCTGTTTCCGGCGGTCGATGTGGGGCGCGAGGCACCTCATGACCGCCGGGACGAGGGTGGTCGCGGACGCAGGGTCATCGCGCGCGTTCAAGTGCAGGTGCAGTTCCGAGGCATCGACCCCCGCTGCCGCCCCTGACCCCGAAACATGGGCGATGCAGGTCTTCGCCGTGCCATCGACCGCAAGGAACACCGTCCGCACCCGGGCCGCCTTGTGGAGGACCTGCCCGGCAGCGGGTTTCTGGGAGAGCAGGACGCGGAGCATGACGAGGTCGTAGCGACGGGTCTCGGCATCGCCGAGGTCGAACCAGTCGTGCATGTTGTTGTGGCGGCGTCGCACGTCGTCGCGCAGGGCCCGGTCCGGGCGCGCAGTCGGCACGAACTGCGCCAGCGCGCGTTCCACGGTCCAGCGGTTGTGCTCGCAGAGTGCCGCGTCGCGGATCAGGACCGCGGTCCGGAGGTCCTCCTCGGCTAGCGTTGCTCCATCCTTCAGCCAGGCGCGCGCGTCCGCGCCCCGGTCGATCCGGTCGTAGGCGAGGATTTCGTCGACCCGGCGCAGGGTTTCGGCCAGGCCCTGTTCCGTCACGGGAACGCCGTCCCGGCGGATGGCGGCCACCGCGCCGAAATCCTCGATCTTCAAGACGGCGTGGCGGAACAGCGCCCGGTTCGCCTCGCGCTTGGTCTCGGGCAGAGCCGACCAGACTTCCGACAGGCGCCCGAACATCTCCTGCTCCGCCTTCCGGTACGCCTCATGCAGGATCTTCGGCACCGAGTCGGGATCCTCGGCCAGCAGGGCGGAACGGGCGATCACGCTGTCGATGGACCCGAACGTATGCGCGAGCCCGAGCGGACTCGCCGAAAGATCGGGCGCGTCTTCAACATGGCCAGTCGGAATGCGGACGTAGATCGGGGCCGGATCGACATGGCGCGCCATGACGGCGCGGTGCAGCACGACGCTGGCCCGCAGATTCAGTCCATCGTCGCCCATTGCGAAGACCCAGCCGGAGACACGTTCGCGCAGTCCGTCGAAACACAAATCGCGCGCGATGTCGATCGTTCCGGCGTCGCATTCCCGGAACTCCAGGTCGGGTCGCGCCCCGGTGTAGAGGGCGGCGCCGCCGGACTCGGCGAACCAGGCCGGCAGGCGCTTGCGCATCCGCGCCTCAACGGAGCCGATCTCGCGGTCGAGGAAGGTGATCTTCGGCGGCCCGAGGCCGGTGCGCCAGGCCGTGAGAAGCGCCTCGACCGCCACCGCCTCTCCCTGGCTGCCCCCGCCCACGATGACGAGGTGCATCCGCTCTGCACCGCTTTCGAGCGCAAAGCGGTCGAACCGCGCGTCGGCGATGAGGAGCCGCGCCGTCTCGTCGGCGACCGAGAACCAGCGGAGGCCGGGCGCGCCGAGGAACCCCGCGGCCGACGCCTCGGCCATCTGCGCCGCCACGGCGCTGTCGTTCAGGACCACGCGGATGTCCTTCGCCGGCTCTGGGATATGCTGCCGGACAGCGACCGCCGTGTCGATTGCGCGCAAGTCGTCGGGGTCGCTGACATAGATGCGCTCTGCCTTTGCCGCATAGGCGCGGTCCATTATCCGCGGATCAGAAGGATCGCCCTCGATCAGCAGCACGCCGTCCAGGCGCGCGCGCGCGGCAAGTTCGGGGGTCACGGTGCGATGTACGGCGGTGACGCGCCGGATGCCGCAATCTCGCTGCCAGAGCGCCGCGCCAATGGCCTGTCCTGAGGGACCGTAGCCAAGGATCACCGCGCAGGCCTTGCCCCGCAGGCGCAGCCAGCGGCGGATCCTTTGGCGAAGTTGCGGGAAGAAGGCCTTGAGGATCGCCCAGACCGCCGTGACGAAGGCACCAAAGCGGGCCACCTGCAGCGGGAGGTTTACGTCCTCGTCGGGTGCTTTGTCGAAGTTCAGGAAGAACAATTGCAGCGACTGATAGATCACTTCCGACCAATCTTCGCCGGGACCCAGATACTCGCGAAACCCGATGACGCCGAGGGTGAAGCTGACCAGTGCGAGCGCAATCAGAAGCACTCCGCTCCAATCGCGCGGCAGGCGGCGGCGAAGTGGGCGCTGGCTCATGGGGCGTCTCCCGTGTCGGTTTCGACCGCTTTCGCCTTGGCCAGCACGGCGGTGAGTTCATTCATAAGGGCCTGATGCGCTGCGGGTAGGCGAGCATGGTACGGGGTCAGCAAAGCAATGCCTTCGGAGGCGGCAGCGATGGCCTCGGTCACACGTCCTAGGGCGAACAGGCATCCGGAAAGGTTGTCGAGGCTCGCGGCCAAGTCCGGCTCGAATACTTCACGCCGTGCTTCGACGAGGCGACGGCGTATCCCTACGGCCTCCTCGCCCGCGGTCAGTGCCGCTTCCCCCTGCCCAAGCATGTAAAGTATGACACTCAGGTTGCTAAGAGATTTGGCCAGGAGCGGCTCGAATGCATCAGGTCGCGCGTCGGCGAGACGGCTGTAGATTGCCCTCGCCTCCTCACTCGCGGCCAGCGCGGCCTCCCGATGCCCGAGGTTGGAGTGCAGGTTGCCGAGGTTGCCCAAGCTTGATGCCAAATTCGGTTCGAAGGCGTCGGGCCACACTTTGCTGAGGCGGCGAGTGATAGCTACCGCTTCCTCACTCGCGGCCAGCGCCGCCTCCCGCCGCCCAAGTGCGAAGAGCTGGTCACCGAGGTTGTGCAGGCTCACGGCGAGGCTCGGCTCGAATTTGTCAGGTCGCGCTTCTGCGAGTCGGCGGTTGATCATCACCGCCTCCTCGGTCGCGGCCAGCGCGGCCTCCCACTGCCCAAGGTGCGAGAGCTGGGCACCGAGGTTGGTCAGGGTATGGGACAGGTTGGGTTCGAAGGCGTCGGGGCGCGCTTCGGCGAGGAGGCGGTTGATTGCCACCGCCTGCTGGATCGCGGCTAGAGCCGACTCACACCGTCCGAGGTCTGAGAGCTTTCTACTGAGGTCACCGAGGCTTCCGGCCAAGCCCGGCTTAAAGGCATCGGGTCGCGCTTCGGCGAGGCGACAGCGGATCGCCACAGCCTCCTCACTGGCGGCTAGCGCCGCCTCTAGCTGCCCCAGGTCGGAGAGCTGGCCACTGAGGTTGTGCAGGCTTGCTCCCAGGTACTGCTCGAAGGCTTCGGGTCGTGCTTCGGTGAGGCGGCGGCAGATCGCCAAGCCCTCCTCGGTTGCGGCTAGCGCCGCCTCCCGCCGGCCCAGTTCCCCCAGAGAGAAGCCCCCGTTGATGAGCAGAACGGCAAACGCGGCCTCATCCTCCTGCGACGCTCCGTTGCCGATGCGTTTGCGCATGTCCAATAGGCGCCGCTCCGCCACACGGTCGGCAAGCTCTGCAATCGCCACGCTCTGCTCTGGCAAGGCCTGAAAGATCGCCTCGATCATCTCCGCCGACACACGCGGCACGGCATCGGACAGCAGGCGCGGCAAGGGCCCCGGAGTCTCGACCGCGACGGCAATGAGGTCTGGCACTTCGTCCGGATACAGGGTGGCAAGCAGATCGGACAGGAACGCCTCGGCCTCGGCCGCCCTCACCCCGTGGTCCGGTCGAGCCGCGCGTTGCAGGACGGTGAAGAGTGTACGACGGCGCAGACTGCGGTCCTGTTCGGGCAGACTTGCGATCCAGGCGCGGCAGGCAGCTATCATGTCCTCGTCGCCCGACAGCAGAATCTCGTGCTCGCCGATCAGGTCGGGTTCCAGCGGCGCCACCCCGTCAGGCGCGGCACCGTAAAGGCGGCGCAGATCGTCGAGCGGCAGGTCCACCGGCGCGCGGACGCCGAAATGCCCATCGGCCTGCAACAGGCGCCGGAGTCCGCGCTGATCCGCCACCCCCCCGAGCGCGGTGACTTGGCTCATTCCACGGCGCATTGCCGTCTCACGCCGGTCGCCTGGGGCGAGGCCCTCGAGAACCTGGCGCCAGTGCCGCCGTTCGAGCCCGAGAATGCTCTCGAGGAGATCGGCGATCGCCCCCCCCGTCCTCGCCGCCGAGCGAGAGCAGCGCCTCCATCTGCAGCGCCAAGGGGCGGGCATAGGCTGAGTCCTGTGCCAGCCGCGCCCGGCGATCCGGCGCAACGGGCTGCTCGGACAGGGGCGGAAATCGCCCGGCTTCGGCCTGCTTTGCCAGCACCGGTTTGAGCGCATCGCGCATCGCGTCGAAGACCGCAAGGCGACACTCACCCGAGGGCAGCGGTTCGACAGCGATGACGTCGCCCTGAGGTGCCCCGCGCCGGTTGAAAACAACCTGAATCTCGGGTTCGGTACGGTAGATTTCCTGCCACCAGCCCGCGCCGCGGGACAACAGCACGATCCGCAGCTGAGGAAGGCCGGCCCGGTCGTGGCGCCGGGCCATGCGGGCAAGCTCGATCACCTCCGTGCCCCGGGCTTCGGCGTAATCGAGCACCATCATCGTGCCGGGTGTGTCTGTTGCCGCCATTGCCTGTTCCAGTGCGCGGTGGCGCAGCTTGGCGCGTGGCAGGTCGCCAATGATCGGGGTCGGCAGGAAGCCAGCCAGCCAGCCCTCGGCCCGCAGCCTGCGGACTGCCTCGATCATTGTGCGGGTCTTGCCGAGCCCGCCGGGCCCATGCAGGAGGCGGCCCGCTGTTGGCCTGGGGGTCTCGGCATGTGCCCCGGCGCCTCGGCACCAGTCCATCAGATCGGCGAGAATGCCGGTCGCGTCAACGAACTCCGACACTTCGAATGGCGCCTGCAGCAGCACCGAAGGCGTGACCATCGCGATATCCTGAGGCAAAGCACGATGTCTCGGATCGAAGAGATTCTCACCAAAATCCTCCGCGTAGGTGCTATAGGCCGGCGTCTGGCCTTGCGGTACCCGCCCCTCCCAAACCGTACGCATGGTCTTCAGGATGGGCCCCATATCGTCGATGTCCAGCGGGAGCATGTGGTTCTCTCGAAAATCCAGCGGCACCTCATCTACGGGGAAATCCGGCGCTCTCAGGTTAACAAGCCGCCCCAGCCGCAAAGCCGCCCTCACCTCGGCTCTTACGTAGTCGGAAGCGGCTGCCCCGGGGCTCCAGATCACCACGACGGCAGACGTGGTGCTGAGCGCCTCGCGTATCTGGGGCTCGTACCCGCCCCAGGCTTCCAGTTCGCGGTCCCACCAGACCCGGTAACCCTCTTCCTCCAACCGCTCCGCGAAAGAGCGGGTGAGGTCGCGGTGGCGAGAGGAATAGCTTATGAAAACATGACCCATTGCGCCCGTTCAGCTTACTGACTTTGGGACTAGTCTATCGGCTCCTCTCGATTTCGACCAAACCCTAAAACGTTGTCCATCCGCTCCGACCCTGTTGAAATTCTCCTTCCGACAGACTTCACACTATCAAGCTGCACAGGGCGGCGATCACCGACGCCCCCGCTTCCAGTCGTCGAGCCGTGCGTAGATCGTGACTGCGATGCCCCCGAGCGCAACGGCGATGAACAGGCGCGCATCGTGGCGCTGCTGGTCGAGCGTGTCTACATCGGCAAGGACGGACTCAACGTCGGACTCCGCGTCGACGGACTCAGCAGCCTCGCTTGCGAGATGCTGGCCGGTGGCATCGAGGCCGCAGCATGACCCGCGGGGCTTCGATCCCGGATACAGTGATGCTCCACGTCCCGTTCCGGATCGTGAAGCGTGGCGGGCGGAAGGAGATGCAGTTGCCGGACGGCGCCGCGCAACTGCGTCGCACGGACAGCACGCTCGTCAAAGCGCTAGCCCGCGCCTTCCGCTGGAAGCGGATGCTAGAGTCGGGCGAGTTCTCGTCGATTTCCGAGTTGGCCGAGAAGGAGGGCATAGCTTTTACCTACATGGCAAGGCTTATGCGCCTGTCGTTGCTGTCCCCGACAATCGTCGATGCCATCATGATTGGCGGTCAGCCGACGGGGCTTACTCTGGCAAAGCTGATGGAACCTTTCCCGCAGGATTGGAGTAAGCAACACTCACAATGGATCAACGAAGGGTCAAGGTCTTCGCGAATGAAAAGCACGCCCAGATGAGACCCATCATCATCCGACATCGGCGGCATCATTGCGAATTGCTTGCGCGCAAATGCGCAGCTATTCAGATGAGGCCCAGCACCACACCAACTAATTCAGCAACCTGCTAGGGTGCGACCAAACGGCAGCACCGTGTGCCACCAGAAACGCCAGCTGACCACATGTGGGTGCATAGTGCGAGAAACGCGCGAGCGATGCTGTCCTAGCGTGGCAACAGCGCATCCCGGATCTCATCGTGGCTTAGGGCAGAAAGAGTTTGTTTCCAGTTGCATCTTCCACAACGCCCCTGATGTCGAAATGTCGAGGCTGCACCAGAAAATCATACTTAGTTTCAGTTACCTACATGCTTTGCACCAAACTAGGGCAGTCGAGAGGTTCGTAGAATATCGGCCCCGAGAGAACGCGGATGCGTCCTTCGGGGCGTGGGCCGGTGCTCAGCCCTTGCCGCATAACCCCCGAAAACAACGGAAAAATCCGGCCGCAGCCGGATCGGGAGAACGCTTTTGCGGGGGCAAGTGGCGGAGCAAGTGGGATTCGAACCCACGGAACTGTTTCCAGTTCGACCGATTTCAAGTCGGTTGCCTTAGACCTCTCGGCCACTGCTCCAAGGTCAATAATAGCCGTCGTCCAAGACAATTCCAAGGGATTTGAGGTGGTTCCCGAAAACGGGACACTGACGTAACCTGAACAGAAATCCCGTTCGTGTCGCCGACCCTGACGCCTCTGCGCGCCGGCGCGTTGGCGCCGGGATAAACGTCGTGTGCGGCGAAGGTTCCGACGCCCTTGCCGTTCGTATAAGTGCCGCTTTCTACTTGTTTAAGGATCGAATTGGTCATCTGTTCTGATCTCCTCTCAGATCGTCTTTATGAGTGATGCTGTAGCTCATCTCGATCTGAGCGCCGGTGCGTTCGCCAGAAAGGACGGAGGGCACGGCGCCTGTAAGGTCGAGGTTCGAGAAAGAATTGGCGAGCTGAATTTCGATCAGCCGAGAAGCGTCATCAGCGGCGGCCATGGCCGTCTCGCCGTCGCCGGAATCGATGGCCATCACCACCACGGTGATGCTCATATTACGCCTGATCGGAATGCCTGATCGGGCCTCGCCGTTTCGCGAGATCTTCTCGATATTTTCGGGTTGAGAGTAGACGACCGCAGCCAGGGTGGCGCTGGCAGGGATGTCACGCGCGAGGCTTGACGCGACATACGCGTGCGCGGGCAGCGCTTCGCGGATCTGACTCTTAATTTCGCGCCGAAGCGCCTCGCGCGGATGCATATGTCGGTCTCCTTTCCTTCAGGAAGGATACCGGGCAGGATCAATGCAGCTTGTGGAGTTGTTTGAAACACTTAGGTGGGAAGATGACAGACGATGAAAGGGTCGTGTCGGGGAGTTGGTGGAAATTTGAGGGCGGCGTAATCTCCGGGTGAACTGACACCCACCCAACCGGCGGCGGCAACCGCCAGGGAGATCACGCCATGAACCAGATTACCGACACCGCGAGCTTTGCGCTACTGGCCGGAGAGGCCGGTTTCGATCCGATCGAGGAGCGGCTGCGGAGCCACGTCCGCGCGACCATCGAAGCCGTTTTCGAAGAAGAACTCGCGAGCTTTCTCGGCCGCCTTCGTTACGACCGGAGCGGCGGCTCGGCGAAAGGGTATCGCCACGGGCACCGGGAGCGGCAACTCACTGGCACCTTCGGTACCGAGACAGTGCGGGTGCCGCGCGCCCGGATTGAGGATGATGCTGGCAAGGTGACGGAGTGGCGCTCGAAGGCGCTGCCCCGTTACCAGCGGCTGACGAAGAAGGCCGAGGCCCTGATCGCGGCAGTCTACCTCTCCGGAACCAACACGCGCCGGGTCAAGCGGGCGCTGTTCGGGCTTTTCGAGGGCGCGGTCAGCAAGGACGTGGTCAGCCGCGCCTGGCGCAAGGTCAAGGTGGACTGGGACGCCTGGTGTGCGCGCAGTCTGGCCGATGAAGACATTGTCCGCCTGATCCTCGACGGCACCGTGATCAAGACCCGACTGGACCGGAAAGCCACGAACATTTCTGTTCTGGCCGCCATCGGTGTGCGCCGCGACGGACAGAAGGTGCTGTTATCCATCAGGAACATGGGTGGCGAGAGCACGGCCGCCTGGCGTCAGTTCCTGGATGACCTTGATGCCCGCGGTTTGAAGTGGCCTGAATTCGTGATCGTTGACGGTGCCCCGGGGTTGGAGGCCGCGCTCGTGGCGCTGTGGGGCGAGGACCTGCCGATCCAGCGCTGCACGGTTCACAAGCACCGCAACCTCCTGGCCCACGCGCCGAAGCACCTCCAAGACGAGTTGACCGAGGACTACCGCGACATGATTTACGCCGACACCGCCGCCGGGATTGAGACGCGCCGCAAGGCCTTCCTCCGCAAATGGCGCCTGAAGTGCCGAGCGGTGGCCGACAGCCTGGAGGAAGCAGGCGACCGGCTCTTCACCTTCACACGGCTCGACCCCTCGCAATGGAAATCGGCCCGGACCACCAACGCCATCGAGCGCCTGAACGGGGAGTTCCGCCGCCGCATCAAGACCCAGACCGTGCTGCCCTCCGCAGAGACCGTGCCCATGCTGCTCTGGGCGCTGCTCGCCTCCGGCCAGATCCAGATGCGCAAGGTCGATGGCTGGGAAACCCTCTCTCAGCCCCTCGAGCCCATGCCCCTTGACCTCGCCGCCTAACAGGCCGAAGCTTCACATGCTCGGAGCACGCTGCCAGGGAGTTTCCACAGCATTCGCGACACGACCGATGAAAGTCGCTTTGGCGACTACAGTGACCTAAAGCGAGTTGAGGATGAGCTTAATTTACTTCCCTTGAAGCTAGTAAGCTTACCCGATAATGCCGAATTCCAACGGCATTATATACTTGCTGCTATAAGAAGAACGAATTCAATATCACTTGCATTCAAGCAGGCTATCGGATCCAGAAACGGACAGATGGCTGTGACGTTAATCAGGCTCAATCTAGGTGTTCAGTCCCGGCATCTGGTGGATCGGATTGACGATGAATCTGTCTGGCTCTGAAGTCCAGACCTTGCAGATGTATTCGTAGGGTGTGACACCGCTCAGCGTCTTGAGCCTGCGTGCGAAATTGTAGGCGGCGATGAAATCGGCGAGGTGCGTGCGCAGCTGGCTGTGGCTGTCGTAGTGGTAGCGCTTGACGGTCGCGTCCTTGATCGTCCTGTTCATCCGCTCGACTTGGCCATTCGTCCACGGGTGGTTGGGCTTGGTCAGCCGATGCTCGATCCCGTTTGCCTCGCAAATCATGTCGAACCGCATTTGCCGAGAGTAAGGAGTGTTACGGTTTCGAGGCTGCTCTGCGAACTGGATGCCATTATCGGTCAGGATCGTGTGGATGCGGTAGGGCACGACGTCCAGAAGGTGCTCCAGGAACTCCCAAGCGGTTTTCCTGTTGGCCTTTTCCGCCAATTGAACGACAGCAAATTTGCTGGTGCGATCAATGGCTACGAAGAGGAAGAGCTTGCCTTCGGCCGTCTGCACCTCGGCGATGTCGATATGGAAGAAACCTATCGGGTAGCGCTTGAACTTCGCACGCTTGGGCTTGTCCCCGCCCACGTCCGGCAGTCGCGAAATGCCATTCCGCTGCAGGCATCGGTGCAGCGCCGAGCGCGTCAGATGTGGGATAGAGGGCTGAAGAGCGTAGAGGCAGTCGTCCAACGGCAGCAGCGTATGGCGCCGAAACGCGACGATTGTTGCTTCCTCGGCCTCACTCAAGACCGTGGAGCGTGGCTCCTTCGGCCCAGTCTTACGGTCCTCAACTGTCTCGCGCTTGCGCCACTTCGCGACAGTCTTTGGGTTGATGCCGAGCTCCCGGCTCAGCTGCGCGAGCGAAGCTTGCGATCGCTGTATTGCAGCTCTGACAGCGTGCGTGGTCGTGGCGCTCCCGTGACGAACTTGTCCCATAATGCTTCCTTCCATTCCTGCGAAAGGATTGCACCATCAAACCATGGGATCAAACACCTAGATACAACAGCTCGTTTCTATGCGCTGTATTGGGCCGACGACACGGACGGGATGACAGCTGAGACATTTTGCAGAGAGGTTTATTTTGGAAAGCAAATTAACAAATTCAAATTTCAAGGTAGTGATAAGTTTGCGACTGATCGATGGCTTATTAAAAAGATAGAAGGCCATGGAAGATGGGTGCAGTCAGTCTATACGAACACTTCTGGAGCCATACACTTTTCAGATTTTCACATTAAGCAGATGCTCGGACAGGCAACGTCAACTGAAATGACGGTCGACGGTGCATTAAAGCTCGAAGGTGTAACAATGAACCCGGTCGACAATGACACTGATCCGGAACGATACAGGGAACTTCAACAAGCTTACGTTCATATAACAATGATTTTGGCGAACGCGATCGAGCACTGGTGCGACACTTACCGTGAAACTTCAGCTGGTCAGAGGTGACCTTGATATGTGAATTCGTTCAGTCGAAGCCCTATCGGCCACCTTCGCACTGACCATCGCCGTCTCGTCATCACGGATGTCATCCAACCCTAGAGCCTTCCCGTCTTTCACGAAAGTAGCGCCGACAAGCTCGCCCTCGAGATCGCGCAGCCCCGCAAAAATCAGCTGGTCGCGCCGGAAAGAGATCGTCGGCGCGGACCAGGAATATTCGCTGTCTCCGTCAACGCTGAAAACTTGGCGGCCTGGGCGGTAGATCATATGAAGGCGGATCTGGCGACCGTCCGCGAGCGTCAGAATTCCGATCTCGGCCCAGACGCCCGCGAAGGCTCGACCCATCGCGGCATACATGGCTTGAACATCGGCGCGCATGATCGTCTCCGTTCTTCATGAAGAAGGCGGCCGGGATGAGCCGACCGCCTATGGTTTATCAGACCTCTGACTATCACTCGACCGTCACATAGGTCTGCATCGCGTAGACCGTCTGCCCATTGACCGTGACCCAGCCGTCGATCTGGAGCCCGCCAGACTCTTGAGGCGTGAACGATCTGGAAGTGCCTGAACCCATCAGCAAATCGGTAACATCGATCCCATTCAGGACGGCGGTGATCGACTCGAAATCGCCGAAATTGACTGAATTTCCGGTTTCGTTGTCGATCAGCATGCCAGCGATCGTGATTTCCTGGCCTACAGTCGCGGGATGACGGGGGCAGCCGGTCCAGCATGTCGCGCAAGGCCACAACATGATGCTGCCGCATTTTCCGGAGATCCGAGACGCCGGTGGCTTCTTCGATAAGCGCGGCCGTTTTGATAATCGCGTCGCAGGTTTCTCTGTTTGCCAGCCCATCGCGCAGTAGTTCGCGCACCAGACGGTCGGCGGCTGCACGGATCATGGGGTCGGTGTGGCTGGGCTTTTCTTCGTCTTCCAGAACAGGCGCTGCCATAGGCTGCGCGAAGACGGGCGCCGGGCCGGTCAAAGACGCCCGCATAGCAGCGATCGCGTCTTCTTTGCTGATTTTCAGGTTGATCATATCGTCCCACACCCCTTCGCTGGCAGCTGTTAAAGCGACGGCAAGGCGGCGGGCGGCTGTCGGACTATCCGTATTCAATGCAAGCTGGACGACCAGCCCCCCAGCTTTGCGTCTCCAACTGTAATAGCGACCGCGGCGGATGAGGTGTGTTGCGATAGGGATAGAGCGTCCTCATTTCGAGGGCCCCACGTGTCACCTGGGTGACATCACCTATTCTGCCAAATTGGTGTCATCCCGTTAGGGAAACACATTACTGAAATCATTATAAATTCAGTTGTTTATGGCTCCGGCGGTAGGGATCGAACCTACGACCAATTGATTAACAGTCAACTGCTCTACCGCTGAGCTACGCCGGAACACGGGGCGGATATAGCAACCTGCTTCGGGGGCGTCCAGTGGCGGAAGGGGTTTTTTTGTCAGCCGGGTGAAAAAACTGTGTCGGGTCCGATTTCGTCAGGGAAATCAACGGCACCCAGCTGGGACAGGGCGATCAGATGGGCCAGAACGTTGCGCGTCGCGGCCGGCAGCAGCGGCGCGGGGATGTCGTAGATGCGGCGGGCCAGCGCCTCGGCGGAATCGGGGCGCTCGCGCAGGTCGGCCAGGATCTGGGCGCTGCGGGCGCGGCGATGGGCGGCAAGCTCGGCCAGGCGCGGCAGGGGCGCCTCGATCGCGGGGCCATGGGTCGGCAGCAGGCGGCGCGGCGCCAAGGCGGCCAGCCGGTCCAGGGACCGCATGTAATCCGCCAGGTCCCCGTCCGGGGGCGAGATCAGCGTCGAGGACCAGCCCATCACCAGATCGCCGCAAAAGACCTGGTCCCCCCATTCGAAACACAGATGACCGGCGGCATGGCCCGGCATGTGCAGGGCCCGCAGGCTCCAATCGGTGCCGGTGACCACCTCGCCGTCGCGCAGGGTGCGGTCGGGGGTGAAATCCTCGTCCAGCCCCTCGCCCCCGGCGACGGCCTCGGCCAGGCGCGCCATGATCGGGGACCGGCCGTCGCGCGCGCGGCCGAAGGCCAGGACCTGCGCGCCGGTCAGCCGCGCCAGCCGCCAAGCCCCCGCGCTGTGGTCGCGATGGGCATGGGTCACCAGGATATGGCCGATGCGCCCCTGCCCGGCCCGGGCCACGGCCTCGATATGGGCGGGATCGTCGGGGCCGGGGTCGATCACCGCGACATCCGCCCTGCCGATCAGGAAGGTGGTGGTGCCCGGCCCGGTCAAGGCCGAGGGGTTCGGCGCCAGGATCCGCCGGGGCTCTTTCACGCAGATGCTCATGGCGCTAGCCTAGCGCGACAGATCGGAGGCCGCCATGTCCAACCATCCCGAAGGCGCCATCGCGCGCAAGCTGGTGCCGCGCGGTCTCTACGCGCGGGCGGCGCTGATCCTGTTCCTGCCGGTGGTCGTCGTGACGCTGGTCGTCAGCGTCATGTTCCTGCAGCGCCATTTCGAGGGCGTCACCCGCCAGATGACCACCAGCATGTCGCATGAGGTGGCCTTCGTCGCCAAGCTGGTCGATGCCGCCCCCGACATGGCGGCGGCGCGGCGCGCGGGCGTGTCCGTGGCCCGCCCGCTGGAGCTGGACCTGGCCTTGCCCGCGCCGGTGCCGCCGGGCGATCAGCGGCTGTTCTACGATTTCTCCGGCCGGGTGGTGATCGAGGTGCTGCGCGACGCGCTGCCCCAGGTGCTGGCCATCGACCTGGCCACCGACGACAAGCGCGTCGCGGTGGCGCTGGACGGCCCCTTCGGCCCCTATCAGCTCAGCTTCGAGCGGCGGCGGGTCAGCGCCTCCAACCCGCATCAGCTGCTGGTCCTGATGATCGCGACATCCCTGCTGATGAGCGGCATCGCCACAATCTTTCTGCGCAACCAGCTGCGGCCGATCCGCCGCCTTGCCCATGCGGCCGAGGAATACGGCAAGGGCCGGATCCTGCCCTACCGCCCCTCGGGCGCGGTCGAGATCCGCAGCGCGGGCACCGCCTTTCTGGACATGCGCAACCGGCTGGAACGCCAGAACGAACAGCGCAAGGTGATGATCTCGGGGATCAGCCACGACCTGCGCACGCCCCTGACGCGGCTGAGGCTGGGCCTGTCGATGATGGGCCCCGACATGCCCCCCGAGCCTGAGGATATCGCCGCGCTGGAAGCCGACATCGCCGAGATGAACCGCATGGTGGACGGCTTCCTGGACTATGCCCGCGAGGATGCGCGCGAGGTTCCGGCCGAGACCCTGCCGGCCTGCGATTTCCTGGATTCCGTGATCGCCGATGCGCAGCGTGCAGGCCAGCAGGCCCGTTTCGTCCAGTTCGAGGGCGACAGGCGCGGGGTCGCGACCTTCCGCCCCGCCATGCTGCGCCGCGCCTTGGAGAACCTGATCGGCAATGCCGTCCGCTATGGCAGCCGGGCCGAGCTGGACGCGGCCTTGGGCCCCCGCAGCCTGCGCATCGGGATCGAGGATGACGGCCCCGGCATCCCCGAGGACAGCCTGGACGCCGCCATGCGCCCCTTCACCCGCCTGGACCCGTCCCGCAGGCGCAGCAGCGCCCAGGGGGCGGGGCTGGGCCTGGCCATCGCGGCCGATGTGGCGCGCGCCCATGGCGGCCAGCTGCGGCTTGGCCGCGGGCCGCGCTTGGGCGGGCTGAGGGCGGAAATCGTCATCCCCCGCTGATCGCAAGGGGTGGTGCGGGGGCAGGGCGGAAAAGACGCAAAGCCCTCTTGCAACTCGCTGCCGCTGGCGCTAGAAGCCAGCGCGACGGGTGATTAGCTCAGTGGTAGAGCGCTTCGTTCACATCGAAGATGTCGGGGGTTCAAATCCCTCATCACCCACCATTTCCTCTAAAGTCAAAGACTTAGATGCTGCTGCTCCGCTGGTGCGCCACATTGGTGAGCCACAGCATGCGTTTAGCTGCCTATTTGAGTCGGTCCCGGCACGGGGTCTTTTACTTCCGCTGGCCCATCCCGGCCTCCCTTCATCCTGACCAGAAGCGCAGTCACGTACTTCTGTCGCTGCGGACACGTTGGCCTCGCACCTAAGACAGCAAGTCAGAAGCAGGAAGTTCTGGCACTGCTAGGCGAGATCACCGAACAGAAGCCGTTTGCTGACTTGACCAAGGCCGATGCACGCCAAGTCAAGGACGTGCTAACACGGTATCCGCAGAACCGGCAGAAGAAGGCATCCTGTACCGCACGTCGCGAACCCATCGCGGCTAGCTTGTCGGAAAGGGCCGTGAAGCGCCGCGGCTCTCTGTGCTGCTGTTGCATGCTCGTATGGCTCTCGGAGGCTCTGGCCGAGCCGTACAGCGGCCTTTTCGGGCGGGGTTGAGCATGGCAGGAAGAACCCGGCGATGGCGATCATGCGCGCCGCACGGCAGCTCTGGGCACAGGTGCCGCTCATGCTGCCCGCTGCCTACTCTTGCCGTACGTGCCGCGGGACGAACTGGCGATCAACCCCGCCCCCACGGCCGCGTCCAAGCTGATCCGCACCACCCGTTCCGAGGGCAGATTAATCCCAAGGCGGAACGCCGCAGCCATGATCTGCGGCACGGTGAGTTCCTGCCAACCGTGATCTGCGCCGAGGTCCACAACCTCTGCGAACTGGATTGCCCGCTGTGCTCCGGGGAAGCGCTTCCTGCTGCCGTTCGATCTGCCGGGCATGATGATAACTTTGTGGCTGGGAGGATGTTCGGCAGAACATAGACCGGCTGACACACGTGGTTGCTCAGGCAGGACGCGCCGTCTGCCGGTCCATGTTCCGATGCCTTGCCTCGCTGCATGGGTGAGCACTGTGCTCAAGACTGCCCCAACATCCTGCGGCCTGTCGCTTCTGGATGTCAGGAAGGCTGCCGCCCCAGGCGTCATCTCTCGCACGTCAACCCACCCGAACCGCATGCACAGCATCTCGGCTGCACGGTCGAATAGCATCTGGTACGCAGGAGTGCGCCGGGCGAGTTCGCCCAAGGTCTTATATAGCCCTATGCAGCGGGCAAGGCTGAACGGGAGGCTTTGCAGTACCTCCCGGATTTTCCCCGACCGCAGTGGGGTACGTGTCAGCGCGGTCAAATAGGCCGGGGAATACCAAGGTTCGATTGCGTTATCTGGCAAAGCGATGCGGAGAGCCTGCTTCATTCGGGAAGATTGATATCGGAACTCCCATTTAGGCTCCAGACTCATTAAGTTTCACAGCCAGAACAAGACGGTTGCGGCGAGCATGATCGCTGAGAAGAACGTTTCCGGGCAGCGGTCATAACGGGTTGCGACGCGCCTCCAGTCCTTCAGACGTCCGAACATGATTTCGATGCGGTTACGCCTTTTGTAACGCCGCTTGTCGTATTTGACGACCTTCTTGCGGGACCTCCGTCCGGGGATGCAAACCTTTATCCCCTTGTCTTTCAAAGCGTCTCTGAACCAGTCAGCATCGTAGCCCCTGTCGGCCAGAAGCCACTCAGCCTTCGGCAGGCTGCCCAGCAGCGCCGCCGCGCCGGTGTAATCGCTAACCTGGCCGGCCGACATGAAGAACCCGATCGGCCGCCCCTTCGCATCGGCGACAGCGTGCAACTTGGTGTTCATACCGCCTTTGGTGCGCCCGATCTGGCGCCCGCGCCCCCCTTTTTCACCCCAAGGCTCGAGGCCGTGCGGTGTGCCGTGAGATAGGTCGCGTCATTCATGATCGTCTTGTGCTCGGCGCTCTCGGCGGCAAGGCCGACAATGATCCGGGCAAAAACCCCGTTATCGCTCCAGCGCTTCCAGCGGTTGTAGAGGGTTTTGGCCGGGCCGTATTCCTTCGGCGCGTCACACCACCGCAACCCATTACGATTGATGAAAATTATGCCGCTGAGAACGCGACGATCATCGACCCGGGGCTTGCCATGGCTCTTGGGAAAGAACGGTTTCAGACGCTCCATTTGGGCGTCGCTCAGCCAGTAAAGATTACTCATCGATCAGGTCTCCTTGAGGAGCCTGAATCATGCAAAGACCGTAAGATCAATGGGTCTGGAGCCTAGAGAGGGCCGTTATAGTGAAGCTATCGAGCACCTCAGAAAAGCCATTAGTTATAAAGAGGGTGCACCAACTCTTCACGCCCAACTTGGAGATTTGTATCTAAGCACTGATGAACTGGATCTTGCCGAGCACCACCTGAAGCACTCCATTAGCCTCGCGAAGCAACCTTGGCCGTTGGTTCGACTCAGTTATGTATACGCAAAGCGAGGAGATTTTACTAACTCTGTAGCTGCAGTGAAGCAAGCTATCTCACTTAGCCCTCATCGGCCTGAGTACTACGTACGGCTAGGGGAGTGGTTTATACGAGCCGGAGACCTTGAAGCCGCAGCTAACGCTATGGAGAAGGCAATCGAAATCAAGCCTGATGCTGTAACCGCTCCGAAACGACTAGCAAGGATCAAAGCGATGATAATGCAGAGTCAGTCGTGAGTGCCGCAACAAATGCTCATCAAGGAGGGTCTTGCAGTCGCGCCATCAAAGTGCGACACGAGAGTGAGGCACAACAACAACCCGCGCACATAGCAACGCCAACAAGATCAAGGCTTTAAGAGGATGGTGGGTAATCCCTCATCACCCACCATCCCCATTTCGGCCAGCAGCATCACGAACCACCTTGGCGCGGCCTGTTTGATATGCGTCCGCCCGCATCCAGGGGATGCGGGCGGCATCGGGCGTCAGATGGCGCCGTGGCAGTGCTTGAACTTCTTCCCGGACCCGCAGGGGCAGAGGTCGTTGCGCGAGGGGTTGCCCCAGGTCGTGGGGTCGGCCTCGACGAAGCCCGGACGCGCGCCCGGGTTCGGGGCGGGCTGGGGGCCTGATCGGGCTCGGGGGTCTGTTCGGGGGCCTGCATGGCGCGCTGCTGGTCGGCCATCTGGCGCAGCATCTCCTCGCGCTCGGCCTCGGTCAGCGGGCGGATCTGGCACAGGCGCTGCGTCACGTCAAAGCGCAGCCCGTCCAGCAGGCTCTCGAACAGCTGGAAGGCCTCGGTCTTGTATTCCGACAGCGGGTCGCGCTGCGCATAGCCGCGGAACCCCACGACCGACCGCAGATGATCCAGCGTCAGCAGGTGGTCGCGCCATTTCTGGTCGATCATCTGCAGCAGGACCTGCTTTTCGACCTGGACCATCGTCTCGGGCCCGAAGGCCGCGGCCTTGTCGGCCATGTAGCGGTCGCTGGCCTCGGTGATGCGCTCGCGCATGACCTCCTGGTCGACGCCCTCCTCCTCGGCCCAGTCCGGGATGGGCAGGTTCATGTTCAGGCGTTCCCGCACGGCGGTCTTCAGCCCCTCGGGATCCCACTGATCGGCATAGGACCGGGCGGGCATGTGATCCTCGACCATGTCGTCGATGACCTGGTGGCGCATGTCGGCGGTGATCTCGCCCACTTCCTCGCTGTCCATGATCTCGCGGCGCTGGCCGAAGATGGCCTTGCGCTGGTCGTTCATCACGTCGTCGAATTTCAGGAGTTGCTTGCGGATGTCGAAGTTGCGGCCCTCGACCTTGGCCTGGGCGCGTTCCAGCGACTTGTTCACCCACGGGTGCACGATCGCCTCGCCTTCCTTCATGCCCAAGGTGGACAGCACCTTGTCCAGACGGTCCGAGCCGAAGATCCGCATCAGATCGTCATCCAGCGACAGGAAGAACAGCGACCGCCCCGGATCGCCCTGACGGCCCGACCGGCCGCGCAGCTGGTTGTCGATGCGCCGCGATTCGTGACGTTCCGTGCCAAGGACGAACAGGCCCCCGGCCTCCAGCACCCGGGCCTTGGCATCGGCATGCTCGGCCTCGATCCGGGCGCGCAGCGCGTCGGGATCGGCATCGGGATCGGCGTTCAGCGCCTCCATCACCTTCATCTCGACATTGCCGCCCAGCTGGATGTCGGTGCCGCGGCCGGCCATGTTGGTGGCGATGGTCACCGCGCCCAGCTTGCCCGCATCGGCGACGATCTGCGCCTCGGCCTCGTGCTGGCGGGCGTTCAGGACGTTATGCGGGATGCCGTCGCGCTTCAGCATCTCGGACAGCATCTCGGACTTCTCGATGCTGGTGGTGCCGACCAAGGTGGGCTGGCCCTTGGCATGGGCTTCCTTGATGGCCTCGACCACGGCGGCGTATTTCTCGGCCGCGGTGCGATAGACGCGGTCATGTTCGTCGATCCGGGCGATGCCGCGATTGGTGGGCACCTCGACCACGCCCAGCTTGTAGATCTCGGCGAATTCCTCGGCCTCGGTCGATGCCGTGCCGGTCATGCCGCCCAGCTTGTCGTAAAGACGGAAATAGTTCTGGAAGGTCACCGATGCCAAGGTGACGTTCTCGGGCTGGATGTCCACGCCCTCCTTGGCCTCGATCGCCTGATGCAGACCGTCGGACAGGCGGCGGCCCTTCATCATCCGGCCGGTGAATTCGTCGATCAGCTGCACCTCGCCGTCGCGGACCATGTAATGCTGGTCGCGCAGGAACAGCTTGTGGGCCCGCAGCGCCTGGCTGGCATGATGGACGATGGTGGTGGATTCCGGGTCATATAGGGTCTGACCCTCGGGCAGGACGCCATCCGCGGTCAGCCGCTGTTCCAGGAACTCGTTGCCCTCCTCGGTGAAGGTCGCGTTGCGCGCCTTCTCGTCCAGCTTGTAATGCTCATCCGTCAGCAGGGGCACATAGGCGTCCAGCACCTTATAGAGCTCGGACCGGTCCTGGGACGGGCCGCTGATGATCAGCGGCGTGCGGGCCTCGTCGATCAGGATGCTGTCGACCTCGTCCACGATGGCGAAGTTGTGGCCGCGCTGGACCATCTCGGCCACGCTGCCCTTCATGTTGTCGCGCAGATAGTCGAAGCCCAGCTCGTTGTTGGTGGCATAGGTCACGTCGCAGGCATAGGCCTCGCGCTTCTCGGCCTCGGGCTGGAAGGGGACGACGACGCCGCAGGTCATGCCCAGCTGGGCATAGACCTTGGACATCCATTCGGCGTCGCGCTTGGCCAGGTAATCGTTGACGGTGACGACATGCACGCCCTTGCCCGACAGCGCGTTCAGATAGGCGGGGAAGGTCGCGACCAGGGTCTTGCCCTCGCCGGTCTTCATTTCCGCGATATTGCCCTGATGCAGGAAGATCCCGCCCATCAGCTGCACATCGAAGGCGCGCAGGCCCAGGGCGCGCCGGGCCCCTTCGCGACAGTTCGCAAAGGCCTCGGGCAGGATGTCGTCCAGATCCTCGCCCCCCGCCACGCGGGACTGGAATTCGCGGGTCTTGTCGATCAGGCCCTGGTCGGACAGGGTCTTGAACTCGTCCTCCAGGGCGTTGATGCGTGCCACCAGAGGGCGCGTGCCCTTCACCTTGCGGTCATTGGGCGTGCCAAAGACCATCTTCGCCAGATTGCCGATCATGTTACCTTCGCCATCACGTTGTCGGGAAGGCGCGTCACCGGGCGCCCACTTGCCCGTACCGGCCGCATTGCCGTATCAGGGGCCTGAACGAACGCGGCGGCAAAGCCTTCCACGGAGTTGTCTGCGGATGTAGGCCCCGCCCGCCTGACTGTCAATGTTGGCCCGCCCCGCGAGGGGCCGCCCGATGCTCAAAGGAAAGCCCATGACCCGACCGTTCCTGCTGGCCGCCGCCCTGATCGCGGCGCCCGTCCTCGCCACCCCCGTGCTGGCCCAGGATGGCGGGGCCGACCAGGTCGTGGCGACCGTCAACGGCCAGGACATCACCCTGGGCCAGATGATCGTCATGAAGCAGTCGATCCAGGACCCGGCCATGGCGAACCTGCCCGACCAGGCGCTGTGGGACATGATGCTGGACCAGCTGATCCGCCAGGCCGCCGTGGCCGATGCCGCCCAGCAGGATGCCGGCGTGCGCGCCCAGCTGGAACTGCAGCGCCGCAACACCCTGGCATCGGCCACCGTCAGCCAGATCGCCGAGACCGAGCCTGCCGAGGCCGAGCTGCAGACCGCCTATGACCGGCTGTTCGCCGAGGCCGGAAACGTCACGGAATACAACGCCGCCCATATCCTGGTGGAAACCGAGGAGGAGGCCGCCGAGATCAAGGCCCAGCTGGATGACGGCGCCGATTTCGGCGAGCTGGCGGAAACCGCCTCGACCGGTCCCTCGGGCCCGAACCGCGGCGATCTGGGCTGGTTCGCCGCCGATCAGATGGTCCCGCCCTTTGCCGAGGCCGTGGCCGCGATGCAGCCGGGCACGATCTCGGACCCGGTGCAGACGGAATTCGGCTGGCACGTGATCCAGCTGAACGAGACCCGCCTGCGCGAGGCCCCCGCCCTGGCCGAGGTGCGCGACCAGATCTCGCAGATGGTCCTGCGCGAGAAGGTCGAGGCCGAGATCCAGCGCTTGGTCGACGAGGCCGAAATCGACAAGACCGAAGGCCTGGACCCCGCGCGGCTGAACGCCACCGATCTGCTGGGGGCCGAGTGATGGGCAAGGCCGGACTTCCCGTATCGCCCTTGGCACCGGCGCGGTTTCCCGACCTGCCGGTGATCGCGGGCATCGATTTCGCCAGCGCCGCGGCGGGCGTGAAATATCAGGGCCGCGCGGATGTAACCCTGATCCGCATCGCGCCGGGCAGCACTTTGGCCGGGGCCTTCACCCGGTCATCGACCCGCGCGGCCTGCGTGCTGGACAACCAAGCCAAGCTGGCCCAAGGCGGCGACGCCCCCGAGGGCGCGGCGATCCTGATCAATTCCGGCAATGCCAATGCCTTCACCGGCGCGCGCGGCCAGCAATCGGTCGATGCCGTCTGCGCCGCCGTGGCGGGCGCGCTGGAGCTGCCGCAGGGGCGGGTCTTCACCTCCTCGACCGGGGTGATCGGGGAACCCTTGCCGCATGACCGGATCGTGGGCGTCGTGGACGATCTGGCGCGTGGTCTGGATGCCGGCGGCGCGGCCGGGGCCGCCCGCGCGATCATGACGACCGACACCTTCCCCAAGGGCGCCTGCGCCGAGGCGGGGGGCATCCGCATCGCGGGCATCGCCAAGGGTTCGGGGATGATCGCGCCTGACATGGCGACGATGCTGGTCTATGTCTTCACCGATGCCGCGATCCCCGCGGCGCTCCTGCAACAGGCGCTGTCGGCGGGGATGGATGGGACCTTCAACGCGATCACGGTGGACAGCGACACCTCGACCTCGGACGCGCTGATCCTGGCGGCGACGGGCCGGGCGGATGCCGCGCCGATCACCGATCTGGACAGCCCCGCGGGCCGTGATTTCGTGACCGCCCTGCATGGGGTGATGCGCGATCTGGCCCATCAGGTCGTCCGCGACGGCGAAGGCGCCACGAAATTCGTCGAGATCGCCGTGACCGGCGCCGCCGACGATGCTGATGCGCATCGCGTCGCTATGGCCATCGCCAATTCGCCCTTGGTCAAGACCGCCATCGCGGGCGAGGACGCCAATTGGGGCCGCATCGTCATGGCCGTGGGCAAGTCCGGCGCGCAGGCCGATCGCGACCGGCTGACCATCCGCTTCGGGGACATGGTCCTGGCCCGCGACGGCTGGCGCGATCCCGGCTATGACGAGGCCGCGGCCAGCGCCTACATGAAGAACGAGGACCTGCGCATCGGCGTCGATCTGGGGCTGGGGCAGGGGGCGCGCACCGTCTGGACCTGCGATCTGACGCATGGCTATATCGACATCAACGCGGATTACCGGTCTTGAGGACGGTCCTCGTCTCGGCCGTGGCGCTGATCGATCCCGACGGGCGGGTGCTGCTGGCACAGCGCCCGGAGGGCAAGGCGATGGCCGGCCTGTGGGAATTTCCCGGCGGCAAGGTCGAACCGGGCGAGACCCCCGAGGCCGCCCTGATCCGCGAGCTGGACGAGGAGCTGGGCATCCAGACCTGGAACAGCTGCTTGGCGCCCCTGACCTTCGCCAGCCACAGCTATGACGATTTCCACCTGCTGATGCCGGTCTTTGCCTGCCGCCGCTGGCAGGGAATCGTCCAGCCGCGCGAGGGGCAGGCGCTGGCCTGGGTCCGGGCCCGCGATTTGCGCGATTACCCCATGCCTGCGGCGGATATCCCACTGATTCCCATGCTGGAAATGTGGCTATAATGTCGCAAATGTGATGGAACTGCTTGGCAACTCCGCCCTAAAAGTCGTAGACTGTGATTATCATTAGCTAGTTTTTAACCATTTCATGACTACCTTTCCCCATGGGCGCAGAGGAGGCTTGACATGATCCGCACCATCTCGATCGGCAGCTACATTTCGATCCAAGGCCTGTTCGAGGGCGTGACCCCCAGTGGCACCATGCTGGTGCGCGTGGGCAACCGCACCTTCGAAGGCAAGCCGATCGGCTGCTGACCCGACCCGCCAGGGGTCGGACCGGAACATCAGAAAGGGGCGGTCCCAACGGGACCGCCCCTTTTGTCATTCCTGAAGGAAAGGGGCGCGACCCGCAGGCCGCGCCACCCGATCATGCCGCCAGGTCGAACCGGTCGGCATCCATGACCTTGACCCAGGCCGCGACGAAGTCGTCCAGGAACTTCTGGCGGCTGTCATCCTGGGCATAGACCTCGGCATAGCTGCGCAGGATCGAATTCGAGCCCACGGTCACATCCACGCGCGAGGCCTGCCACTTGACCGCATCCGTGCGGCGATCGCGGATCTCGTAGATCTCGGCATCGCCCTCGGCCTTGGTCCAGCGGTTGGCCATATCCGTCAGGTTGACGAAGAAGTCCTGCGTCAGCGCACCTTCGCGATCGGTCAGCACGCCCAGCTTGGAGCCGCCATGATTGGCCCCGATCACCCGCAGACCGCCCAGCAGGACGACCATCTCGGGCGCGGTCAGGCCCATCAGCTGCGCGCGGTCCAGCAGCAGTTCCTCGGCATTGACGCGGAAATCGGCCTTCAGCCAGTTGCGGAAGCCGTCATGGATCGGCTCCATCGGCTCGAAGGATTCCGCGTCGGTCTGTTCGGCCGTCGCATCGCCGCGACCGGGCGAGAAGGGCACCTCGACCTGCGCGCCGGCCGCCTGGGCGGCCTTCTCGATGCCGACATTGCCGGCCAGCACGATCACGTCGGCCAAGGGCACGCCTGCCTCCTGCGCGATGGGCTGCAGGACCGACAGGACCTTCTGCAGGCGCTCGGGCTCATTGCCGACCCAGTCCTTCTGGGGGGCCAGGCGGATGCGCGCGCCATTGGCGCCGCCGCGCATGTCGGACCCGCGATAGGTCCGCGCGCTGTCCCAGGCCGTGGCGACCAGTTCGGCCACGGTCAGGTCGGTCTGGGCGATCCGGGCCTTCAGACCGGCGACGTCATAGTCGGTGCGGCCGGCGGGAACCGGGTCCTGCCAGATCAGGTCCTCGGACGGGACGTCCGGGCCGACATAGCGCGCCTTGGGGCCCATGTCGCGATGGGTCAGCTTGAACCAGGCGCGGGCGAAGGCGTCGTCGAAGCTGGCCGGGTCGGCCATGAACTTCTCGCAGATGGCGCGATAGGCGGGGTCGACCTTCATCGCCATATCCGCATCGGTCATGATGGGCATGGTCTTGATGGACGGATCCTCGACATCGGCGGGCATGTCCTCGGGCTTGATGTCCACGGGCTCCCACTGCCAAGCGCCGGCGGGGGATTTCCGCAGCTCCCATTCATGGCCGAAGAGCATGTCGAAATAGCCCATGTCCCATTTTGTCGGGTTCGAGGTCCAGGCGCCCTCGATGCCGCTGACCATCTGGTCGCGGCCGATGCCGCGGCGGCCGCGTGCCATCCAGCCCATGCCCTGATCGGTCAGGTCCGAGGCCTCGGGTTCGGCACCCATATCCTCGGCCCGGCCGTTGCCATGGCTCTTGCCGATGGTGTGGCCGCCGGCGGTCAGGGCGACGGTCTCCTCGTCGTTCATGGCCATGCGGGCGAAGGTCTCGCGCACCTGGGCGGCGGTGGCCATCGGGTCGGGCTTGCCGTTCACGCCCTCGGGGTTCACGTAGATCAGGCCCATCTGCACGGCGGCCAGCGGGTTCTCCATCGTGTCGGGCTTGTCCACCGCGGCATAGCGTTCGTCGGACGGCGCCAGCCATTCCTTTTCCGCGCCCCAGTAGATGTCCTTTTCGGGGTGCCAGATATCCTCGCGCCCGAAGGCGAAGCCGAAGGTCTTCAGGCCCGCCTGTTCATAGGCGATGGTCCCGGCCAGGATCATCAGGTCGGCCCAGCTGATCTTGTTGCCGTATTTCTTCTTGATCGGCCACAGCAGGCGGCGGCCCTTGTCGGTGTTGTTGTTGTCGGGCCAGCTGTTCAGCGGCGCGAAGCGCTGGTTGCCGGTCCCGGCCCCGCCGCGCCCGTCCGACAGGCGATAGGAGCCCGCCGCATGCCAGGCCACGCGGGCGAACATGCCGACATAGCTGCCCCAATCGGCGGGCCACCAGTCCTGGCTGTCCGTCATCAGCGCGCGGACATCGGCCTTCAGCGCCTCGACATCCAGCGATTTCAGCGCCTCGCGATAATCGAAATCGGGGCCGAGCGGGTTCGTCTTGCTGTCCTGCTGGTGGAGGATGTCGAAATTCAGCGCGCTCGGCCACCAATCGGTGTTCGAGGCCTGGGTCGAGGTATGGCTGCCATGCATCACCGGGCATTTGCCGGTGGGGATCGCGTTACCGTCCATGTCAGTCTCCTTCAAGGCTGGTCCCTTGCGGGACGGGCGAATCGTATGGGCAGAACCTACCCCTATCGGGCAATAAGGGGAATTTGATTTCCCTGATGATCATGCAAAGGCGCGCTTATGACGCGCCCCCAACCAAGGCGCGGTAATCATCCAGCATCGCCTGCAGCGCGGGACCGAAGCCGCCCATGTCGCCGCGCCATGACCGCCACAGCGCAGAGCCTGCCTCGTAGCCGCGCGCCAGATCGCCCGCGGCGGCCAAGGTCAGGGGCGGCGGGGCAGGGCGGTCCAGCCGGGCGCGAGTCTCCTCCGCCATGGCGCGCAGCATCGCGGGCCCCGCGATGGGCCCGTGCCGGGTCAGCGCCTCGGCCGCGCCATGCTGCAGGGACAGGATGACCGCCTCGGCCGGGGCGTCGATCAGGATCGCGACATAGAGGCCGTGGCGCATCGACCGGGTGACATGGGGGGCAAAGCAGGCCAGCCACGGCACCGCCGCCCAGCCCGGCGCGCCGACCGAGGCGCGCACCATCAGCCGCTCGGGCCTGTGGGCCACCGCATCGCGCAGCATCTGCGCCATGTCGCGGCGGAAATGACGCGCGAAGGCGCTGCCCCCCACGGGGCGGCGGCGCGCATGGACATAGTTCCGTGCCGCCTGGTGCAGCACAGGGCCGAGGGGGGTCAGACCAGCCGCCCTTCCTCCATCGCCGCGCGCACGAAGCCCGCAAACAGCGGCGCGGGGTCGAAGGGCTTGGATTTCAGCTCCGGGTGGGACTGCACGCCGATGAACCACGGATGGTCGGCATATTCCACGACCTCGGGCAGCTTGCCGTCGGGCGACATGCCCGAAAAGCGCAGGCCCGCCTGTTCCAGCTTTTCGCGATAGGTGGCGTCGACCTCGTAGCGGTGCCGGTGGCGGTCCTCGATCTCGGTCGCGCCGCCATAGACCTCGGAGATGCGCGAGCCCTCGGTCAGCACCGCCGTATAGGCGCCAAGCCGCATCGTGCCGCCCTTGTCGTCGCCGACCTTGCGACTGACGGTGTAATTGCCCTGCACCCATTCCTTCAGGTGATAGACGACGGGGGTGAAGCGGGTCTTGCCGGCCTCGTGGTCGAATTCCTCGGATCCCGCATCGGGCATGTCGGCCAGGTTGCGGGCGGCCTCGATCACGGCCATCTGCATCCCCAGGCAGATGCCCAGATAGGGGACCTTCTTCTCGCGCGCATAGCGGGCGGCGGTGACCATGCCCTCGGTCCCGCGCTCGCCGAAGCCGCCGGGCACGATGATGCCGTGATAGCCGTCCAGCCGGTGCGCGCCCTCGCCCTCCAGCGCCTCGCTGTCCACCCATTCGGCCTTGACGCGGACGCGGTTGGCCATGCCGCCATGGGTCAACGCCTCGGCGATGGATTTATAGGCATCCTCCAGCTGGGTGTACTTGCCGACGATGGCCACGCGGACCTCGCCCTCGGCATGTTCCAGCCGGTCCATCACGTCCTCCCATTTCGACAGGTCGGGACGCGGCGCGGGGCTGATCGCGAAGGCGTCCAGCACCGCGCGGTCGAGGCCCGCCCGGTGATAGGCCAAGGGCGCCTCGTAGATGGTCTTGAGGTCATAGGCCGGGATCACCGCATCGGGCCGCACGTTGCAGAAGAGCGCGATCTTGGCGCGTTCCTTTTCCGGGATCGGATGTTCGGACCGGCAGACCAGCACGTCGGGCGCAAGGCCGATGGATTGCAGTTCCTTGACGGAGTGCTGGGTCGGCTTGGTCTTCAATTCGCCCGAGGCCGCCAGATAGGGCAGCAGCGTCAGGTGCATCAGGATGCATTCGCCGCGCGGGCGTTCATGGATGAACTGGCGGATGGCTTCGAAGAAGGGCAGGCCCTCGATATCGCCGACCGTGCCGCCGATCTCGCAGAGCATGAAATCGACCTCGTCCCCGCCGATCGACAGGAAGTCCTTGATCTCGTTGGTGACGTGGGGAATGACCTGGATGGTCTTGCCCAGATATTCGCCGCGGCGTTCCTTTTCCAGCACGTTGGAATAGACGCGGCCGCTGCTGATGCTGTCGGTCTTGCGCGCGCTGACGCCGGTGAAGCGTTCGTAATGGCCCAGATCCAGGTCGGTTTCCGCGCCGTCATCGGTGACGAAGACCTCGCCATGCTCGAACGGGCTCATCGTGCCGGGATCGACGTTTAGATAGGGGTCCAGCTTGCGCAGGCGGACGGTGAAGCCGCGGGCCTGCAGCAGCGCGCCCAGGGCCGCCGATGCCAGACCCTTGCCCAGGCTCGACACGACGCCGCCGGTGATGAAGATGTAACGCGCCATGAAGGCCCCCGTGATGCAGAATTCTCAGATCGTGCGGTCCGGATGCGGATATCCACGGGGCCTGCGAAATAACCGATTCGCCCCGAGGTCGCAACGGACCGCAAGTGGATCGGGGCGATCCTTGCGATCGCCCCGTGGCAGTGGTGTCGGTGATCAGTTGGCCGGCGCGGGCGGCGTCAGGGGCTGATCCGTGTCGGGTGCGGCCGGTGCCTCGGTGGCCGGGGCCTCGGTGGCGGGTGCCTCGGGCGCCGGTGCTTCGGTCGCCGGGGCCGCGGGCGGGGTCACCGCATCGGCGGGCGCCTCGGCGGCCGGGGGCGCTGCGGGGGTCACCGGCTGGGCGGGCGCTTCGGCGGCAGGGGCCTGGGGCGCGTCGGTCGCGGGGCTGGGCGGGACCAGCGGGTTGCCCTCGGTCGTGGGCGGGGGCGTATAGGTTAGCAGGCCGGGCAGGCCCGGGGCCGAGGGCTGTTCGGTCGCGGTGCCGCCGAACTGGTCCATGATCGACCCGGTGCTGACGCTGCGCGCGGCCAGGACCGTTAGGATCAGCGAGGTGCAGAAGATCGCCACGCCCAGGATCCAGGTCAGCCGCGTCAGCGCATTGGCCGCCTGCCGTCCCGACATCACGCCGCCGCCGGCGCCGCCACCGCCGCCCATGCCCAGCCCGCCCCCTTCGGAACGCTGCAGCAGGACGACCCCGGTCAGCACCACGGCCAGGATCAGATGGACGGTCAGGATGACGTTTTCCACGGCTTTCGGCCTTTCATTTGCGGACGCGCCTATCTAGTCACCTGTCGGGGTGATGGCAAGCAAGAGTGTCCGATGGTTGCGGTGATGATCCAAGGCACGGGCTCGAACGTGGGCAAGTCGCTGCTGGTGGCGGGGCTGTGCCGGGCTGCGCGCAGGCGCGGCATCGCGGTCGCGCCCTTCAAGCCGCAGAACATGTCCAACAACGCCGCCGTCACCGCGGACGGGGGCGAGATCGGCCGCGCCCAGGCCCTGCAGGCCCGCGCCTGCGGGCTGGAGCCTGCGACCGACATGAACCCCGTCCTGCTGAAGCCCGAGACCGATCGCGGCGCGCAGGTCATCCTGCAGGGCCGCGCCATCGCCCGGGCTGAGGCGCGCGACTATCAGGGTCTGAAGCCGCGCCTGCTGGCCGGCGTGCTGGAGAGCTTCGCGCGCCTGTCGGCCGCCCATGACATGGTGATCGTCGAGGGCGCGGGCAGCCCGGCCGAGGTCAACCTGCGCCCCCGCGACATCGCCAATATGGGATTCGCCCGCGCCGCCGGGGTGCCCGTGGTGCTGGCGGGCGATATCGACCGGGGCGGCGTGATCGCCCAGATCGTGGGCACCCAGGCCGTGATCGATCCCGCCGATGCGGCGATGATCCGGGGATTCCTGATCAACAAGTTCCGGGGCGATCCGCGGCTGTTCGATGACGGCTACGACCTGATCCGGGCGCGGACCGGATGGCCGGGATTCGGCATGGTGCCTTGGTTTCCGGGCGCCCACCGCCTGCCGGCCGAGGATGCTGTGGACCTGCGCGGGGGCGGCAGCTCGGGGCTGCATGTGGTCTGCCTGACCCTGTCGCGGATCGCCAATTTCGACGACCTGGACCCCTTGGCGGCCGAGCCGGGGGTGCGGCTGACCATGCTGGGTCCGGGCCGGGCCATTCCGGGCGATGCCGATCTGGTGATCCTGCCCGGCACGAAATCGACGCTTGGCGATCTGGCCTTTCTGCGCGACCAGGGCTGGGACATCGACCTGGCCGCCCATCGCAGGCGCGGGGGGCATGTGCTGGGCATCTGCGGCGGATACCAGATGCTGGGCCGGGTGATCGACGATCCCTCTGGCGCGGACGGGGTGGCCGGTCAGGTGCCGGGCCTGGGCCTTCTGGACGTGACGACCGTGATGGCGCCGGAGAAGCGCGTGATCCGCGCGACCGGCACCGCGATGGGCCGGACCGTCACCGGATACGAGATCCATATGGGCCGGACCGCCGGCCCCGACTGCGCGCGCCCCTTCGCGATGATCCCCGGGCCGGATGGCGCGATCAGCCCCGACGGGCGGGTCATGGGCAGCTATCTGCACGGGCTGTTTTCGGACGATGCCTTCCGCGCGGCCTTTCTGGCGCGGATGGGCGCGCCGTCGCGCCCGGGATACGAGGCCGGGGTGGATGCCGTGCTGGACGATCTGGCCGATCACCTTGAGGCGCATCTGGACGTGGCGGCCCTGCTGGCGGTGGCCCGGTGACGCGCGGCGCCGATCCGGCGCAGATGTGACCTCGTGGTGCTGGACGAAGCGGGGCGGGCGCGCTACCTGAGGGGCATGGAACATGCAAAGCCGCCCCTGAAGCTGTATCTCGCCGCGCCGCGCGGTTTCTGCGCGGGCGTGGATCGCGCCATCAAGATCGTCGAGATGGCGATCCGGAAATGGGGCGCGCCCGTCTATGTCCGCCACGAGATCGTGCACAACAAATATGTCGTGGACCAGCTGCGCGACCAGGGGGCGGTCTTTGTCGAGGAGCTGGACGAATGTCCCGATGACCGTCCGGTGATCTTTTCCGCCCATGGCGTGCCCAAGGCCGTCCCCGCCGAGGCGCGGCGGCGCGAGATGGTCTATGTCGACGCGACCTGCCCGCTGGTCAGCAAGGTCCATATCGAGGCCGAGCGGCACCACGCGGCGGGCCTGCAGATGGTGATGATCGGCCATGCCGGTCACCCGGAGGTTCTGGGCACCATGGGCCAGCTGCCCGAGGGCGAGGTGATCCTGGTCGAGGATGCGGCCGATGTCGCCCGGATCGCGGTCCGCGACCCCGAGCGTCTGGCCTTCATCACCCAGACCACCCTGTCGGTCGATGACACGGCCGCGGTCGTGGCGGCCCTGCAGGCGCGGTTTCCTGCGATCATCGGCCCGGCCAAGGAAGACATCTGCTATGCCACCACCAACCGCCAGGCGGCGGTCAAGGCGATCGCGCCCCATATCGACGCGCTGCTGGTGATCGGGGCCGAGAATTCCAGCAACTCGAAGCGGCTGGTCGAGGTGGGGCGCGCCGCGGGCTGTGGCTATGCCCAGCTGGTCATGCGCGCGGCCGAGATCGACTGGCGCGCGCTGGACGGCATCGCCAGCATCGGCGTGACCGCGGGGGCCAGCGCGCCCGAGGTGCTGATCAACGAGGTGATCGACGCCTTCCATGACCGCTATGCCGTCACCGTCGAGATCGTCGAGACCGCGGTCGAGCGGGTCGAGTTCAAGGTGCCGCGGGTCCTGCGCGAGACCGCCTGACCGGGGGCCAGCCCCCGGACCCCCGGGGTATTTGGACAACGAAGAAGAGGTTCTGGGGTGCGGCTCTATTCCATGCCTTCGTCGGGCAACAGCTACAAGGTGCGGCTGCTGCTGGCGCTGACCGGGCGGGACTGCCCGCGGGTCGATGTCGAATATGGCAGCCCGGCCTTGGAGGCCGCGCATCGCGAGGGGCGGCTGCCTTTCGGCAAGGCGCCGGTGCTGGAGGTCGAGCCGGGCGTGATGCTGGCGGAATCGAACGCGATCCTGTGCTGGCTGGGCGAGGGCGGGCCGTTCTGGCCCGCGGATCCGCTGGAGCGGGCGCGGATGATGGCCTGGATGTTTTGGGAGCAGAACCAGCATGAGGGCGTGATCGCCGTGCGGGCGGCGCTGGTCACCTATCCCCATCGAGCGGCCGAGGCCACGCCCGAGCGGATGGCGGCGCTGCTGGAGGCGGGGCATCGCCTGCTGGGGGTGATGGAGGCGCATCTGGACGGGCGAGACTGGCTGGTGGGCGCGGGGCCGAGCCTGGCCGACATCTGTCTTTATGCCTATACGCATAAGGCGGGATGCCGGGGCGGGTTTGCGATGGACCGTTTCCCCGCGATCGGGGCATGGCTGGACCGGGTTGCCGGTCTGCCGGGATATGTGGGGCTGGATGACTGATCTTTATGCCTGGACCGATGGCGCCTGCAGCGGCAATCCCGGCCCCGGGGGCTGGGGCGTGCTGATGCGCGCGCTGGACGGCGCGACCGTCGTAAAGCAGCGTGAGCTGCAGGGCGGCGAGGCGCAGACCACCAACAACCGCATGGAGCTGATGGCCGCGATCAGCGCGCTGGAGGCGCTGAGGCGACCCAGCCAGATCGTGATCGTGACCGACAGCAATTACGTCAAGAACGGCGTGACCCAGTGGATCCATGGCTGGAAGCGCAACGGCTGGAAGACCGCTGACCGAAAGCCCGTCAAGAATGTCGAGCTGTGGCAGCGGCTGGATGCCGCGCAGGCCGCGCATAAGGTCGAGTGGCGCTGGATCAAGGGCCATGCCGGCCATGCCGAGAACGAGCGCGCCGATGAGCTGGCGCGCGCCGGGATGGCGCCCTTCAAATGACGCTGGCCGCCTTGGTCACGGTGCTGGATTACGGATCGGTGCTGATCTTTGCGCTGACCGGGGCGCTGGTGGCCAGCCGGGCGCAGCTGGACCCGGTGGGCTTCGTCTTCATGGCGGCGCTGACGGCGGTCGGGGGCGGCACGCTGCGCGACCTGATCCTGAACCGCGAGGCGGTGTTCTGGGTCGCCAATCCCTCCTATGTGCTGATGGCGGCGGGGGCTGCGCTGGTCGTGTTCTGGACCGCGCATCTGCTGGAGAGCCGCCAGCGCTGGCTGGTCTGGCTGGACAGCGTGGCCTTGGCCGTGGCGGTGGCCGCAGGGGCGGGCGTGGCGATGGAGATGGGATCGCCCCCGGTCATCGTGGTCATCATGGGCATCGCCACCGGCACCTTCGGCGGGCTGATGCGCGATGTGGTGGGCAACGAGGTGCCGCTGGTCTTCAAGCAGGGCGAGCTGTATCTGACCGCAGCCTTCGGCGGCGCCGTGGCCGCGGTGGTGCTGGTCTGGCTGGGGCTGAACCGGGCCGAGGCGCTGATCGCGGGCGCGGTCGTGGTCTGGGTGCTGCGGGCGGGCAGCCTGGCCTTTGGTTGGGCGCTGCCGCTTTATCGGCCGCGCCCGCCGCGGCGCTAGCGCGGGACCGGCGGGCCTGTGCGGCCCGGCTGCATGTTCTGGACCCCGCCGCGCAGCCCTTGGCCGATCCGATGCGCCAGCTGCGACCAGGCCCGCGCGGACCAAGGGGGCAGGGTGCGGCGCAGGGCCTCGTCGAAGAGCGCCAGCCAGATCTCGAAATGTTCGGGGCGGACATTGCCCGCCGAGAGATGCGCGCGCATCGGGCTGCCGTTATAGCCCGCCTTGTTCAGGATCGCGCCCGCCCAGAAGGCGGTGATGCGTGCCTCATGCGCGGGCCAGTCGCCGACATGCTCGGCGAAGATCGGGCCCAGCACCTCGTGCCGGCGCACGGCGCCGTAGAAGACGGCGACCGTGCGGGCGATTTCGGGTTCGGTGATGTCGAAACGCGGCTCCATCCGGCGCAGATGGACCGGCGGGGGGATGGTTGCAAGGGGGGCCGCGCGGCGCTATGCGGACGCACCCGGTCGCAGCCCACCCGGACAAAACAGGAGCAACCCATGGCCCATTACACCGACGCGCTGACCCAGCTGGGCAGCGCCACCACCCTGCCGCAGCATCCCGACGAGGCCGTGCTGGAGCGGGTCCCGAACCCCCAGCCCGGCCAGACCTATGCCGTGCGCTTCACCCAGCCCGAATTCACCAGCCTCTGCCCGCTGACCGGCCAGCCCGATTTCGCGCATCTGGTGATCGATTATGTCCCCGGCGACTGGCTGGTCGAATCGAAATCGCTGAAGCTGTTCCTGGGGGCGTTCCGCAATCACGGCGCTTTCCACGAGGATTGCACCGTGGGCATCGGGCGCCGTATCGCCGACCTGCTGGAGCCGCAATGGCTGCGCATCGGCGGATACTGGTATCCCCGCGGCGGCATGCCGATCGATGTCTTCTGGCAGACGGGCGCCGCGCCTGCGGGCCTGTGGCTGCCCGATCAGGGCGTGCCGACCTATCGCGGGCGCGGCTGAGGCGGCTTGCGGCGCGGCGGGCCAGTTTCTATAGAGGGGCCATGATTTTCAGGGCGTTCGGCATCCGAATTAGCAGCCCGGCGGCGTGAGGTTTCGCGCCGCCGGGTTTGCCTGTGCCCGAACGACCGACAAAGGACCGCCCCATGAGCGATGCGACCCCCGATTACCGCGACACCGTCTTTCTGCCCCGCACCGATTTCCCCATGCGTGCGGGTCTGCCCGCCCGCGAGCCCGAATGGCTGGAGCGGTGGGCGCGCATCGGCGTCTATGACCGGCTGCGGTCGTCGGCGGCGGGGCGCACCCCCTTCATGCTGCATGACGGCCCGCCCTATGCGAACGGGCATCTGCATATCGGCCACGCGCTGAACAAGACGATCAAGGACATCGTGGTGCGGTCCCATCAGATGATGGGGTTCGATGCGCGCTATGTGCCTGGCTGGGATTGCCACGGCCTGCCCATCGAGTGGAAGATCGAGGAGAAGTATCGCAAGGAGGGCCGCGACAAGGACGCGGTCGACCTGGTCGAGTTCCGTCAGGAATGCCGCCGGTTCGCCGATGAATGGGTGGGCATCCAGCGCGAGGAGTTCAAGCGCCTCGGCGTGACCGGGGCCTGGGACCGGCCCTATCTGACGATGGACTATCACGCTGAGGCCGTGATCGCCGCCGAGTTCATGAAGCTGGTGATGAACGGGTCGCTCTATCAGGGGTCCAAGCCCGTGATGTGGTCGCCGGTCGAGAAGACCGCGCTGGCCGAGGCCGAGGTCGAATATCACGACCATACCAGTCACACGATCTGGGTGCGGTTCGCGGTGGTCAGCGGAGCGGGTATTTTTGCAACGGAGAAATCCGCGACGGTGGTGATCTGGACCACGACTCCGTGGACCATCCCGCAGAACCGCGCGGTCGCGTTCAATCCCGGGATCGCCTATGGTCTCTATCAGGTCGATGGCGTGGCCGAGGGATCCACCGCCGCGGTGGGCGAGCGCCTGGTGCTGGCCGATGCGCTGGCCGAGGGCGTCATGGCGCAGGCCAAGGTCACGGGCTTCAGCCGGGTGGCCGATGTGACCGCCGGCGATCTGGACGGGTTGGTTCTGGCCCATCCCCTGCGCGGGGTCGAGGAGGGCGCGGGCGAGTGGGATTATGACGTCCCCATGCTGCCCGGCGATCATGTCACCGACGAGGCTGGGACGGGCTTTGTCCATACTGCGCCCAGCCATGGCGATGACGACTATCAGCTGGGGCTGCGCTTTAAGCTGCCCATGACCTACAATGTCGAGCCGGATGGCAGCTATCGCCAGGATCTGCCGATCTTCGGCGGTCAGGCGATCGTGGCGCCCGATGGCAAGGACGGTCCCGCCAATGTCAGCGTCATCAAGCAGCTGGCCTGGGCCAAGGCGCTGTTGGCCAAGGGCAAGATCAAGCACTCCTATCCCCACAGCTGGCGCTCCAAGGCACCGCTGATCTATCGCAACACGCCGCAATGGTTCGCGGCCATCGACAAGCCGCTGGATGACGGCATGGGCCAGCATGGCGACACGATCCGCACGCGGGCGCTGACCTCGATCGACAAGCTGGTGAGATGGTGGCCCCAGTCCGGGCGCAACCGCATCCATTCCATGGTCGAGAACCGCCCCGATTGGGTCCTGTCGCGCCAGCGGGCCTGGGGCGTGCCGCTGACCTGTTTCGTGCGTCGCGGCGCCAAGCCCACCGATGACGACTTCCTGCTGCGCGACGAGCGTGTGAATCAGCGTATCGCCGAGGCATTCGAGGCCGAGGGCGCGGATGTCTGGTACAGCGCGGGCTTCAAGGCGCGGATGCTGGAGGGGATCGCGGACCCCGAGGCCTATGACCAGGTCATGGACGTGCTGGACGTGTGGTTCGATTCGGGCTCGACCCACAGCTTCGTTCTGCGCGACCGCGAGGATGGCGCGCCGGACGGGATCGCCGATGTCTATCTGGAGGGCACCGACCAGCATCGCGGCTGGTTTCAGTCCTCGCTGCTGCAGGCATCGGCCACCAAGGGCCGCGCGCCCTATCGCAACGTGGTCACGCATGGCTTTACGCTGGACGAGAAGGGCATGAAGATGTCCAAATCGCTTGGCAACACCATCGTCCCCGCCAAGGTGATCGAGCAATACGGCGCCGATATCCTGCGCCTGTGGGTGGCGCAGGCGGATTACACCGCCGACCAGCGCATTGGCCCCGAGATCCTGAAGGGCACCGCCGACAGCTATCGCCGGCTGCGCAACACGCTGCGCTTTCTGCTGGGGGCGCTGGCCGATTGGGACGAGGCCGAGCGCGTCGAGCCCGCCCGGATGCCCGAGCTGGAGCAATGGGTGCTGCACCGGCTGGCGCAGCTGGATCACCAGGTCCGCAAGGGCTATGCGGCGTTTGATTTCCAGGGCGTGTTCCAGACCCTGTTCCAGTTCTGCACGGTCGATCTGTCGGCCTTCTATTTCGATGTGCGGAAGGACGCGCTCTATTGCGACGCGGCGCAGAGCGACCGGCGGCGTGCGACGCGGACGGTGCTGGACCTGCTGTTCCACCGGCTGGTGACCTGGCTGGCGCCGATCCTGCCCTTCACGATGGAGGATGTCTGGCTGTCGCGCTTCCCGTCCGAGGATGACAGCGTGCATCTGCATGATTTCGCGCAGACCCCCGCCGATTGGCTGAACGAGCCCTTGGCCGCGAAATGGGACCATGTCCGCCGCGCCCGCCGCGTCGTCACCGCCGCGCTGGAGGTGAAGCGGTCCGACAAGACCATCGGCGCCAGCCTGGAGGCCGCGCCGGTCGTTCATGTCGAGGATGCGGGCATGCTGGCCGCGCTGAAATCGGTGGCCTTCGCGGATATCTGCATCACCTCGGATCTGGTGCTGACCGCCGATCCCGTCCCGTCCGAGGCCTTCCGCATGGCCGAGGCGCCCGGCATCGGCGTCGTCTTCGAGACGGCCGAGGGTCAGAAATGCCAGCGCTGCTGGAAGATCCTGCCCGATGTCGGCACGCACAGCCATCCCGGCACCTGCGCGCGCTGCGACGCGGTCCTGGGGTGAATGACGACGACCTGCGCGGGGCGATCCTCGCGCGGGTCGCGGGGCTGCGGGCGGGGACGAGCCTCTGCCCCAGCCAGGTCGCCCGCGATCTGGCCGAGGATTGGCGCCCGCTGATGACGCCCCTGCGGCGCGTCGCGCTGGAAATGGCGGGGCAGGGGCGGATCGCCGTCACCCAGAAGGGCCGACCGGCGGGCCCCGATCCGCGCGGACCGATTCGCCTGGGGCGGGTCTAGACCAGCCACCAGCCGCGGGCGCGGATCTGGTTGCGGATCACCCGCTCGGGCGCGCCGGGGCGTTCGTCGCGGATCGGGCGGACCTTGCTGCGGCCCTTCTGCTGATAGATCAGCTTGCGCGCCGGTTCCCATTCCCGCAGCACGCGCTTGATCTCCTTGGGGGCGGTGGCGGTTTCCAGCGCGTCGACGGCGCGGTCGGAATGGCGGGCATAGAGCAGCGGCAGCTTGCGGTAATGGCAGGTCACGTCGCCGTCCAGCCCGGCCAGCCTGGGGCCCGGACGCCCGCCGCCCAGGCTGCGAATCACCACCGGCAGCACGACCTGGTCCAGCCAGGGGTCCATGACCTGGCAGGCCAGCTCGTCATGCGGATCGTCGCGCAGGGCCTTGGCCCAGGCCAGATAGCGGCGCCCGAATTCCGCCGGATCGGCCCCGAAGAACCAGCCCGCGTTGAAATAGAGATAGCGTTCCCAATGCTCGTCGGGCTGGGACAGGTCCAGCGTGTCGTCGAAGGGCACATCGAAGCGGTCGTAGATCGACCGCCAGATCGCCGCATAGCCCGGACCATAGAGCGGCGGCTTGGGCCATGTCCCCTCGCGCTGCATCGAGGCGGCGGGGCGGGCGTAATCGAAACCGACCTTGTCCAGCGCCCCGCAGATCAGCGTATCCGTGTCGAAGAACAGGAAGGGCTGATCGGGGGGCAGCAGCGACAGCGCCTCGATCTTGTTGCCTTGGGGATAGGCCGCGCCGAATTCGCGCGCGACGAAGGGTTCGATCCGCGCGCCCAGATCCGTCAGCAGGCCCCGGCAATCATCGGCGATGGCGGTGGAATGGCCCGCCCATGCGCCCTCGGGGGCGGGTTCGGCGATGGTGACGCGGCCCGCCCAATCGGGCGCATGGGCGCGCAGGCTGGCCATGAAGATCACGGCCTCGTATTGCAGGCGTCCGGCCTGGGCGACGATCAACAGATTCGGTTGCGCTTTTCGCTTCGTCGCCACGATGACCCCCGTGCGGCCTGATCCGGGGCCAGCCTAACCGCGTAGGCGGCGCTCTTCCACCACGGGTTTTCCCGACCCGGGTCAACGCAATCATCGGATGAAACGGGGGGAAGTGGTGGGCGACCCTGGAATCGAACCAGGCGTGGGTCTCCCCGGCGGAGTTACAGTCCGCTGCCGCACCTTGCAGCACGTCGCCCGCCGAACGCTTTCGGCGTGCGGGGTGATTAACTGGCCCGCAGGGGGGCGTCAAGCGGATTTCCGGGGCTTGCGCGACGACGCCCCGCCGCGCAGAGAGAGGGGGCAGGAAAGGAGGCCCCGGATGGCCGAAAAACCCCGTCACCCCAAGAAGCCCAGCTGGGTGATCGACAAGGAACGCGCCCGCCGCGCATCCGCGGCCGAAACCGTGTGGCTGTTCGGCCTGCACGCGGTGCGCGACGCCCTGGCCAATCCCGCGCGGGAAAAGCAGCGCCTGGTCGTCACCCAGAACGCCCTGGCGCGCTTGGGCGATCTGCACGGGATGGAGGCCGAGGTCACCGATCCCCGCGTCTTCGACAAGGCCGTGCCCCTGGCCCCCGACAGCGTCCATCAGGGCGCCGCGCTGGAGGTCAAGCCGCTGAAATGGGGCAGCCTGTCCGAGGTCGCCCTGCGCGAGGCCCCGGGCGAGACGCGCCCGCTGCTGGTCGCGCTGGACCGGGTGACCGATCCGCATAACGTCGGCGCCATCCTGCGATCGGCCGAGGTCTTCGGCGCCCGCGCCGTGATCGCCCCGGCCCGCCATTCCGCCCCCGAGACCGGGGCCTTGGCCAAGACCGCTTCGGGCGCGCTGGAACGCCAGCCCTATCTGCGCGTGCCGAACCTGGCCGAGGCGCTGGCCCAGCTGAAGAACATGGGCTTCGTGCTGGTCGGGCTGGACGGGACGGGTGATGCGGAACTGCCGCAGGTGCTGGACGGGCTGTCGGGGCGGGCGGTCTGCCTGGTGATGGGGGCCGAGGGGCCGGGCATGCGCGAGCTGACGCAGAAAAGCTGCGATCACCTGGCGCGGATTCCCTTCGCGGCGGATTTCGGGTCGCTGAACGTATCGAACGCGGCGGCGGTCGCGCTCTATGCCGCGGGGCGTGCCTGAATATCACATCACTGCGACGATTATGCCACCTGCGTTGAGATTCGCGCCCCGGGCTGTCAAGTAGAAGCCAAGCAACAGCCCCCGAGTCCCCCATGCGAAGCCTTGTCCTGTCCCTGATGCTGGCCTTCGGCCCGGTCGCGCCCGCCCTGGCGCAGGACTGGGCGGTGGGCGGATACGACCCCGTGGCCTATGCCAGCGACGGCCGGGCGCAGCCGGGGCGCAGCGACATCTCGACCATGTGGCGGGGCCAGCTGTGGCATTTCGCCTCGGAGGAGAACCGCGCCCGGTTCGAATCCGACCCGCGCAGCTTTGCCCCCGCGCTGGACGGGATGTGCCCGGTCTCGATCGTGGACGGCGCACCGCGCGCCGGCGATCCGCGGCATTTCGCGATGGTGGGCGGGCGCCTTTATCTGCTGCAGTCGGGATCCGCCGAACAGCGCCTGCGGGCCGATCCGGGGGGCATCACCGATGCCGCGCGCCGCATCTGGCGCGGGCAATAGGCGCGGAGAAATCACGAAAACGCGACCGCACTGGAACTTTCGGTTCTGATGCCCATTTACATCACAGGACATGACCCCGGAACGGTCATGTTCAGATCACTGTCCCTCGTTCCGCGACTTGCGCCCGGCCGTTCTGGACCGGGCGCCTTTTCTTTGCAAGGATCGCGCAACCTGCGGTCGCAAGCGTGGAGGAGAGATCATGGACATCCTGACTGACGAGGATCGCGACATCGCGCGCATCGCCCGCGAGACCAAGGTTGTCGCCATCGTCGGCCTGTCGCCGAACGAATCGCGGCCCAGCTGGGGCGTGGCGCGCTATCTGCAGGCGCAGGGGATCAGGGTGATTCCCATCAATCCCGGCCATGCGGGCAAGGTCATCCTGGACGAGGTCGTCCATGCCGCCTTGGCCGACATCCCGTCGGATGCCGGGGTGCAGATGGTCGATGTCTTCCGCCGCTCGGACGCGGTGGCGCAGATCGTCGAAGAGGCGCTGGCCCATCTGCCCGATCTGCAGGTCATCTGGACCCAGCTGGGCGTCCAGGACGACCGCGCCGCCGACCGCGCCCGCGCCCGCGGCGTCACCGTGATCCAGGACCGCTGCCCCAAGATCGAGTTTCCCCGCTTTCTGTGACCGCCCCCGGCGGGCCGGATATCTGCTTGACGGCGGGCCGGGGCGGTTCTAATCAGGCCCCGACCTCAGGGGTATAGCTCAGTTGGTAGAGCATCGGTCTCCAAAACCGAGGGTCGTGGGTTCGAGTCCCCCTGCCCCTGCCAGGTCCCTTCCGCGATTTGCAGTCATGTCAGCAGATGCCCCGGGTGGCGTGTGCCAGCGGGGACTGGATGTCCACGCTCCAGCTGGTTCATGATCATGGCGAGGGCAGCGTCTCCGACCGGCTGCCGGTAACCGCCGATGTCCACGATGGGGGCGGTGCAGGCCGCCAGGATGATCGCCTCGGCCAGCAGGTCTTCCGGTGCTGCGATGACCCCGAAGAACACTGGCATCGCCGTCCAGAAACTCCGCACCCGCATCACCTGGCAAAAAACCGATTCGCGCAGGTTCGTGCGGCCCGCCGATGGCGGCGGCGCCGCGAACCGGGGCAGGCGCCCGGGCAGCGGATGCGGTCGCGTCCGTCATGGCTCATTGCCGATACGATCCGCGCCATGCCTCCTGCCGGGCCCGAGGGGCGCTCGATCATGGGTCGGTTCCGGCGATCCCGCAGGGCGGGGGCCGGACCGCGAGGGGAAAGATGGTCCATCGAACGTTCGCCTCGCGTGCCCGGGCTGCGGGTTTGTCAATCCGCCCCCGGATGCGCTATGGGGGCCGCTGACCCGAAGGCCCGAGGTTTCCCCGTGACCCAGACCGACCCGATCCGAGACGCCGCCCGCCTGTCCGTCGCCCCGATGATGGACTGGACCGACCGCAACTGCCGCCGCTTTCACCGGCTGATGTCGCGCCGGGCGCTGCTCTATACGGAAATGGTCACCGCCCCGGCGGTCATCCATGGCGACCGGGCGCGGCTTCTGGATCACGACGCGGCCGAGGGGCCGGTGGCGCTGCAGCTGGGTGGGTCGGACCCGGCCGAGCTGCGCGAGGCCACGCGCATCGCCGCCGACTGGCCCTATGACGAGGTGAACCTGAACTGCGGCTGTCCCAGTGATCGCGTCCAGTCCGGCGCCTTCGGGGCGATCCTGATGACCACGCCGGGCCTGGTGGCCGATTGCGTCACGGCCATGGCGGCGGTCAGCCCGGTCCCCGTCACCGTCAAATGCCGCATCGGCGTGGACGACCAGGATTCGGCGGCGGTCCTGCCGGGGTTTCTGGCCATGCTGCGCGATGCGGGCGTGCGGCGCGTCACCATCCATGCGCGCAAGGCCTGGCTGAAGGGCCTCAGCCCCAAGGAGAACCGCGAGATCCCGCCCCTCGATTACCCGCTGGTCCATGCGATGAAAGCAGCGTTTCCCGACCTGCACCTGTCGGTCAATGGCGGCATCGCGACGCTGGACCAGGCCCGCGACCAGCTGGCGGTGATGGATGGTGCGATGATCGGCCGCGCCGCCTATCACGAGCCGTGGAACATCCTGGGCGGGGCCGACGCGATCTGGGGCGACCGCCCGCCCTTCGAGGGCCCGGCCGATGTGGCGCGCGCCATGCGGCCGCTGATTTTGGACCATATCGCGCAGGGCGGCAGGCTGCATCAGGTCACGCGGCACATGTTGGGGCTGTTTCACGGCATGCCCGGCGCGCGGGGCTGGAAGCGCACTTTGTCCGAGGGCGCGTCGAAGGGCGGGATCGAGGTCTATGACGCAGCCTTGGCCCAGGTGACCGAGGCCGCCTAGCCCGCCCGCTCGGCGGCCTTGGCAGCATCCCACAGCCGGTCCATCTCGGCCAGGTCGCTGTCCTCGGGGCGGCGGCCATCGGCTGCCAGCGCGGCCTCGACCGCGCCAAAGCGGCGGGTGAACTTGGCATTGGCGCGGCGCAGCGCCAGCTCGGGGTCGATCTTCAGATGCCGGGCCAGGTTCGCCATCACGAAGATCAGATCGCCGAACTCCTCCTCCAGCGCCTCGGGACCCAGGCTGTCGCGGGCCTCGACCAGCTCGGCCGTCTCCTCGGTGATCTTCTCCAGCACATCCGCGGCACCCGGCCAGTCGAAGCCCACCCGCGCCGCGCGGTTCTGCAGCTTGACCGCCCGCGTCAGCGCGGGCAGGCCCATCGCCACCCCGTCCAATGTACCGCGTTCGGCCTTGCCGGCGCGTTCGACGGCCTTGATCGCCTCCCAATCCGCGACCTGCTGTTCGGCGGACTTGTCGCGGGATTCGTCGCCAAAGACATGCGGGTGGCGAAAGATCAGCTTGTCGCTGATCGCCGCCGCGCAATCGGCGAAATCGAACATCCCGGCCTCGGCCGCGATCTGGGCCTGGAACACCACCTGCAGCAGCAGATCGCCCAGCTCGCCCGGCAACTCGTCCCAGGCCTCGCGCTGGATCGCGTCCTCGACCTCATGGGCCTCCTCGATCGTGTAGGGGGCGATGGTGGCGAAGGTCTGCTCGATATCCCAGGGACAGCCCGTCTGCGGGTCGCGCAGGGCGGCCATGATGCCCAGCAGGCGCGTGATCTCGGCTGAGGGGTCGCGGGGGTCGGCCATTGCAATTCCCTTCGTCAGGCGGATGATGCAGCCTCCGACTGCCACAGCCGAAGGCCCAAGTCCACAATGCCCGTCCTGAACCGCATCGCCGATTACGCCGACCAGATGACCGCCTGGCGCCGCCACCTGCACCAGCATCCCGAACTGGGCTTCGACTGTCACGGGACGGCTGCCTTCGTGGCCGAGAGGCTGCGCGAATTCGGCGTGGACGAGATCCACGAGGGGATCGGCCAGACCGGCATCGTGGCGATCATCGAGGGGCAGGGGCCCGGCCCCACGATGGGGCTGCGCGCCGACATGGACGCCCTGCCCATGACCGAGGAGACGGGCCTGCCCCATGCCTCGACCGTGCCGGGGCGGATGCATGCCTGCGGCCATGACGGGCATACGACCATGCTGCTGGGCGCCGCGAAATACCTGGCCGAGACGCGCAATTTCGCGGGCCGCGTCGCGCTGATCTTTCAGCCCGCCGAGGAGAATGGCGGCGGCGGCGACGCCATGGTGCAGGACGGGATGATGGAGCGGTTCGGCATCACCCGCGTCTTTGCCATGCACAACAATCCGGGCCAGGCGATGGGGACCTTCCAGACCACGCCCGGCCCGATCATGGCCGCCGTGGACACGTTCGAGATCCATGTGGCGGGCCGGGGCGGCCATGGCGCGATGCCGCATCTGACCGCCGATCCGGTCGTGGCGGCGGTGGGCGTCGTCGGTGCCATCCAGACCATCAGCAGCCGCAACCACCACACCGCCGACGACCTGGCCCTGTCGGTGACCCAGATCCACACCGGCAGCGCCGACAACATCGTCCCCGACACCGCCTGGATCTGCGGCACGGTGCGGACCTTCGCGCCGCATGTGCGCGACATGGTGCGCCGCCGCATGACCCAGATCTGCGACGGCCATGCCCAGGCCTATGACGTGCAGATCCGCCTGGATTATCAGGAGGGCTATCCCGCCACGATCAACGACCCCGAGCAGACCGGTTTCGCCGTGCGCGTCGCGCGCGATGTGGCGGGCGATCATGCCGTCATCCCCGATGCCGGGCGCGAGATGGGGGCCGAGGATTTCAGCTACATGCTGAACGCGCGGCCGGGATGCTATCTGTTTCTGGGGCAGGGGGACGGGCCGGGGGTGCACAATCCGCGCTATGATTTCAACGATGCGGTGGCGCCGGTCGGCGCCAGCTTTCTGGCCCGCCTGGTCGAGACGGGCCAGCCGCGCTGACATCGCCTGACGGGCGGTCACGAAGCCGTAGGGCGGCCTTGCGCGGGGGCGCGCGGGCGCTTTCTTGCCAAGGGCGGGCGGCGCGGATAGGTTGCGCGCCAATCCAGACAGGGGGCGGCTGGACCGGACCCCTTGCGACACCTGATGGAAAGGACCCCTGATGTTCGTGACCCCCGCCTATGCCCAGGCCGCCGGCGGCGCCGGTGCCGGTGCTGCCTTCGCGCAGTTCATCCCGCTGATCCTGATCTTCGCGATCATGTATTTCCTGATGATCCGCCCCCAGCAGAAGCGCCTGAAGGCGCATCGCGAGATGGTCGCCGCCGTCAAGAAAGGCGACCATGTCGTCACCCAGGGCGGCATCCTGGGCCGCGTCACCAGCGTCCGCGACGAGGAACTGGAAGTCGAGATCTCGCAGGGCGTGCGCGTCCGCCTGGTCCGTTCGACCCTGGCCCAGGTCGTCAACAAGACCGAGCCGGTCGCCGCCAACAGCTGATAAGGGGCTCAAGCCACCATGCTTCAGATTGACCGATGGAAGCGCGTCCTGATCTTCGGGATCTGCCTTCTGGGGCTGCTCTATGCACTGCCCAATGCCTTCTACAGCCGCGTCGAGGCGCATAACGATGCCGTGGCCCAGATCGAGGCCACCGGCGTCGAGACGCCCGAACTGGTCGCGGCGCGGGACGGCTGGCCGTCATGGATGCCCTCGAACCTGGTCAATCTGGGTCTGGACCTGCGCGGCGGCGCCCATCTGCTGGGCGAGGTGCAGGTCGAACAGGTCTACAAGTCGCGCATGGACGCGCTGTGGCCGGAACTGCGCCGCGCCCTGGCGGCCGAACGCGACACGGTGGGCGCCGTCCGCCGGGTCGAGGCCGCCGACGGCCTGCTGACGATCGAGATCGGCAATCCCGACCAGATGGCCCGCGCGACCGAGATCGCGCGCGGCTTTTCCACCCCCATCACCACCCTGACCGGCGCGGGCCAGCAATCGCTGGCCATCAGCGCCCAAGGGGCGCGGATGACCATCCAGCTGTCGGATGCCGAAAAGGCCCTGACCGACGACCGCACCATCCAGCAGTCGCTGGAGATCGTGCGCCGCCGCGTCGACGAGGTCGGCACCCGCGAACCCACCATCATGCGCCAGGGCGAGGACCGCATTCTGATCCAGGTCCCCGGCATCGGATCGGCCGCCGAACTGAAGGAGCTGATCGGCACCACCGCCCAGCTGACCTTCAACCCGGTCCTGGGCAATACCTCGGACCCCGCGACCCAGCCCGGGGCGGGCCAGTTCCTGGCGCCCTCGGTCGACAATCCGGGCCTGTTCTACATCCTGGAGGGCAGCCCCGTCGTCACCGGCGAGGACCTGGTCGACGCCATGCCCGGCAGCGACGAGAACGGCCAGCCCTCGGTCAATTTCCGCTTCAACCCCACCGGCGCACGCGCCTTTGGGGCCTATACCTCGGCCAATATCGGCCAGCCCTTCGCCATCGTGCTGGATAACGAGGTGATCTCGGCTCCGGTGATCCGCTCGGCCATCACCACCGGCTCGGGCCAGATCTCGGGCTCGATGAATTTCGACGAGGCCAACCAGCTGTCGATCCTGCTGCGTGCCGGCGCCCTGCCCGCCGAGATGGAGTTCCTGGAGGAACGCACCGTCGGCCCCGAACTGGGCCAGGACAGCATCGATGCGGGCAAGGTCGCGGCCAGCGTGGGATTTGTCGCAGTGATCGCGCTGATGATCCTGTCCTATGGCCGTTTCGGCCTGTTCGCCACCGTCGCGCTGGCGATGAACATGGTGCTGCTGTTCGCGATCCTGTCGCTGATCGGGGCCACGCTGACCCTGCCCGGCATCGCGGGGATCGTACTGACCATCGGCATGGCGGTCGATGCCAACGTCCTGGTCTTCGAGCGCATCCGCGAGGAATTGCGCACCGCCCGCGGCCCCGCCCGTGCGATCGAGCTGGGCTACGAGAAGGCGATGTCGGCCATCGTGGATGCCAACATCACCACGCTGATCGTCGCCGCGATCCTGTTCGTGCTGGGTTCCGGCCCGGTCAAGGGCTTTGCCGTGACGCTGACCATCGGGATCGTCACCTCGGTCTTCACGGCGCTGTTCGTCACGCGCCTGCTGACCGTGATGTGGTTCGAGCGCGCCCGTCCCAAGAAGATCGAGGTGTGACATGGCCTTTCGTCTGAAACTGATCCCCGACCAGACCAATTTCGACTTCTTCCGCTGGCAGGCCGTCACCTTCGGCCTGTCCGCGGTGATGATCGTGGCATCGTTGGTGGTGCTGTTCGTCAACGGCCTGAATTTCGGCATCGATTTCCGCGGCGGCACGACGATCCGCACGGAATCCGCCCAGCCCGTCGATGTCGCGGCCTATCGCGGCGCGCTGTCGGGCCTGGACCTGGGCGACGTGGCCATCACCGAGGTCTTCGACCCCGGCTTCCGCGCCGACCAGAACGTGGCCATGGTCCGCATCAGCGCCCAGGACGGGACCGAGGCCGTCACCCCCGACACCATCGCCGCGGTCGAGACCGCCCTGCGCCAGATCGACCCGGAGATGACCTTTCCTGCCGTCGAATCGGTCGGCCCCAAGGTCTCGGCCGAACTGATCCAGACGGCGATCTATGCGGTGCTGGCCTCGCTGGTGGCGATCTCGATCTATATCTGGCTGCGGTTCGAATGGCAGTTCTCGGTGGGGGCGATCGTGTCGCTGTTCCATGACGTGATCATCACCATGGGCATCTTCGCGCTGTTCCAGATCCGGTTCGACCTGACCACCATCGCGGCGCTGCTGACCATCGTGGGCTATTCGATCAACGACACGGTCGTGGTCTTCGATCGCCTGCGCGAGAACCTGATCAAGTACAAGAAACGCGCCCTGCGCGAGGTGATGAACCTGTCGGTGAACGAGACCCTGTCGCGGACGGTCATGACCTCGGGCACCACGCTGCTGGCGCTGATCGCGCTGCTGGTCTTGGGCGGCGACGTGATCCGCGGTTTCGTCTTCGCGATCACCTTCGGCATCTTCATCGGCACCTATTCCTCGGTCTATGTGGCCAAGAACTTCGTGCTGTGGCTGGGCGTGCGGCGGGACTGGGGCGGCACCGACCCCAAGGATCCCAAGGCCAAGCGCAAGAACGTCTCGCCCTTCGAGGGCGCCGAGGAGGTCTGATGCTGACCCCCACCGAATTCGGCGGCGCGCATGCGGTGGACGGCTACGGCCCGGGATTCTTCCGGGTCGCTGGCCACGTCGTCCACGGCCATGTGCTGGTCCAGGCCCAAGGCAGCCAGCCTTGGGGCGGGTTGGACGACGCCGCCCCGTTCGATGCGCTTTCGGGCCGGGTCGATGTCCTTTTCATCGGGACGGGCGCGCAGATGGCGCCCATCCCCGCGCCCTTGGCGCAGCGCCTGCGCGATCTGGGGATCGCGGCCGAGCCCATGGCCACCCCCACCGCGGCGCGCAGCTACAACGTCACCCTGTCCGAGGGTCGCCGCGTCGCCTGTGCGCTGATCGCGCTGTGACGCTGCTGGTCGTCCAGGACCTGGCCGTGTCGCGCGGCGGGCTGCGGACGGTCGAGGGGGTCGGCTTTTCCCTCGATGCAGGACAGGCGCTGATCCTGCGCGGGCCGAACGGTCTGGGCAAGACGACGCTGCTGCGCTGCATCGCGGGCCTCCAGCCCCCCGCCGCCGGCCGCATCGTGATCGAGGAGGACAGCCTGGCCTATGCCGCCCATGCCGACGGGCTGAAATCCGCCCTGACCGTGGCCGAGAACATGGATTTCTGGGCCCGCGTCTTCGGCGGCGGCGATGTGGCGGCGGCCTTGGCCGCGATGGATCTGCAGGCCTTGGCCCACCGCCCCGCAGGCGCACTGTCGGCGGGGCAGAAGCGGCGCTTGGGCCTGGCCCGCCTGCTGGTCGCGCGTCGCCCGATCTGGGTGCTGGACGAGCCGACCGTGTCGCTGGACGCGGCCTCGGTCGCACGATTCGCAGGCGTGATCGGCGATCACCTGGCCCAAGGGGGGGCGGCGCTGATCGCCACCCATATCGACCTGGGCCTGCCGCAGGCCCGCGTCCAGGACCTGACCCCGTTCCGCGCCCGGCCCGGCACGCGCTCTGCGCGTCCCTCGGGCTTCAACGAGGCCTTCGCGTGATCGCCCTGCTCATCCGCGATCTGCGGCTGGCCACGCGGGCGGGCGGGGGCTTTGGCCTGGGCGTCGCCTTCTTCCTGATCCTGTCCGCGCTGGTGCCCTTCGGCGTGGGGCCCGACCGCGCCACCCTGGCCCCGGTCGCGCCCGGCATCCTGTGGGTCGGCGCGCTGCTGGCCTGCCTTCTGTCGCTGGACCGCATCTTCGCGCTGGATCACGAGGATGGCAGCCTGGACCTGCTGGCCACCGCCCCCCTGCCGCTGGAGGGGGCCGTGGCGATCAAGGCCCTGGCCCATTGGATCACCACCGGCCTGCCGCTGGTCCTGGCCGCGCCGGTCTTTGGCCTGCTGTTGCAGCTGCCCGGCCAGGCGATGCCCTGGCTGGTCCTGTCCCTGGCCCTGGGCACGCCGGCGCTCTCGATGCTGGGGGCCTTTGGCGCGGCGATCACGGTGGGGCTGCGGCGCGGCGGGCTGCTTCTGTCGCTGCTGGTCCTGCCGCTCTACATCCCGACGCTGATCTTCGGGGCCGAGATCACCCGCCGCGGGGCCGAGGGCGCGCCCATCGCCACGCCGCTGCTGTTTCTGGCGGGGATCACCTTGGGGGTCGTCGCGCTGATTCCCCTTGCCGCGGCCGCCGCCCTGCGGGTCAATCTGCGGTGAACGGGCCCGCCGCCCCTTGAGGGGCGGGCCGAAACGGGGGATAGAGGCACATATGTCGATCTGGGAATATGCAAACCCGACCAAGTTCATGCGCGTGACCGACGGGGCCCTGCCTTGGCTGGTCGGCGCTGCTGCGATCTGCTGCGTCGTGGGGGTGGTCTGGGGCTTTCTGACGCCCGACGATTTCCGCCAGGGATCAACGGTCAAGATCGTCTTTCTGCATGTCCCTGCCGCGATGATGGCCATCAACATCTGGGTGATGATGCTGGTCGCGTCGCTGATCTGGATCATCCGCCGCCACCATGTCAGCGCGCTGGCCGCCAAGGCCGCGGCCCCCATCGGAGCGGTGATGACGCTGATCGCGTTGGCCACCGGCGCGATCTGGGGTCAGCCTATGTGGGGGACCTGGTGGGAATGGGACCCGCGGCTGACATCCTTCCTGATCCTGTTTCTGTTCTATATCGGCTATATGGCGCTGTGGTCGGCGGTCGAGGATCCCGACAGCGCCGCCGACCTGACGGGCGTTCTGTGCCTGGTGGGGTCGGTCTTCGCGCTGCTGTCGCGCTATGCGGTGCTGTTCTGGAACCAGGGCCTGCATCAGGGGGCCAGCCTGTCGGTGCAGTCGGGCGAACGGATGAGCCATGTCTATCGCTATCCGCTGTACCTGGCGATGCTGGGCTTCTTCCTGCTGTTCCTGGCGCTGCTCTTGATCCGCACCCGAACCGAAATCCGCCGCCGCCGACTGGCCGCCCTGCAAGCGAGGGAGATGCGCGCATGATCGATCTTGGACGCTATGCCACCACGGTCCTGGCCGCCTATGGGGTCAGCTTGGTGCTGATCGCGGGGCTGGTCTGGCACACCGTCGCCGCCAATGCCCGCGCCCGCCGCGCGCTGGAGGAGTACGAGCGTAATGGTTAGGATCCCGCCCCTGATGGTGTTGCCGCCCGTGGTGTTCGCGGGGCTTGCCGGGATGTTCCTCTGGGGCATGAACCGCGACGATCCGGGCGCCGTGCCCTCGGCCATGATCGGGCGCGAGGCGCCGCCCATCCCCGACACGACCCTGCCCGGCAAGACCCAGCTGACCGACGAGATGCTGCGCCAGCCCGGCGTCAAGCTGGTCAATTTCTGGGCCAGCTGGTGCCCGCCCTGCCGGGTCGAACATCCCACCCTGATGGAGCTGGCCAATGAGCTGCCCGTCTATGGCGTGGACCTGCGCGACATCGACCAGAACGCGCTGTCCTTCCTGGCCGAGGATGGCGACCCCTTCGCCGCCATCGCCACCGATCCGCGCGGCCGCACCGCGATCGATTGGGGCGTGACCGCCCCGCCCGAGACCTTCATCCTGGACGGCGAGGGCCGCGTCCTGCACCGCCATGCGGGCCCGCTGATCGACGCCGATTACCTGGCGCGGTTCCGCCCCCATCTGGACGAGGCCTTGGCCGCCGATAACTGACGGTTGTGCGCCGCGCCGTCCCGGGTCATCCTGCATCATGTGCAATCATGGAGGCAGGACGATGACCCGGACAGGATTGGCTTTGGCATTGCTGATGGGCAGCACTACATGGGCCTTCGCCCAACAGGCCGCCGACGCGATCGCCCCAGAGGGCGAATCCGGCGACCAGGTCCAGCTCGAGGCGTTCGGCGATCTGACCGAACCCGCCCGCGACGCGCTGGCCGCCAAGGCCGATGGCCGCCCGGTGACGGGGTCGGACTGGATGGTCTCGGCCGCCCATCCCCTGGCCGTCGAGGCGGGCGCCCGCGTGCTGGAGGCCGGCGGCAACGCGGCCGATGCGATGGTCGCGGTCCAGGTCGTTCTGGGCCTGGTTGAACCGCAGAGCTCGGGCCTGGGCGGCGGCGCCTTCCTGGTCTGGTATGACGCGGAAACAGGCGAGGTGACCACGCTGGATGGCCGCGAGACCGCGCCCTTCGCCGCCACGCCCACGCTGTTCCAGGATGACGAAGGCCAGCCCCTGGGCTTCATGGATGCCGTGGTCGGCGGTCGGTCGGTCGGCACCCCCGGCACGCCCCGCCTGATGGAGGTCGCGCACCGCAAATGGGGCCGCGCCAACTGGTCGGGCCTCTTCCAGGACGGCATCCGCCTGGCCGAGGACGGCTTTGCCGTCTCGCCGCGCCTGGCCACGCTGGTCGCGGGCGAGGGCGACGCGCTGGCCCGCTATCCCGCCACGACCGAGTATTTCTTCCCCGATGGCGCGCCGGTGGCCGAGGGTGCCACGCTGCAGAACCCCGCCTATGCCGAGACGCTGCGCGCGCTGGCGGCCGAGGGGGCCGACGCCTTCTATCGCGGCCCCATCGCCCAGCAGATCGTCGAGGCGGTCCGCGGCGCCGAGGACAATCCCGGCCTGCTGAGCCTGCGCGATCTGGAATCCTATCGCGTGGTGGAACGCCCGGCGGTCTGCGTGGAATACCGCGCCCATGACGTATGCGGGATGGGCCCGCCCTCGTCCGGCGGCCTGACCCTGGGCCAGATCCTGGGCATGCTGGAGGGCTATGACCTGCCCGGCATGGGCGCCGACAGCCCCGAGGCCTGGCGCCTGATCGGCGACGCCTCGCGCCTGGCCTTCGCGGATCGCGGCCGCTACATGGCCGATGTCGACTTCGTGCCCATGCCCACCGAGGGGCTGATCGACCGCGCCTATCTGGACGAACGGGCCACGCTGCTGTCAGGCGACGACAGCCTGCCCGAGGTCGCCCCCGGCCAGCCCGGCTGGAGCCATGCGATGCTCTGGGGTCAGGACAGCGCGCTGGAACTGCCCTCGACGACCCATATCTCGATCGTGGACGGGGACGGCAACGCCCTGTCGATGACCACGACGATCGAGAACGGCTTCGGCTCGCGCGTGATGGCGGGCGGTTTCCTGCTGAACAACGAGCTGACCGATTTCAGCTTCGAGACCCATGACGCCGACGGCTGGCCCATCGCCAACGCCATCGCGCCGGGCAAGCGCCCGCGGTCGTCCATGGCGCCGACCATCGTGCTGCAGGACGACATGCCGGTCATGGTGATCGGATCGCCGGGCGGCAGCCGCATTATCGGCTATGTCGCCAAGGCGGTCATCGCGCATCTGGATTGGGGAATGGATGTCCAGCAGGCCATCGACCTGCCCAATATCGTGAACCGCTTCGGCCCGATGGACATCGAGGCCGGCCTGCCCGAGGTGCTAACCGAGGGCCTGACCGCCGCGGGGTTCGAATTGAACGAGACCGCGCTGACATCCGGCCTGCAGGGCATCGTCCTGACGCCGGAGGGTCTGGAAGGTGGCGCCGACCCCCGGCGCGAAGGGATCGCCTTGGGCGGCTGACGGGAAACGGGGCAGGGGGCTGCCGCCCCCGCCTGCTGCGCAGGCCCCCCCGCGGGTATTGAAACAACGGAGAAATCAAGCGCGGGGCGCCCGGTCTTCTTCGTTGTCCAAATACCCATCTTGTCGACCGCGCAACAAAAAACCCCCGGCGGTCTGCCGGGGGTTTTCGGTGTCAAAGGCGCCTGATCAGGCGGCGGCCAGGTTGCGCAGCACGTAATGCAGCACACCGCCGTTCTTGAGATAGTCGATCTCGACCTCGGTATCGACGCGGGCCTTCAGCTGGATCGTCTTCTCGGTGCCGTCGGCGTATTTGATGGTGCAGGGCACCAGCGACAGCGGCTTGAATTCGCCCGACAGGCCCTCGATCGTGATGGTCTCGTCGCCGGTCAGGTTCAGCGAATGGCGGGTGTCGCCATTGGTGAACTCGAACGGGACGACGCCCATGCCGACCAGGTTCGAACGGTGGATGCGCTCGAAGCTTTCCGCGACCACGGCCTTGACGCCCAGCAGGTTGGTGCCCTTGGCCGCCCAGTCACGCGACGAGCCCGCGCCGTATTCCTTGCCGCCGAAGATCACCAGCGGGGTGTCCTGTTCGACATAGGACATCGCGGCGTCGTAGATCGCGGCCTGGTTGCCCTCCGCGTCCTTGGAATAGCCGCCTTCGACTCCGTCCAGCATCTCGTTCTTGATGCGTATATTGGCGAAGGTGCCGCGCATCATGATCTCGTGGTTGCCGCGGCGCGAGCCGTAGCTGTTGAAATCACGAGGTGCGACCTGGCGTTCGGTCAGGTATTTCCCGGCCGGGGTGGTCGGCTTGAACGAGCCCGCGGGCGAGATGTGGTCCGTGGTGATCATGTCGCCCAGAAGCGCCAGGACGCGGGCGCCCTTGACGTCGCTGATCGTGCCCGGCTCTTGCGACATGCCCTGGAAATAGGGCGGGTTCTGGATGTAGGTCGAGGAAGCCGGCCAGTCATAGGTCTCGCTGTCGGTGACCTCGACGCCCTGCCAGCGTTCGTCGCCCTTGAACACGTCGGCGTATTTCTTCTGGAACATCTCGCGCGTCACGATCGTGTCGACGAGGTCCGAGACCTCCTTCGAGGTCGGCCAGATGTCCTTCAGATAGACCGGCTTGCCGTCCGGCGTATGGGCCAGCGGATCCTTGGTCACGTCGATGTTCATGTCGCCCGCGATGGCATAGGCCACGACCAGCGGCGGCGAGGCCAGGTAGTTCGCGCGCACGTCGGGCGAGATGCGGCCCTCGAAGTTGCGGTTGCCCGACAGGACCGACACGGCGACCAGGTCGTTGTCATTCACGGCCTTCGAGATTTCGGGCTGCAGCGGGCCGGAATTGCCGATGCAGGTGGTGCAGCCGAAGCCCACCAGGTTGAAGCCGAGCGCGTCCAGGTCGTCCTGCAGGTTCGCTGCCTTCAGGTATTCCTCGACCACCTGCGAGCCGGGGGCCAGCGAGGTCTTGACCCAGGGCTTGCGGGTCAGGCCCAGCTCGCGCGCCTTGCGGGCGACGAGGCCGGCGGCCATCAGCACATAGGGGTTCGAGGTGTTGGTGCAGGAAGTGATCGAGGCGATCACGACCGAGCCGTCACGCAGCTCGTAATCCTCGCCGTCCACCTTGGCGGTGTTCAGGTGACCGTGGCTGCCGCCCGGGATCTCCTGCGGGGCGGGGTCGGGGGATCCGGCCTCGGCGGTCATCTTCTCCTTTTCGTCGGCGGGCACCGAGGGGGCCTTGCGCATCCCCTTGATGTATTCGCCGAAGACGCGCGAGGCGTCGGTCAGGGGAACGTGGTCCTGCGGGCGCTTGGGGCCCGAGATCGCCGGGACGACCGTGCTCTGGTCCAGCTCCAGCGTCGAGGAGTAGACGGGCGCATAATCCGCCGTGCGCCAGAAGCCGTTTTCCTTGGCATAGGCCTCGACCAGGGCGATGCGGTCCTCTTCGCGGCCGGTCTGGCGCAGATAGCGCAGAGTCTCGTCGTCGATCGGGAAGAAGCCGCAGGTCGCGCCGTATTCGGGGGCCATGTTGGCGATGGTCGCGCGGTCGGCCAGCGGCATGTGGTCCAGGCCTTCGCCGTAGAATTCGACGAACTTGCCGACGACGCCATGGGCGCGCAGCATCTGGGTGACCTTCAGCACCAGGTCGGTGGCGGTGACGCCCTCGCGCAGCGCGCCGGTGACCTTGAAGCCCACGACTTCCGGGATCAGCATCGAGATCGGCTGGCCCAGCATCGCGGCCTCGGCCTCGATGCCGCCCACGCCCCAGCCCAGGACGGCCAGGCCGTTGACCATGGTAGTGTGGCTGTCGGTGCCCACCAGCGTGTCGGGATAGGCGACGGTCTTGCCGTCCTGGTCGGTGTCGGTCCAGACGGTCTGGGCCAGGTATTCCAGGTTCACCTGGTGGCAGATGCCGGTGCCGGGCGGGACCACGCGGAAGTTGTTGAACGCCTTCTGGCCCCATTTCAGGAACGTATAACGCTCCATGTTGCGCTCGTATTCCAGCTCGACATTGCGCTGGAAGGCGCGGGGGGTGCCGAATTCGTCGATCATCACCGAGTGGTCGATGACCAGATCGACCGGGTTCAGCGGATTGATCTTCTGCGCGTCGCCGCCGAGCGCCTTGATGCCGTCGCGCATCGCGGCCAGGTCGACCACGGCCGGAACGCCGGTGAAGTCCTGCATCAGCACGCGGGCCGGGCGATAGGCGATCTCGCGCGCGGATTTGCCGCCATCGGCGGCCCATTGGGCAAAGGCCTTGATGTCGTCGGTGCTGACGGTGCGGCCGTCATCCTCGAAGCGCAGCATGTTCTCCAGCACGACCTTCAGCGCGGCCGGCAGTTTCGAGAAATCGCCAAGCCCCGCCTCGGTGGCGGCGGCGATCGAATAGTAATCGACGCTTTGCGCGCCCGCGCTCAGCGTGCGGCGCGTCTTGGCGGTGTCGGTTCCGGTCTGGATGGGCATCAAGGGCCTCCCTGTCTGCGAATATGGATGGGTCCGGCGTGCCCCTGATGTGCCCCATCGCCGGGACACGTTCAAGGGCGAGGTGGAAAGATTGTATGCGATTGCATACCATGTCCGCCCCTGTTGCTCAAGAGGCACGTTCGGGCACCTGTCCTGCCCTGCGGGTCCGCTGACGAAGCGTTGATTTGGCCTTTGGGGCGCAGAGCCGGTATCACCCCGGCTGTGACAAGCGATGGGAAACAGATCATGCCCGCAGAACGGGGGCCGGGGTTCTGGCGGATGCTGGCGGGGGGGCTGACGGCCTTGGTCGTCGCGGCGCCGATGGCCTGGGGCCAGGCTGCGCCCGACATGCTGCCCGATGCGGGGCTGGATGCGCCGCTGATCTCGGCCCCCGACGATCCGGGGCGGATGGCGCCGCAGGCCATGACATCGAACCTGCTGGGATCGGGGGGCGCGCCCGCGCCCCTGTCGGGCGAGGGTGCGCCCCCCGCCGTGGCCCTGTCGGCCCAGGCCAGCCCGGTCGTGGTCGAGCTGTTCACCTCGCAGGGCTGTTCGTCCTGCCCGCCGGCGGATGCGATGCTGACCATGCTGGCGGGGCAGGGCGATGTGCTGGCCCTGTCCTATCATGTCGATTACTGGGACTATCTGGGTTGGCCGGACAGTTTCGCGCGGCCCGAATTCACCGCGCGCCAGCATGATTACGCCCGCGCGGCGGGGGAACGCGCCGTCTATACCCCGCAGATGATCGTCGACGGGCAGGACACCGCCCTGTCGCCCGGCCCGGCCGAGCTGATGGCCCTGATCGACGTGCACCGCTATTCGCCCGCCATGCTGACCGTGCGCCGCGACCCCACCCCGGAGGGCGAGCGGATCGAGCTGCAACCCCTGTCCGATCTGGGCGGGGCGGTGGATGTGGTCTTCATCCGCTATGTCCCCGAACGCCGGGTCGAGATGCGGGCGGGCGAGAACCGCGGCCGCAGCGTGACCTACAGCAATGTCGTGGTGCAGGTGCAGCACCTGACCCGGTGGGACGGGCGCCAGCCCCTGCGCCTGTCGGTGCGGTCCGAACTGGTCGCCGACCCCGCCTTTCCGGCCGATGCGCGCCATGCGCTGCTGGTCCAGAAGATGCAGGGACAACCCGCGATGCCCGGCCCGATCCTGACCGCCATCCGCCTGGACTGAGCTTGCGGGGCGCGCCAAGCTGCGCGACAAGGACCGGCACCGCCGAATCAGCCGCCCCCGCAGGTGGCCACAGGAAGGCAAACCGATGGAAAACTCGAAACCCTGGCTGAAGCCCGCGCTGGAATTCGGACCCCTGATCCTGTTCTTCGCGGTCTTCATGCTCTATCGCACCGACACGGTCCTGATCGCGGGGCGGCCCTATGGCGGCTTCATCCTGGCGACGCTGGCCTTCATCCCCGCGCTGATGGCCACGACCGCGATCCAGTGGCGCATGACCGGCAAGCTGGCACCCATGCAGGTGGCCACGCTGGTCCTGGTCGTCGTCTTCGGCGGGCTGTCGGTCTGGCTGAACGATCCGCGCTTCTTCACGCTGAAGCCCACGATCATCTATCTGATGTTCGCGGCGATCCTGGGCACGGGGCTGATGCTGCGCCGCAACTGGCTGGGCGCCGTCCTGTCCGAGGCCCTGCCCATGGATGCCGAGGGCTGGCGCAAGCTGACCCTGCGCATGGCGCTGTTCTTCGTCTTCTTGGCGATGCTGAACGAGGTCGTCTGGCGCAACATGTCGGAATCCAGCTGGGTCTGGTTCAAGACCTTCGGCCTGCCGGTCCTGCTGTTCGTCTTCCTTCTGGGCAATGCCGGGCTCTATCGCGCGCATGCCCTGCCGCCCAAGGACGTCGCCGATGACGACCGCGCCCTCTGACGCGGTCGCCCGGCTGCCGCTGTCGGAACGACGGCTGGCGGTCTTTCTGATCAACATGGCCGGCGCGACCGAGCGTCTGGCGGCCATGACGGCGCGGCTGGATGCCCTGCACCTGCCCTTCACCCGGATCGAGGGCGTGGACGGCCGCGCCCTGAGCTTTCCCCATCCCGATTTCGACGAACGCGCCTATCGCATCCTGCATGGCCGCCGCACCACCCCGCCCGAGGTGGGATGCTATCTCAGCCATGTCGCGGCGGTGCGGGCCTTTCTGGACGGCGATGCCGACCTGGCCCTGATCCTGGAGGATGACGTCACCTTCGCGCCCGATTTCCTGACCGCGCTGGACCGCGCCGCGACCCAGGGGCGGCTGTGGAACCTGCTGCGGCTGACCTCGGTCAATTGCGGGCGGAAATACGCGATGCGGGACCTGGGGCAGGGGCGGCGGCTGGCCGTGGCGCTGACGCGGGAAAAGGGGGCGGGGGCCTATGTGATCGACCGGATCGCCGCCGCCTGGATCCTGGACCGGCTGATGCCGATGCGCCTGGCTTGGGACATCGCCTTCGACCTGGAATACCTGGCGGGGCTGCGGGCGGCCTTCATCGACCCGCTGCCGGCCTCGCAGATCTCGGACCATCCGACCCAGATCCAGTCGGGGCTGGCGGCCTACAAGCTGGGGCGGTCGCGATACCTGACCGTGCTGCCCTATCGCGCCTGGCTGGAGCTGGCGCGCGTCGCCTGCCGCGGCTGGCGGCTGGCGGGGGCGCGGCGGGGATCACGCGCGCAGCCCAGCCAGGACGGCGGGGCCGGGCAGTAGGCGTGACCAGCGCGGCTGGCCGCTGACCGGCAGGTGGTGGCGCAGCAGCCCCAGGGGCAGCGCCCAGGGGTGGCACAGCGCCGCACGATAGAACGGGAACAGCCCTTGGCGCAGATAGGGCGTCCAATGCGACATCAGCCGCGCCCCCCGCGCCGTCGGAAAGCCCAGATCGGCCAGCCCGTCCAGCGTCGCCGGATCGTCGATCTGCAGATCGACCCAGTTCGCCCGCCGCTGCGCCAAGCCCGCGCCCAAGGCCCGGCTGCGGCCCCGTGACAACAGCTGCTCCAGCGCGAAGTCGAAGGGGTCGTTCTCGCGCGCGGTGACGTTCAGCACCTCGGCCCCCTGGGCGCCGGGGGCGTCCAGCGCGGCCTGGGCGCGGTCCTGGAATTCGGCGGCGTTCAGCAGCACGACGCGCCCCGCCGTGCCGGCCCCCGCATGGGCCAGCGCCTGCAGCGCGACGCGCCCGCCCAGGGAATGGCCGATCAGCCCCACGGGCCGCCCGCCCGCCTGCGCCAGCCGGTCCATCAGCCGGGCCACCGCGACCCCCGCGCCCTCGGCCCGGTCATAGGCGTGGCGCAGGCGGCCGCGCGCCTCCCAGCCAAAGCCGATGGCCAGCCCCTCGCCCGGGCTGCCGTCGAAGCCCAGGCCGCGGGGCCAGGACACATGGCCCGGCCGGTCCAGCGGCGACAGGATGTGGCGATGCGGGTCATGGGCGGGGCGCGCCGGGGAATAGCGATAGCCGTGCAGCATCACCAGGATCGGCGCGCCGGGCGGCAGGTCGCGCGCCGCGCGCGCCAGCGCATCGGGCCATTCCGCACCGGCATTCACCCCGATCACCGCCATGCTGGCCCCCTTGCGCCGCCGCGTTCCCGCGGACCTTGACGCAAGGCTGCGACAGGGCGGTGAAGGAAGCGTTAATCCCCCGTGACGTTGCCGGTGCACCCCCTTTGCGGCACGCATCCGGGGCCACATCCAAGGGGGGGGGCGTTTTCTGCATTGAATTTTCCCCCGTCCCGCCGCTATGCTGGACCCCACGCGCAGCGGCGGCCCGCAGGGTCCGTCACGCGCCGACAGTTTCGCAGCGCGGCACCTCTCTGATCCCGAAGACCGGGTAGGCCAGTGTCCCGCGGAAAACCCCGGCCCCGTGGCGCCGCCAGACGGCGCGGCGCAGGGGTCAGACGCATAGCGGCCCGGCCTTTCAGGCTAGCGGCCATCCTAAGGAACAGACGCGATGACGCGCGCTTTGGACGGCAGAGAACGGAACGGACGGGCCTCGGGCGCCGCCGGACCGGATGTCCGTCACGGTGACGCGCCCGTGTCCCCATCACACCGCAGAACCGCAGCGGGGGCGCCTGACGCGCCGCCCGGCCTTCGGCTGCGCGAAAGACATATCAATGGCAAAGAAAATGCTGATCGACGCCACCCATTCCGAGGAAACTCGGGTGGTCGTGGTCGATGGAACCAAGGTCGAGGAATTTGATTTCGAGACCGCCAACCGGCGGCAGCTGTCGGGAAACATCTACCTGGCCAAGGTGACGCGGGTCGAACCCTCGCTGCAGGCGGCCTTCGTGGATTACGGCGGGAACCGCCACGGATTTCTGGCATTTGCCGAGATTCACCCGGATTACTACCAGATCCCCGCCGCCGACCGCGAGGCCCTGAAGGCCGAGGAACGCGCCGATGCCGAGGCCCAGGAGGCCGAGGAGGAGCGTAGCCGGTCGCGCCGCAAGCCCCGCGCCGAAGCCGCCGAGGCCGGCGACGCCGACGAGGCGACCTCGGATGACGACGACATCGAATCGGTCGCCGACGAGGACGTGACCGAGGAGGTCCGCGCCCCCAGAAAGCCCCGCGCCCGCCGCTACAAGATCCAGGAGGTGATCAAGGTCCGCCAGATCATGCTGGTCCAGGTCGTCAAGGAGGAACGCGGCAACAAGGGTGCGGCGCTGACCACCTATCTGTCGCTGCCCGGCCGCTATTGCGTGCTGATGCCCAACACCGCGCGCGGCGGCGGCATCAGCCGCAAGATCACGAACGCCGTGGACCGCAAGAAGCTGAAGGACATCGCGAACGAGCTGGACGTGCCCAAGGGCGCGGGCCTGATCATCCGCACCGCCGGCAGCCAGCGCACCCGGACCGAGATCCGCCGCGACTACGAATACCTGCTGCGGCTGTGGGAGCAGATCCGCGACCTGACCTTCAAGTCGATCGCCCCCGCCGCGATCTACGAGGAAGGCGACCTGATCAAGCGCAACATCCGCGACCTCTATTCCAAGGAGATCGACGAGGTGCTGGTCGAGGGAGAGCGCGGCTATCGCCTGGCCAAGGACTTCATGCGCATGATCATGCCGACCCATGCGCGCAACGTCGTCCATTACCAGGACCAGATGCCGCTTTTCGCCCGCTACCAGGTGGAAAGCTATCTCTCGGGCATGTTCAACCCGGTCGTTCAGCTGAAATCGGGCGGCTACATCGTCATCGGCGTGACCGAGGCGCTGGTGGCCATCGACGTGAACTCGGGCCGGGCCACCAAGGAGGGCTCGATCGAGGAGACCGCGCTCAAGACCAACCTGGAGGCCGCCGACGAGGTCGCCCGCCAGCTGCGCCTGCGCGACCTGGCAGGCCTGATCGTGATCGACTTCATCGACATGGACGAGCGTCGCAACAACGCCGCCGTGGAAAAGCGCATGAAGGAGCGGCTGAAATCCGACCGTGCCCGCATCCAGGTGGGCCGCATCTCGGGCTTTGGCCTGATGGAGATGTCGCGCCAGCGCCTGCGCCCGGGCATGCTGGAATCCACCACCCAACCCTGCGCGCATTGCCACGGCACCGGCCTGATCCGCAGCGATGACAGCTTGGCGCTGACCATCCTGCGCGCCATCGAGGAGGAGGGCACCCGCAAGCGCTCGCGCGAGGTTCTGGTGCGCGCGCCGATCGCGGTGGCCAATTTCCTGATGAACGCCAAACGCGAGCATGTGGCGGGCATCGAGGCGCGCTATGGCATGTCCGTGCGGGTCGAGGCCGACCCGGCTCTGGTCTCGCCCGATTACGCGATCGAGAAGTTCAAGACCGCCACCCGCGTGGTTCCCGAACCGGGCCATGTCCCCTTGGGCGTCAATGCCGACCTGATGGCCAGCATCGATGAGGAGGAGGACCTGGACGACATCGCCGAGGAGGCCGATCACGACGCGCCCGAGGCCGAGACCCCCGAGACCGAGACCCCGACGGCGGAGGCCTCCGAGGACGCCGCCCCGCAGGACCGCGCCGAGGCATCGGATGCCGAGGAGGGTGACGCTGATGGCGAGGGCCGCTCGCGCCGCCGTCGCCGCCGTCGTCGGCGCAAGAACGGCGACCGGAGCGAGGGGGACGAGGGTCAGAATTCGGAGGGCCAGGCCGCCGAGGCCCAGCCCGCCGAGGTCCAGCCTGCCGAGGCCGATGCGACTTCGGACCGTGCCGCCGAGGAGGCGCCCGTCGCCACCCCGGCCGAGGCCGTCGCCGATGCGATCCCCGCCGATGCCGAACCCGCCGAGGCGGTCGAGGCGCCGCAATCGCGCGGCCGCAGCCGCTCGCGCAGCCGGTCCCGGTCGCGCAAGCCCGCCGAGGCGGCGCCCCTGCCGGAGGTCGTCGATCTGGACGCCGAGGCCGATGATCGCGCCGAAGCCCTGCCGGGCCTGAACGCCGCCCCCGAGGCGCCCGCTCAGGAAGCCCCCGCCCAGGAGGCCCCTGCGACGGAGGCCCCCGTGCAGGAGGTGGCCGCGACGGAAGTCCCTGTGGCCCAGCCCGAACCGGCCGCCGCGGCGGATGCACAGGCTGAGGCGCCCGCGCGGCCCGAGCCCGCCGCCGAGGTCGCCGCCGAGGCCCCCGTCCCGGCCAATCAGCCCGAGGCCGCCGCGCCCTCCAAGCGCCGCGGCTGGTGGTCGGGCCGCTAGGTTCCGCGGACATCGGAAAGCAGGGGGCGCGGCAGGAATGCCGCGCCCCTTTTGCATGACGCAGCCGTGACGCCTTGCCCCCTGTCAATTCCGGGCCTGCCGACTAAGGTGGCCGCCATGCTGGGAATCGAACTCGCCACCGCCGCCTTTCTGCCCGCCGCCTTCGTGGCGCTGCTGGCGGGGTTTCTGTCCTTCCTGTCGCCCTGCGTGCTGCCGATCGTGCCGCCTTATCTGGCCTATATGACCGGGGTGGGCGTCAACGGTCTGAAGCAGCGGGAACGCAGCGCGGTCATGCCCGCGCTGTTCTTCGTGATGGGGCTGTCGACGGTCTTTCTGGTGATGGGTTTCGCGGCATCGGCCTTCGGGCGGGCCTTTCTGCAATATCAGGACATGCTGGCGCGGATCGCGGGGGTGATGGTGGTCATCATGGGCCTGCATTTCCTGCATGTCATCCGCATCCCCATCCTGGATCAGGAGGCGCGGCTGCAGACCGACCGCCAAGGGGGCGGGGCCTTGGGGGCCTATGTGCTGGGCCTGGCCTTCGCCTTCGGCTGGACGCCCTGCATCGGCCCGCAGCTGGGGATGATCCTGTCCCTGGCCGCGACGGGGGGGGAATTGTCGCGCGGCACCGCGCTGCTGGCGGTCTATGCCTTGGGCCTGGGCATCCCCTTCCTGCTGGCCGCGATCTTCATCAACCGGGCGATCGGGCTCATGAACCGCATCAAGCCCTGGCTGAAGACGATCGAGCGGGTGATGGGCGCGCTGCTGGTCGTGGTGGGGGTGATGCTGCTGACGGGGGCCTTCTCGGCCTTCAGCTTCTGGCTGTTGGAGACCTTTCCGGCGCTGGCCGCCCTGGGGTGATGCCGGGGGCTGGCATGCGGGCCGGTTTCGGGCCAGCATGACGCTTTGCCCAAAGGTGACCCATGGCCCGACCGACCGCCCTGCCTCCGCCCGATGCCGATGCGCGCCGCAGCGTGCGCCCGGTGATCTGCTATCCGGTGGACAGCCTGCCGCGCCCCGACATCGCCGCGTTCCAGGCCGCGCGGGCGGGCTGGCGCATGGTGGACGAGGTGACCGTGCCGCCCCGCGCGGCGCGGGGCTTTTCCGTCCCCGCCGGGCATTTCTTTCGCATCACCAGCGTCGAGGGGCCGCAGGTCGGCGATCTGAACCTGTGGTCACAGGACCTGTCCGAACGGTTCTATTCCGGCAAGACCCGGGCGCTGCATGGCAGTCACCTGACCACCGGCGACCGGCTGTGGTCGGGCTTTCCCGGCCTGCGGCCCATGGCCACGATCACCGATGACAGCCTGGGCTGGTACGGCATCGACGCGGATGGCGGATCGGTCCATGACGTGATCGGCACGCGCTGCGATCCCTATACCCATAACCTGCTGTCGGGGGGCCAGTATCACCGCTGCTGCCATTCCAACCTGACCCGCGCGGTGGCCGCCGCCCGCGACCTGTCGCTGCCCCGGGCCGAGGCGCTGGTCCATGACGTGCTGAACGTCTTCATGTGCACGGGTTTCACCCGCGACACGGGCCAGTATTTCATGAAGGCCAGCCCCGTGCGCCCCGGCGATTTCCTGGAATTCTGGGCCGAGATCGACCTCTTCGGCGCGCTGTCGGCCTGTCCGGGCGGCGATTGCGGGGGGGAACATTCCTCGGATGCGGCCGCCTGCCACCCGCTGCTGGTCCAGGTCTTCCGGCCCCAAGCCGCGCCCGAGGGCTGGGCGCCGCCCGCGCCGAACGGCTATGACCAGAGCCATGGCGGTCACGATCCCGTCTAGAGCGTCCGCGCTGCGGCCAAACCGCGCAATCTGTGGTGGCGCAAGCGGGGGTTTCGGGCTATCCTTCCCCTCAGATCCGGGAAAACCGGACAGGACAGAGGCAGTGACGGCGGTATTCCCATGACCGAGATGGTCTTCGGCACGGCGCCCGTGCGCGCGGGCGACCCGATTTTCCCCCGCTGGTGGCGGACCTTGGACAAATGGTCGCTGACCTGCGTCCTGGGCCTGTTCGCGATCGGGTTGCTCTTGGGGTTGGCGGCCTCGGTTCCCTTGGCGGAAAAGAACAACCTGCCGCGGTTCTACTATGTCCAGCGCCAGGCGGTGTTCGGGGCCATGGGCCTGGTCACGATGCTGGTCATCTCGATGATGTCGCCGCGCCAGATCCGGCGGATCGGGGTGCTGGGCTTTGCGGTGTCCTTCCTGATGATCCTGGCCCTGCCGGTGATCGGCACGGATTTCGGCAAGGGGGCCACGCGCTGGCTGTCCTTGGGCTTCGTGTCGCTGCAGCCCTCGGAATTCCTGAAGCCCGGCTTCGTCGCGATCTGCGCCTGGTTCATCGCCGCCGGCCAGCAGGTCGGCGGGCCGCCGGGCCGGATGCTGTCCTTCGTGATCGCGGTGGTGGTCGTCGTGCTGCTGGCGCTGCAGCCGGATTTCGGGCAGGCCTCGCTGGTGCTGTTTTCCTGGCTGGTGATGTATTTCGTCGCAGGCTCTCCGGTCACGATCCTTGTGGTGGTGCTGGGCTTGGCGGGCGCGGGCGGGCTGGTGGCCTATAACGGGTCCGAGCATTTCGCCCGCCGCATCGACAGCTTCCTGTCATCCGAGATCGACGCCAACACCCAGATCTATTTCGCCACCAACGCCATCCAGGAGGGCCGCTTCTTCGGCGTGGGCGTGGGCGAGGGGTCGGTGAAATGGTCGCTGCCCGACGCGCATACCGATTTCATCATCGCCGTGGCGGCCGAGGAATACGGCTTCGTCATGGTGCTGGCGATCATCTGTCTTTACGCCGCGATCGTGCTGCGGTCGCTGCTGCGGCTGGTGCGCGAACGCGACGCCTTCGCGCGGATCGCGGGCACGGGCCTGGCCTGCGCCTTCGGGGTGCAGGCGCTGATCAACATGGGCGTGGCCGTGCGGCTGCTGCCGGCCAAGGGGATGACGCTGCCCTTCGTCAGCTATGGCGGCTCGTCGGTCATCGCCTCGGGCATCGCCTTGGGCATGCTGCTGGCGCTGACGCGCACGCGCCCCCAGGGCGAATTCGCCGAAATCCTGCGTCGGGGCCGCTGATGACCGCCAGACATGCCCTGATCGCCGCCGGGGGCACCGGCGGCCACATGTTTCCCGCCCAGGCCCTGGCCGAGCTGTTGCTGGAGCGCGGCTGGCGGGTCACCCTGTCCACCGACGACCGGGGCGCGCGCTATGCGGGCGGCTTTCCCGATGCGGTGACGCGGCAGGTCGTGGCATCGGCCACCACCGCGCGGGGCGGGGCCATCGGCAAGCTGGCCGCGCCCTTCCGCATCGCGCAGGGCGTGATGGCCGCGCGCCGCGCCTTTCGCCGCGACCGCCCGGCGGTGGTGATCGGCTTTGGCGGCTATCCGACCATCCCGGCCATGTCGGCGGCGCGGATCATGGGCCTGCCGCGCATCATCCATGAACAGAACGGGGTGATGGGCCGGGTGAACCGGCTGTTCGCATCCCGCGTCCACCGCATCGCCTGCGGCACCTGGCCCACCGACCTGCCGCCGGGGGTGACGGGCGCGCATGTCGGCAACCCGGTCCGCAGCGCCGTCCTGGACCGCGCGGCCAGCCCCTATGCGCCCCCCGGGGACGGGCCGCTGAACCTGCTGGTCATCGGCGGCAGCCAAGGTGCGCGCGTCCTGTCCCAGGTCGTCCCCGCGGCGATCCTGTCCCTGCCGGACGATCTGCGCGCGCGGCTGCGCGTCAGCCATCAGGCCCGGGCCGAGGATGTGGACCGCGTCGCCCGCGCCTATGGCGATGCGGGCATCCAGGCCGTCGTGCGGCCCTTTTTCGACGATGTGCCCGACCGGATCGCGGATGCGCATCTGGTCGTGTCGCGATCCGGCGCATCCTCGCTGGCCGATATCACGGTGATCGGGCGGCCTTCGATCCTGATCCCCTTTGCGGCGGCGACGGGCGATCACCAGACCGCCAATGCGCAGGCTTTGGCCGATGCGGGCGCGGCGCATGTCCATCCCGAATCCGTCCTTGACGCCGAAAGCCTGGCGCGCGACATCCGCGCGATCCTGACCGACCCGGCCCAGGCCAGCGCCATGGCGCAGGCCGCGCTGGACCTGGCGCGCCCCGATGCGGCGCGCCGCCTGTACGACCTCGTCGAGGAGATGACACGATGAACGCAGCCACCAAACTGCCCGGCGAGCTGGGCCCCATCCATTTCGTGGGCATCGGCGGCATCGGCATGTCGGGCATCGCCGAGGTGCTGCTGACCTTGGGCTATCGCGTGCAGGGCAGCGATGCCAAGCGTTCCAAGATCACCGACCGGCTGGAGACCCTGGGCGCCACCGTCTTCGAAGGCCAGCGCGCCGAGAATATCGAGGGCGCGGGCGTCGTGGTCATCTCGACCGCGATCAAGAAGGGCAATCCGGAACTGGAGGAGGCGCGTCTGCGCGGCCTGCCCGTCGTGCGCCGCGCCGAGATGCTGGCCGAGCTGATGCGCATGAAATCCAACATCGCCATTGCCGGCACCCATGGCAAGACGACGACCACCACCATGGTCGCGACCCTGCTGGATGCGGGCGGGCTGGACCCGACGGTGATCAATGGCGGCGTGATCCACGCCTATGGGTCCAACGCGCGGGCGGGTGCGGGCGAATGGATGGTGGTCGAGGCCGACGAGAGCGACGGCAGCTTCAACCGCCTGCCCGCCGACATCGCCATCGTGACGAATATCGACCCCGAGCATATGGAACATTGGGGCAGCTTCGACGCGCTGCGCCAAGGGTTCTACAATTTCGCCTCGGGGATCCCCTTCTACGGGCTGGCGGTCTGCTGCACCGACCACCCCGAGGTGCAGGCCCTGGTCGGTCGCCTGACCGACCGCCGCGTGGTGACCTTCGGCTTCAACGCCCAGGCCGATGTGCGCGCGATCAACCTGCGCTATGACCGCGGCATCGCGCATTTCGACATCGCCCTGCAGGGCGAGGGCCGCGATGGCGACATCCCCGTGATCGAGGGCTGCACCCTGCCCATGCCGGGCGATCACAACGTTTCGAACGCGCTGTCGGCGGTGGCGGTCGCGCGCCATCTGGGCATCAAGCGCGCCGAGATCCGCGAGGCCTTGGCCAAGTTCGCCGGCGTCGGCCGCCGCTTCACCCGCGTGGGCGAGGTGGGGGGCGTCACCATCATCGACGATTACGGCCACCACCCGGTGGAAATCGCCGCCGTTCTCAAGGCCGCGCGCCAGGCGGGGCAGGGGCGCGTCATCGCGGTCCATCAGCCGCATCGCTATTCGCGCCTGTCCTCGCTGTTCGAGGATTTCTGCACCTGCTTCAACGAGGCCGATGTGGTCGCCATCGCCGATGTCTATGGCGCGGGCGAGGAGCCCATTCCGGGTGCGTCGCGCGACGATCTGGTGGCGGGGCTGATCGCCCATGGCCACCGCCATGCCCGCGCGATCCTGTCCGAGGATGACCTGGAACGGCTGGTCCGCGAACAGGCCCGGCCCGGCGACATGGTGGTCTGCCTGGGGGCGGGGACGATCTCGGCCTGGGCGAATGCGCTGCCGATGCGCCTGCAGGGCCGCGCCGCATGACCCAGGCCGCCCAATGGGCGCTGTCGCCGGCCTTGCCGCTGGTGGCGGCGGTCCTGTGGGTGGCGATGGCCTGGCCGCTGCCGCGCCTGCCGGGCCGGATGCGGCGCCGCCTTGGCTGGGGGCTGGCCTTGGCGGGCGTGCCGGTCCTGGGGCTGCTGACGCTGAACTGGGGCCCGGGCCTCGGGGTGGCGGGGCTGGGCATCGGGCTGGCGCTGCTGGTCTGGCGCCAGGGGGTGCGGCCGGTGACGGGCGGGCCGTCATGAACCCCTGGCTGATCGCCGCGGCCTGCCTGGCGGGGGCGGGGTTCCTGTCCTGGGGCACGGCGCGGCTTGGGCTGCGCTGGCCCTTGGTGATCCTGGCCGGGCTGCTGGCGGCCATATCGGGTCAGCTGTTCCTGGCGGCGCGCGGGCAGGGGGGCTTTCACGATCTGGCCGCCGCCATCGCCCAGGTCTTCACGGTGCTGCCCGCCCTGGCGGGCATTGGGCTGGGCCTGGGGGTGGCGCGGCTGCGTGGCCACAGGCTGGCTTGGCGCAGCCTGCCCGGCGCGGTGATCCTGGCGGGGCTGGCCGCCGCCGCGGCGGCGGCTGCGGGGACGCTGCTGCTGTGATCCCCCCATCCCCCGCGCGGGGGCATGCGGTTGACGGTCCGCCCGCCGCTGGCTACCACCGGGGCATCATGAGCATTGACCTTCCCACCCCCCGCGGCGCCCTGATCCCCGATCGACCCTTGGACGGCCTGACCTGGCTGCGCGTCGGAGGCCCCGCCGACTGGCTGTTCCAACCCGCGGACGAGGATGACCTGGCCGATTTCCTGGCCGCGCTGGACCCCGCCATGCCGGTCTTTCCCATGGGCGTGGGCAGCAACCTGATCGTGCGCGACGGCGGCATCCGGGGCGTGGTCATCCGGCTCGGCCGGGCCTTCAACAGCGTCGAGATCGAGGGTGGCGTGGTCACCGTCGGCGCCGCCTGCCTGGATGCGCAGGTCGCCCGCCGCGCGGCGGAGGCGGGGCTGGACCTGACCTTCCTGCGCACCATCCCGGGCAGCATCGGCGGCGCGGTGCGGATGAATGCGGGCTGCTACGGCAGCTATCTGGCCGATCACCTGATCGACGCGCAGGCGGTCACGCGCGACGGCCGCCGCGTCACGCTGACGCCCGACGACCTGCGCTTTGGCTATCGCCAGTCGCATCTGCCCGAGGGCTGGGTGCTGACCGGCGCGCGGCTGCGCGCGGCGCCGGGCGATCCGGACGCGCTGCATGCGCGCATGGCCGATCAGCTGGCGCGGCGCGATGCCAGCCAGCCCACCCAGGACCGCAGCGCCGGATCGACCTTCCGCAACCCCGCCGGGTACAGCTCGACCGGGCGGGCCGACGATGTCCACGACCTGAAGGCCTGGGCGCTGATCGACCGGGCGGGCCTGCGCGGGCACAGCTGGGGCGGCGCGCAGATGTCGGAAAAGCACCCCAATTTCCTGGTCAATACCGGCGGCGCCACCGCGCATGAGCTGGAGACCCTGGGCGAGCTGGTCCGCCGCCGCGTCCTGGAGGAGACCGGCCACGACCTGCAATGGGAGGTCATCCGCATCGGCGATCCGGCGCCGGACGCCGCCTGATCGCGCAACATTCTGCGCCGCCTGCCGAATTTCGGCTTTTGCGGTTCGCGCTTTGCTTGTATCCTGCCCTGAACCGACGCCGCCACCAAGGACGGCGCGGCATGGCAAAGCCCCGGATCAACCGGGCGAAAGGCGAACAACGTGGCGGGCAGGTCGAGCAGGACAGCCCACTCGGTCGCCGTCCTGATGGGCGGACCCTCGGCGGAACGCGAGGTGTCCCTGTCATCGGGGCGGGAATGCGCGGATGCGCTGCGGGTGGCGGGATATGACGTGACCGAGATCGATCTCGGGACCGGGCGGGGGGACGAAATCGTCCGCCGCCTGAGCGATGCGCGCCCCGATGTCGTCTTCAACGCCCTGCATGGCCGATGGGGCGAGGATGGCTGCGTCCAGGGCCTGCTGGAATGGATGGGCCTGCCCTATACCCATTCGGGCGTGCTGGCATCGGCCCTGGCCATGGACAAGACCCGCGCCAAGGAGGCATTCCGCGCCGCGGGCCTGCCGGTCGTGGAAAGCGTCATCGCCGATGCGGACGAGGTCCGCCGCCGCCACGTCATTCCGCCCCCCTATGTCGTCAAGCCCAATGACGAGGGATCCTCCGTCGGGGTCTATATCGTGCATGACGGCGCGAACCAGCCCCCCGCGCTCGGCCCCGAGATGCCCGCCCGGGTGATGGTCGAGACCTATGCGCCGGGGCGCGAGCTGACGACCACGGTGATGGGCGACCGCGCGCTGGACGTGACCGAGATCCTGACCGATGGCTGGTACGACTATGCCGCGAAATACACGGTCGGCGGGTCGCGCCACGTCATCCCCGCCGCCATCCCCGACGAGATCCGCCAAGCCTGCCTGGACATGGCCTGCCGCGCGCATCGGGCGCTTGGCTGCGCGGGGTTGTCGCGGACCGATTTCCGGTGGGACGAGGCGCGCGGCATCGCCGGGCTGGTCATCCTGGAGGTGAACACCCAGCCCGGCATGACGCCCACCAGCCTGGCCCCCGAACAGGCCGCCCATGCGGGCATCGATTTCCCGGCGCTGATGCGCTGGATGGTGGAGGACGCGCTGTGCCGGTCGTGATCGATCACCGCCCCGGAAAACAGATCACCCCGCCCCCCGCGCGGCAGCGGCGCGACCCCGCGCCCTCGCGCCTGAAATACCGGTTGGAGCGGATGTGGCTGACGCCGCTCTATCGCCGGGTGCTGCGGGTGGGGGTGCCTGCCTTCGTGCTGGCCATGGTGGCGGGGCTGTGGCTGGCCGACGAGGATCGCCGCGCCGCCCTGACCCAGAACGTCACCGAGGTCGTCACCAAGGTCCAGAGCCGCGACGAATTCCAGGTCCGCGTCATGACGATCGAGGGTGCCAGCCCGGTCGTCGACCGGGCGCTGCGCGCGATGCTGCCGGTGGACCTGCCGGCCTCCAGCTTCGACATCGACCTGGCGGCCTTGCGCCTGCAGGTGATGCAGCTGGATGCGGTGGACACGATCGACCTGCGCATCAAGCCGGGCGGCATCCTGTCGGCGGTGGTGGTGGAACGCGTGCCCGCGATCCTGTGGCGCCATGCGCGCGGCATCGACATGCTGGATGCGGGCGGCCATCGCGTCGCCTCCGTCACCTCGCGCGAGGTGCGGCCCGAACTGCCGCTGATCTCGGGCGAGGGGGCGGATCTGGTCACCGAGGAGGCGCTGGCGCTGTTCGACGCGGCCGGTCCCATCCTGCCCCGCGTACGCGGGCTGGTGCGGCGGGGCGAACGGCGGTGGGACCTGGTGCTGGATCACGGCCAGCGGATCATGCTGCCCGAGACCGGCGCCGTGATCGCGCTGGAGGCCGCGATCGCGCTGGACCGGGCCGAGGACATGCTGGGCCGCGACATCGTCGCGGTCGATCTGCGCGACCCGTCGCGGCCGGTCCTGCGCCTGGGGATCGACGCGCGCAACACGATCCGCACGGCACGCGGCCTGCCGATGCTGGCGCCCGATGGCAGCGTGCTGCCCGAACAGACCGAAGGCTGACGAAACACAAGGGAGGGAACGGCGAATGGCAGACCTGTATCAGACGCAGCGCGCGATGCGGAACATCCGCCGTGCCGCCCTGCAGCGCGGCGTGATCGGCATCCTGGATATCGGCACGTCCAAGATCGCATGCCTGGTGCTGCGCTTCGACGGAACCGGCACGTTCCGGGAAACCGACGGGGTGGGGCCCATGGCGGGCCAGGCGAATTTCCGGGTGATCGGCGCCGCCTCGACCCGGTCGCGCGGCATGCGCCGGGGCGAGATCGAGACCATGGCCGAGACCGAGCGCGCCATCCGCACCGTCGTCGCCGCCGCCCAGAAGGTCGCGGGCGTGCGCGTCGATCACGTCATCGCCTGCCTGTCGGGCGGCCAGCCGGCCTCCTATGGCCTGGCGGGGGAGATCGTGCTGGCCTCGGGCAAGGTGGGCGAACATGACGTGGCCTCGGTCCTGGCGGCCTGCGAGGTGCCCGATTTCGGCCGCGGCCGCGAGGTGCTGCACGCCCAGCCCGTGAATTTCGCCGTGGACAACCGCACCAGCCTGGCCGATCCGCGCGACCATCTGGGCAACAAGCTGTTCTGCGACATGCATGTGCTGACCGTGGATGGCGACGTGATCGGCAATCTGGTGCAATGCATCCGCCGCTGCGACCTGGAACTGGCGGGCATCGCATCGGCCCCCTATGCCTCGGCCCGCGCCTCTCTGGTCGAGGATGAACAGGAGCTGGGCGCGGCCTGCATCGATTTCGGGGGCGGCGGCACGGGCGTGTCGATCTTCGTCAAGAAGCACATGATCTTCTCCGATCATGTGCCCATCGGCGGCAACCTGATCACCCAGGACATCGCCCAGGGGCTGCGCGTGGGCCTGCCCATGGCCGAACGGCTGAAGACCCTGAACGGCGGGGTCGAGGCGACGGGCCGCGACGACCGCGACATGATCGACGTGGGCGGCGGCACCGGCGATTGGGACAGCGACCGCCGCCAGGTCAGCCGCGCCGATGTGATCGGCGTCATGCGCCCCCGCGTCGAGGAGATCCTGGAACATGTCCGCGAGGTGCTGGACGCGGCCGGCTTCGACTGCATGCCCAGCCAGCAGATCGTGCTGACCGGGGGCGGCAGCCAGATCCCCGGCCTCGACGGGCTGGCCGCGCGGATCCTGGGCCCCAATGTGCGCTGCGGGCGGCCGCTGCGCATCGACGGGCTGGCCCATCAGCTGACCGATCCTAGCTTTTCCAGCGCCGTCGGGCTGGCGCTGTTCGCGGCCCATCCCCAGGACGAATGGTGGGATTTCGAGATGCCGGCCGACAGCTATCCCGGGCGCAGCCTGCGCCGTGCCTACCGGTGGTTCAAACACAACTGGTAAGCCCGTTTCCCGCGCGTAGTGGGGTGGTGGGGCTTTCCCCACCACATTCTGCGCCCATGGCAAGATACCGCCGAAACACCCCCGTCACCCAGCCAGATTTTGCGCGGAACCTGTGTTTTTCGGGTGACGCAAGCGGGCGTGATCGTTACGATAGGCAGGAATTGCGGGGGATTCGAGCGGGCCTACCGCGCCCGACAGCGAAGCAGCGAAAAAACAGGCGGAAACCATGAACCTCAATCTGATGATGAACGACGAAGAAGAGCTGAAGCCGCGGATCACCGTCTTCGGTGTCGGTGGCGCGGGCGGCAACGCCGTCAACAACATGATTCAGAAGCAGCTTGACGGTGTCGAGTTCGTGGTCGCCAATACCGACGCCCAGGCCCTGCAGCAGAACCGGGCGACGGCGCGCATCCAGATGGGTCCCAAGGTCACCGAGGGCCTGGGCGCGGGCGCCAAGCCCACCATCGGCGCCAAGGCCGCCGAGGAGACGATCGAGGATATCGTCGATCACCTGATGGGCGCGCATATGTGCTTCATCACCGCCGGCATGGGCGGCGGCACCGGCACGGGTGCGGCCCCGATCATCGCCCAGGCCGCGCGCGAGATGGGCATCCTGACCGTCGGCGTCGTGACCAAGCCCTTCCAGTTCGAGGGCACCAAGCGGATGCGTCAGGCCGAGGAGGGCGTCGAGGCGCTCCAGAAGGTCGTGGACACGCTGATCATCATCCCGAACCAGAACCTGTTCCGGCTGGCCAACGAAAAGACCACCTTCACCGAGGCCTTCGCGATGGCCGACGACGTGCTCTATCAGGGCGTCAAGGGTGTGACCGACCTGATGGTGCGCCCGGGCCTGATCAACCTGGATTTCGCCGACGTCCGCGCGGTCATGGACGAGATGGGCAAGGCCATGATGGGCACCGGCGAGGCCTCGGGCGAGAACCGCGCCCAGGAGGCCGCCGAGCGTGCCATCGCCAACCCGCTGCTGGACGAGATCAGCCTGAACGGCGCGCGCGGCGTGCTGATCAACATCACCGGCGGCTATGACATGACCCTGTTCGAGCTGGACGAGGCCGCCAATGTCATCCGCGACAAGGTGGACAGCGACGCGAACATCATCGTCGGCTCGACGCTCGACCCGGACATGGACGGCGCGATCCGCGTGTCGGTCGTGGCGACCGGCATCGACGCCAATGCCGGCGTGGCCGAGGTCCCCGCGCCGCGCCGCACCATGGCCGCGCCCCTGACCCAGAACCCGCCCGTGGCCGCCGCCGCCGCCGAGGAGCCGCAGATCCCCGCCCGCCGCAGCCCCGCGCCCGAGACCGCGTCCCTGCGCCAGGACGCCGCGCGCGCCGAGGATGACATGCCTCAGCCCGCCTACCAGCCCAAGGAGGCCGGCCGCCAGACCGCCGTGCGGATCGAGGATGACGCATCCGCCTTCGTCGCGCCCCGCGCGCCGCAGGGCAGCCGCGCCGGTCAGCCCACCCCGGAGGTCATGGACCGCCTGCGCCGCGCCGTGGACAATCACGGCCGGGGCAACGCCCCCCAGCAGCCCCAGCCCCAGCAGAGCCCGGCGCAATCCACCGCCAGCCGCATGAGCGGCCTGGGCCGGATGCTGGAGCGGATGGCCGGCCATGGCGGCGACCAGTCCTCGGCCCAGAAGCCCGCGGCATCCTCGATCGCCGAGCGCGTCAGCGAGCGCGTGGCCGTGCGCGCCCGCCAGCAGGACACCGATTTCGACGATCTGGCCAGCCCGGAAAGCGGCAAGGACAATGTCGAGATCCCCGCCTTCCTGCGTCGTCAGGCGAACTGACCGCTTCACGAAAGCGACAGTCCCGACCGATGAAAGGGCCGCCCCGCGCGGCCCTTTTTATTTTCTTTTCAGGGGCTTGGCGCCCCACACCCCCCGGTTGCAGCCCGGTCGGGCGCGATTGTTTCACCCCGTTACAAAACGTTAATTGAACGGGTCGCGGCCCGGTCCTAGCTGGAATGCAAGACGAAGGGGTTCGGCCCCTTCACGAACGGACTTGGAAGGCAGGCAGATCATGCAGGCGACGCTGAACGACATGGTGACATTTTCGGGGGTTGGGCTGCATTCCGGCGCCGCCGCCGAACTGGTGATGCACCCTGCGCCGGCGGGCCATGGGATCGTGTTCCGCCGCATCGACCTGACCACCGCCGTGGACATCCCCGCCTTGTGGGACCGCGTGACGCCGTCGCGCCTCTGCACGCTGCTGGACAATGGCCGGGGCGTGACCCTGTCCACGGTCGAACATGTCATGGCCGCGCTGGCCGGGACCGGCATCCACAACGCGCTGGTCACCGTCGACGGCCCCGAGATCCCGATCCTGGACGGATCCTCGGCCCCCTTCGTGCAGGGCATCCTGGAGACGGGCATCCGTATCCAGGCCGCCCCCCTGCGCGCCATCCGCGTCTTGCGCCCCGTCGAGGTGCGCGAGGGCGAGGCCTTCGCCCGCCTGACCCCGGCCGACCATCTGGAGATCGATTTTCAGATCGATTTCACCGATGCCGCGATCGGGCATCAGGAAAAGGTCCTGGACATGGCCAATGGCGCCTTCCTGCGCGAACTGGCCGACAGCCGCACCTTCTGCCGCGCCTCGGATGTCGAGGCGATGCGCCGCAACGGGCTGGCCTTGGGCGGGACCTATCTGAACGCGGTCGTGGTGGATGGCGGGCGCGTCCTGTCGCCGGGCGGCCTGCGTCACCGCGACGAGGCCGTGCGCCACAAGATGCTGGACGCCACCGGCGATCTGGCCTTGGCCGGGGCGCCGCTGCTGGCGCGCTATACCGGCCACCGGGCGGGGCATGCGATGACCAACCGGCTGCTGCGCGCGCTCTTTGCCGATCCGGCGGCCTGGGAATGGGTCGACTGTTCCCCGGAGCTGGAGGGGCGCCTGCCCGGCGCGGGCGTGGCCGACTATGCCCGGCCCGTGCAGCCCGCGATCTTCGCGGCGGAATAGGGGCGCGCCCCCTGCCGGCCGGACGGGCGGAAATCAGCGGATTGCCATTTTGCGCCCCCTGATGTTCTGTGCTAGAGGATGCCGGCACCGCCGACCCCCCGGGGTCGGCGCTACGGTTCAATCGCAAGGCAGGATGAAGATGGCGGGCGCGAAAATCTCGGCTTCGGTGATGGCAGCCCTGGTCGCGGGTCTGGTGCTGACGGGCTGCGGCAACCGGGATGCGGCACAGCGTCAGAACCTGGAACGCTTCACGGCCGAAGAAATCTACAAGCGCGGCGAATTCGAGCTGGAGAATTCCCGCCGCCCCGCCGATGCCGTCATCTATTTCTCGGAGATCGAGCGGCTCTATCCCTATTCCGAATGGGCCCGCCGGGCGCTGATCATGCAGGCCTATGGCCATCACAAGGCCGGCAATTACGAGGAGGCCCGCGGCGCGGCGCAGCGTTTCCTCGACAATTTCCCCGGCGATGACGAGGCCGCCTATGCGCAATATCTGCTGGCCCTGTCCTATTACGACCAGATCGACGATGTGGGCCGCGACCAGGGCCTGACCTTCCAGGCGCTGCAGGGCCTGCGCCGGGTGATCGAGGATTACCCCGACAGCGAATATGCCCGCAGCTCGATCCTGAAATTCGATCTGGCCTTCGACCACCTGGCCGCCAAGGAGATGGAGATCGGGCGCTATTACCTGCGTCAGGGGCATTATGCCGCATCGGTCAACCGCTTCCGCGTCGTGGTCGAGGAATTTCAGACCACCACCCAGACCCCGGAGGCCCTGCTGCGCCTGGTCGAGGCCTATCTGGCCCTTGGCCTGCTGAACGAGGCCCAGACCGCGGGCGCCATCCTGGGGCACAATTTCCAGTCCTCGCCCTTCTATCAGGACGCCTTCCGCCAGCTGCGCGGGCGCGGGCTGCGGGCCGAGGCCCAGGGCGACAGCTGGCTGACCGCGCTCTATCGTCAGACGATCCAGGGCCAATGGCTCTGACCAGCGGGGCGGAATGCTGAGAACGCTGGACATCCGCGACATGCTGCTGATCGACCGGCTGGAGCTGAGCTTCGGCCCCGGTCTGAACGTGCTGACCGGCGAGACCGGGGCAGGCAAGTCCATCCTGCTGGACTGCCTGGGCTTCGTGCTGGGCTGGCGGTCGCGGGCCGATCTGGTGCGCCAAGGCGCAAGCCAGGGCGAGGTTCAGGCCGTCTTCGACCTGCCGCCCGCCCATCCGGCGCGCGACCTGCTGGCCGAGGCGGGCATTACCATCGACGATGACGAGCTGATCCTGCGCCGCACCAACGGGCTGGACGGGCGCAAGACGGGCTGGATCAACGACCGCCGCGTCTCGGGCGAGGTGCTGCGCCGACTGTCCGAGGTTCTGGTGGAACTGCATGGCCAGCATGACGACCGGGGCCTGTTGAACCCGCGCGGGCACCGCGCGCTGCTGGACGCCTTTGCCGGGCTGGATCTGGGCCCCGTCCGCGCGGCCTGGGGGGCGCGCCGCGAGGCCGCCCGCGCCCTGGCCGAGGCCGAGGCCACGCTGGAGGCCGCCCGGCAGGAGGAGGATTTCCTGCGCCATGCCGTGGCCGAACTGGACAAGCTGGCCCCCGAACCCGGCGAGGAACAGCGCCTAGACATCGCCCGCCGCGCCATGCAGGGGGCCGAGCGCATCCGCGATGACGTGGCCCGCGCGCTGCAGATGCTGGGCGGCGACGGGGCCGAGGGCGCGATGGTCGATGCCGCCCGCTGGCTGGAGGGGGCGTCGGACCGCGCCGATGGGCGCCTGGACGAACCTCTGGCCGCGCTGTCCCGCGCCCTGATCGAGCTGGGCGAGGCCACGCGCGGGGTCGAGGATACCTTGGCCGCGCTGGATTTCGACCCCTCGGCGCTGGAATCCACCGAGGAGCGGCTGTTCGCGCTGCGTGCCTTGGCGCGCAAGCATGACGTGCTGGCCGATGACCTGGCGGGCTTGGGCGATCAGCTGCGCGACCGGCTTGGCCGGCTGGATGCGGGCGAGGCGCAGGTGATCGCGCTGCGCCAGGCCGCGCGCGAGGCCGAGGCCGCCTATGACGCCACCGCCGCCGCGATCGGCCGCGACCGGCGCGAGGCTGCGGGCCGTCTGGATCAGGCCGTCACGGCCGAGCTGACGCCGCTGCGGATGGAGCGGGCGGTGTTCCGCACTGTCGTCTCGGATGGCGATGCGGGCCCCGAGGGGCGGGACGCGGTGGCCTTCACCGTCGCGACCAATCCCGGCGCGCCCTCCGGCCCATTGGACAAGATCGCCTCGGGCGGCGAGCTGTCGCGCTTTCTGCTGGCCTTGAAGGTCTGTCTGGCGCGCGGCAATGACGCGCTGGTGATGATCTTTGACGAGATCGACCGCGGCGTGGGCGGGGCCACCGCCGATGCGGTGGGGCGGCGGCTGAAGGTGCTGGCCGACAGCGCGCAGGTTCTGGTCATCACCCATTCGCCGCAGGTCGCGGCCTTGGGCCAGACGCATTTCCGCGTGTCGAAATCGGTGACGGACGGAATGACGACCTCGACCGTGGCGCCCTTGGACGCGGGCGAGCGGGTGGGAGAGATCGCGCGCATGCTGGCCGGCGACCGTGTGACCGATGCTGCGACCGAGGCCGCGCGCGTGCTGCTGGACGGCTAGCGCGCCGCCATCTGGGGCGCGGGGCGCAGGACCGACCGGATGCGCCCATCAGGGCCGATCCGCACGATCTGATCGTCGATCACGGCATAGGTATCGCCCTCGGGCGGCTGGCCCAGGCCGAACTGGCCGGGGCTGTCGATGGGCTGGATCCGGTCGGGGCCGGGCCGGGATCCCACCACGGGCTGGGGGCAATACGGCTGGCAATGGCGCACCGGTTCCGGGTCCAGCCCGCGGACCGGGACGGTATTGGGTGCGGTCAGGGCGGCGAGGCCAAGCACGGTTCCCGCCGCCACAGCGGCCAAGGGGTGCAGTGGCGTCATCGTCGTTCCTTTGTCATCCTGTCATGTAGGGTGAACCCGCTGCACTGCGGCAGGTTCCGGGCGACGGAACGCAAGGCCGCCATGCGGCCATTGCGCATCACCGCTTCAGATGGGGCAGGGGGCGCAGGATCGACTGGATGCGTCCGGATGCGCGATCGATGCGGACCAGGTGATGCGCCACTACCGCGTAATAGCTGCCCGGCAGTTCCGGGCCCAGGCCATAGGCGCCCAAGTTGCGGATGACCTGGACCTGTTCGGGGGGCGGGGCGTCGCCCACCACCGGCAAAGGCGGTGCCTCGGCCATGGTGGCGATGGTGGGCTGGGGACCCAAGGCGATGGGCAGCGTCACCGCGATGGCGGCCAGCGCCATGATCGCGCTCTGCTTGAAACGGCCCATAGTCTCTGCCCCGGAATCGTCTTGTCGTTTCTGATCAAACCACAGGGGCCGTTAACAGTTCCTGCACAGAGCCGCGAGGTCCTATCGCCGCCGCGCCTCGAAACGGGGCAGCATGGCGGAAAAGTCACGCCCCCGGCCGTCCTCGTCATCGACGAAGCGGGCATAGAGCTCGCGCGCCAAGGCCCCCATGGGCGTGTCGGCATCCGCCGATTCGGCGGCCTGCTGGGACAGGGTCAGGTCCTTCAGCATCAGCTCGGCCGCAAAGCCCGGCTTGTAGCCGTTATCGGCGGGGCTGACGGGCCCCACGCCCGGCGCCGGGCAATAGGCGTTCATCGACCAGCTATAGCCCGATGAGGTCGAGACCACGTCGAACATCTTCTGCCGGTCCAGCCCCAGCTTGTCGGCCAAGGCGAAGGCCTCGCAGGTGGCGATCATGGTGACGCCCAGGATCATGTTGTTGCAGATCTTGGCCGCCTGACCCGCGCCGCTGTCGCCGCAATGGACGGCCTTCTGGCCCATGATGTCGAAGAGGGGCGCCGCACGGGCGAAATCCCCCGCATCGCCGCCGACCATGAAGGTCAGCGTGCCGCCCTGCGCCCCCCCGATCCCGCCCGAGACCGGCGCATCCAGCGCCCCCAGCCCCGCCGCGCGGGCCTGACCCGCCACCGCGCGGGCGCTGTCCACATCCACCGTCGAGCAATCGCAGAGGATCGCCCCCGGCGTCATCGCCGGGATGACCTGATCGGCCACGGCGCGCAGGATCTGGCCATTGGGCAGCATGGTCACGACCACATCCGCCCCCCGTGCCGCATCGGCGGCGCTGTCGGTGGCGGTCACGCCCTCGGGCATGGGGGCGGCCGTGTCGAAGCCCGCCACCTGATGGCCCGCGCGGGCCAGATTGGCGGCCATTGGCGCGCCCATATTGCCAAGACCGATGAATGCGATCTTCATGCGTCTGTCCTCCAGTCCAGCTCGTCGGGGCCGAGGGGGGCCAGCATGGCCGCCACGGCATCGGCATCGGCCGGGGCCTGCCAGCGGGGCTGGCGGTCCTTGTCGATGATCTGGGCGCGCACGCCCTCCAGGAAATCGGCCCGCTCGGTGGCGCGGGCGGTGAAGCGGTATTCGCGGGCCAGCGAGTCCTGCACCCGGTCATCGCCGCGCGCCGCCCGGATCAGGGCCAGCCCCGCCGCCATCGACAGGGGCGAGTTGCGGTCCAGCGCCTTGATGGCATCATCATCGTTCAGGGCGGCGCGGATCTCGGCCAGGTCGCGCCCGCCCCAGGCCTGCAGATCGGCACGGGCCAAGGGCGATGCGGGGACCGGGTGGCCGCGCAGATCGGCGATGTCGCCCCCGGCCTCCAGCTGGGCGATCAGGGTCGGCCATTCGGCCTCGGGGAGATAGAGATCGGCAAAGCCCGCATGGATCGCGTCGCCCGGACCCATCCGCGCCCCGGTCAGGGCCAGATATTCGCCGATCCGCCCCGGGGCGCGACCCAGAAGCCAGCTGCCGCCCACATCGGGGATCAGGCCGATGCCGCTTTCGGGCATGGCGATGCGCGTCGTGTCGCCCACGATGCGGTGGCTGGCATGGCCGCCCACCCCCACGCCGCCGCCCATCACGAAGCCCTGCATGAAGGCCGCGACGGGTTTGGGGTAATCCGCGATCGCCGCGTTCATGCGGTATTCGTCGCGGAAGAACCGCCGCCCGACGCCGTGATCGCCCGCCTGCCCCGCGTGATAGACCGCCGCGATGTCGCCGCCCGCGCAGAAGGCGCGGTCCCCTTCGGCGTCGATGATGACCAGCGCCACGGACGGATCGTCGCGCCAGTCCTCCAGCGCGCGATGAAGGGCGAGCGCCATGTCATGGGACAGCGCATTCAGCGCCTTGGGGCGGGTGAAGGTGATGCGGCCCGCCTGGCCGATGATGCGGATGGTCAGGTCGTCCATGGCTCAGCCCCTTTCGGCCAACAGGGCGCGGCTGATGATCAGGCGCATGATCTCGTTCGTGCCCTCCAGGATCTGGTGGACGCGCAGGTCGCGGACGATCTTCTCGATCCCGTAATCGGCCAGATAGCCGTATCCGCCATGCAGCTGCAGGCATTGATTGGCGACCTCGAAGGCGCGGTCGGTGACATGCAGCTTGGCCATGGCGCAGTATTTGGTGGCGTCGGGGGTCTTGTGGTCCAGCTTCCACGCGGCCTGGCGCAGCAGGATGCGGGCTGATTGCAGGGCGGTCTCCATCTCGGCCAGGCGGAATTGCAGGGCCTGGAACTGATCGAGGCTTTGGCCGAAGGCACGGCGTTCGCCCATATAGGCCAGCGTCGCGTCCAGCGCCGCCTGCGCGCCGCCAAGGGCCGCGGCGGCGATGTTCAACCGGCCGCCGTCGAGGCCCGCCATGGCATAGCGGAAGCCGTGGCCCTCCTCGCCCAGCAGGTTCGCGGCGGGGATGGCGCAATCGTCGAACTGGACCTGGGCGGTGGGCTGGGACCGCCAGCCCATCTTGTCCTCCAGCCCCCCGAAGGACAGGCCGGGCGTGCCGCCCTCGACGATCAGCGCGCTGATGCCGCGCGGGCCGTCGCCGCCCGACCGTGCCATGACGATATAGGCGTCCGAATAGCCCCCGCCCGAGATGAAGGCCTTGGTCCCGTCCAGCCGCCAGCCTTGATCGTCGCGCGCGGCCCGCGTGCGCAGGGCGGCGGCGTCCGATCCGCTGCCCGGTTCGGTCAGGCAATAGCTGAAGATCGTCTTCATCGCGCAGAGGTCGGGCAGCCAGCGGGCGCGGGCCTCGTCGCCGCCGAAGCGGTCGATCATGCCGCCGCACATGTTGTGGATCGACAGGAAGGACGCGACCGAGGGGCAGGCCATGGACAGCGCCTCGAAGACCAGCGTGCCGTCCAGGCGCGACAGCCCCGTGCCGCCGTGTTCCTCGGAGACGAAGATGCCGCCCAGACCCAAACCCGCCACATCGGGCCAGAGATCGCGGGGGATGGTGCCTGCCGCCTCCCATTCGCGGGCATGGGGGGCGATCCGGTCCTGGCCGAATTCCTGTGCCATGTCGAAGATGGCCTGCTGTTCCTCGGTCAGTGCGAAATCCATCGGCAGTCCCTCCCCGGACGGCATGAATTGAACAGATGTTTAATTGCCCCGGATCGGGTGATTCTGGCAAGGGATCAAAGGTCGCGGCGGAATTCCTCGGTCAGGTGACGGGTGACGGCGCGCAGCGGATCGGCGGGGGCCTGGGCCGCGACGCGGCGCTGCGCCTCGGCGGCGGTGCCTTGGGCCACCATGTCGCGCAGGCGGGCGACGAAGGGCTGGCTGTCCAGCGCATCGGCATCCTCGGCGATCAGCGACAGCCAATCCTCGGCGATCTGATCGAAGGGCAGGATCGCGCCCGCGCCGAAATCGATCAGGCCTTCGGTCGTGCCGTAGCGGGCGGCGCGCCAGCGGTTCTCGTTGATCAGGAAGGGGTCGTATTGCCGCCAGCGGATGTTTTTGCGCGACAGGCGCCACAGCATGCGCATCGTGGCTTGGGTCAGGGCGGCCAAGGTGATCGCATCGTCCAGCCGCGGGCTGGCATCGCAGATCCGCGTCTCCAGCGTCGGGAACTTGCCCGAGGGGCGCAGGTCCCACCAGATCTTGCTGCTGTCCTCGATCAGGCCCAGGTCGCTGAGCGCGGTGACCGAGCGTTCGTATTCCGCCCAGGAGGCGAAGGCCGGAGGCAGGCCGGTGCGCGGCATGTCGCCGAAGACCGTGGTGCGATAGGAGGCCAGCCCCGTATCCTCGCCCATCCAGAACGGGCTGGAGGCCGAGAGCGCCAGCAGATGCGGCAGGAAATAGGTCAGCTGGTTCATCAGGTCGATACGCTGCGCGGGATCGTCGATGCCGACATGGACATGCATGCCGCAGATGACCATGCGCCGGGCGACCCCGCGCATGTCGCGCGACAGCTGGTTGTAGCGATCCTTGTCGGTATGGTCCTGATCGCGCCAGTCGGCCGAGGGGTGGCAGGCGGCCGAGATGGGCGCCAGCCCGTGTTCGGCAGCCTTGTCGGCGATGGTCGCGCGCAGGCGGCGCAGATGGTCGCGGGCGGTGCGGATGTCGGGGCAGACGGGGGTGCCGATCTCGATCTGGCAGCGCAGGAATTCGGGGCTGACCTGATCGCCCAGGGCCTGCTTGCAGGCCTTCATCAGCGCCTCGGGGGCGGCGGCCAGCCGGCCTGTATCGGCATCGACGAGCAGGTATTCTTCTTCGATGCCGAGCGTGAAATCGGGGGTCTGTGTCATGGTCCGGCCCTGTGCCCTGTTGCGTCCCGCGATGGCCGGGGGGCTTGCCGCCCCCCGGACCCCCCGCGGGTATTTCGGCAACGGAGAGGATCAGTCCATTGCCTTGAAGTTGAACTCTCCGCCCTCCTTGATGCCCGAGGGCCAGCGGGCGGTCACGGTCTTGGTCCGCGTATAGAAGCGGAACGCGTCCGGGCCGTGCTGGTTCAGGTCGCCGAAGCCGGATTTCTTCCAGCCGCCGAAGGTGTGATAGGCCAAGGGCACCGGGATCGGCACGTTGATGCCCACCATGCCGATATTGATGCGGCTGGCGAAGTCGCGGGCCGTGTCGCCGTCGCGGGTGAAGATCGCGGTGCCGTTGCCGTATTCGTGGTCCATGGCCAGCTTGATCGCCTCCTCGTAGCTGCCGGCGCGGACGGTCGACAGGACGGGGCCGAAGATCTCGGTCTTGTAGATGTCCATGTCGGGCGTCACGCGGTCGAAGAGGTGGGGGCCGACGAAGAAGCCGTCCTCGTATCCCTGCAGGCTGAAGTCGCGGCTGTCGACGACCAGATCGGCGCCTTGGTCGACGCCTGATTCGATCAGGCGCAGGATGTTGTCCTTGGCGGCGCGGGTCACGACGGGGCCGTAGTCGATGTCGTCGCCCGCGGTCCAGGGGCCGACTTTCAGCTTCTCGATCCGGGGGATCAGCTTTTCGATCAGCGCGTCGGCGGTCTTTTCGCCCACCGGCACCGCGACCGAGATCGCCATGCAGCGTTCGCCCGCAGCCCCGAAGCCCGCGCCCACCAGCGCGTCGGCGGCCTGGTCCAGGTCCGCGTCGGGCATGATGATCATGTGGTTCTTGGCGCCGCCGAAGCATTGCGCGCGCTTGCCGGTCGCGGCGGCACGTTCATAGATGTATTGCGCGATGGGGGTCGAGCCCACGAAGCCCACGGCCTGGATCACCTCGCTGTCGAGGATCGCGTCGACCGCGTCCTTGTCGCCGTTCACGACCTGCAGCACGCCGTCGGGCAGCCCGGCCTCTTGCAGCAGTTTCGCCAGCATCAGGGGCACCGAGGGGTCACGCTCGGACGGTTTCAGGATCATCGCGTTGCCGGCGGAGAGGGCGGGGCCCATCTTCCACAGCGGGATCATGGCAGGGAAGTTGAAGGGGGTGATGCCCGCCACCACGCCGAGCGGCTGGCGCATGGAATACATGTCGATGCCTGGGCCGGCGCTGTCGGTGAAGTCGCCCTTCAGCAGATGCGGCGCGCCGATGCAGAACTCGATCACCTCCAGCCCGCGCTGCACGTCGCCCTTGGCATCGGCAAAGGTCTTGCCATGTTCCGAGGACAGCGCCTCGGCCAGCTTGTCCATGTCGCGGTTGATCAGGCCGACAAAGGCCATCATCACGCGGGCGCGGCGCTGCGGGTTGGTGGCGCCCCATTTCACCTGCGCCTCGGCGGCGCGGGCGATGGCGTGGTCCATCTCCGCCTTGGTGATCAGCGACAGGCGGGCCTGAACCTCGCCCGTGGCGGGGTTGAAGACGTCGCTGAAGCGGCCCGACGTGCCTTTGGTTTCCTTGCCGTCGATCCAGTGGTGAATCTCTTTCATCGCATCCTCCATGCCTTTGGGACGCAGGTTAGCCTTGCGAATTTGCCGCGGGAAGGGGCAGGCTGGCAAAAGGGTTTTGCGATTTCGCAAAGGGGCGGCGATGGACTGGGACGATCTGCGCATCTTTCTGGCGGTGGCGCGGGCGGAAAGCCTGTCGGGGGCGGGGCGCAGGCTGGGGGTGGACGCATCCACCATCGGCCGCCGCGTGGCCCGGCTGGAGGCGGCGATGGGCGCCGCACTGTTTCTGAAGACGCCGCAGGGATATCAGATCACGCCCGAGGGCGCGCGCCTGATCGCCCCCGCCGAGGCCGCCGAACAGGCCGCCAGCGCCGCCGCCGAGGCCGTCACGCGAGAGGCGGGGCTGACCGGGCAGCTGCGGATCGGGGCGCCGGATGGCTGCGCGAACTATCTGCTGCCGCAGGTGGCGCGCGACCTGTGCGCCGCCCATCCGGGGCTGGAGGTGCAGATCGTCGCCCTGCCGCGCGTCGTGAACCTGACCCGGCGCGAGGCGGACATGGCCATCGCCGTGTCGCCCCCCGATACCGGGCGGCTGGTCGTGCAGCGGCTGGCCGATTACCGCCTGCATCTGGCGGGGCATCGCGACTACCTTGCCCGCCATCCGCCCCTGCGCGGGCTGGAGGATCTGCGCGGGCATCGGATGATCGGCTATATCCCCGACATGATCTTCGACCGCGAGCTGGACTACCTGTCGGCCACCGGGGTCGAGACCGCGCAGATCAGCAGCAATTCGGTCGCCGTGCAGATGCAGGCGGTGCGCGCGGGGGCGGGCTTGGGGATCGTGCATGATTTCGCCATCCCCTTCGCGCCCGGCGTCGAACGGGTGCTGACCGACCGCGTGGCGCTGAAGCGCAGCTTCTGGATGATCCGCCATGCCGACGACCGGGCCTCGCGCCGGCTGACGCTGTTGGCAGAGGCGGTGGCCCAGGGGCTGCGCGCCGAACTGGCCCGGCTGGAACAGCAGCTTTCCGCGACGGGCGACGGTCGCACTTGACGCCGGGCGATTCGGCGAAAAAGATGAACCCAACCAAAGCCGGAGGAGGCGCCCATGCTGGTCAAGCAATTGCTGTCGATGAAATCGGACACCGCCAAGCCATGGATCGATTCGGCCACGATCGTGACGATCACGCCCGAGACGACCCTGGGCGAGGCCGCGACCCTGCTGGCCGAAAAGCGCATCGGCGCGGTCGTCGTCTCGGGCGACGGGCGCCGGCCGGAGGGGATCCTGTCGGAACGCGACATCGTGCGCCAGCTGGGCAAGCACGGCACCGACGTCCTGTCCCAGCCCATCAGCGGCGTGATGACCCGCGGGGTCCAGACCTGCACCACCGGCGAGGATGCGCTGACCATCCTGGAACGCATGACCGCGGGGCGCTTTCGCCACATGCCGGTCGTGGATGATGACGGGATGATGCTGGGCGTGATCTCGATCGGCGACGCGGTCAGCGGCCGCCTGAAGGAGTTGGCGGCCGAGAAGGAGGCCCTGACCGGCATGATCATGGGATCGTGACGCGGGGTCGCCGGGCCGATCACATTCTTGCAATCGCGGGGCAAATCGGTTTTGCCTGTGCTGCAGGACCCAGACCCAAGGACGCGATCTGATGCGCATCGGCCTTTATCCCGGCACTTTCGACCCGATCACCTTGGGTCATGTCGACATCATCCAGCGCGCGATGGCGCTGGTGGACCGTCTGGTGATCGGGGTCGCGATCAATCGCGACAAGGGCCCGCTGTTCGACCTGGAGGAACGCGTGGCGATGGTGGGCGCCGAATGCGACGCCATCGTGGCCCGAACCGGCGGCGAGATCGTCGTTCATCCCTTCGAGAACCTGCTGATCGACTGCGCCCGCGACGTGGGGGCCAGCATCATCGTGCGCGGCCTGCGCGCCGTGGCCGATTTCGAATATGAATTCCAGATGGTCGGCATGAACCGCGCCCTGGACAGCAGCATCGAGACCGTCTTCATGATGGCCGATGCCCGCCGCCAGGCCATCGCCTCGAAGCTGGTCAAGGAGATCGCGCGCCTTGGCGGGGACGTGACGAAATTCGTCACCCCGCCCATCGCCGAGGCCCTGACCCGGCGCTATGGCTAGGATCGCGCCCGGGGATCTGTGCTGGGCCCTGGCGATGGGCTGGCATGATTTCCGCCGCGCCCCGGCCTTCGGCCTGTTGCTGACTGCCCCCTACGCGCTGACGGGCCTGGCCCTGACATGGGCCGCGCCGGACCTGGCCGTGGCGCTGGCCTTGGGCTTTGCGCTGATCGCCCCCGTGGTGGCCGTGTCGCTCTACGAGGTCAGCCGCCGGATCGAGGCCGCCGAGCCGCTGGACTGGCCCGCCATCATCCGGGTGCTGCGCCGGCGGGGCGCGGCGCTGCCGGTGGCGGGGGGGCTGATGGTGCTGGCGCTGCTGGTCTGGCTGGGTCTGTGGCAGGCGCTGGAGGGCGCGCCCCGGATCGCGGCTCTGGGCCTGCTGGCGGGCGGGGCCTTTGCGGCGACGGTGGTCGGCTGGCCCATGCTGCTGGACCGGCAGGGGGGCTGGGGCGGGCGGCCGCGGCCTCGGTCCGGGCGGTGGCGGCACAGCCCGGGGTGATGGCGATCTGGGCGGTGCTGCTGGCTGTGGGCATGGGTCTGGCGATCCTGCCCGGTTTTCTGGGCCTGCCCTTGATCCTGCCGATCCTGGGCCATGCCAGCTGGCACCTTTACCGGCGGATCAGCCGGTGACCCGCTGGCATTGCCGCCCCAGCCCGTCGATCCCCAAGCGCATCACCTGACCGGCCCGCAGAAAGACCGGCGGCTTCTGCCCCATGCCCACGCCCGGCGGGGTGCCGGTGGTGATGATGTCCCCCGGCATCAGCGTCGCAAAGCGCGAGCAATAGGCGACTAGCGCCGCCACGCCAAAGACCATCGTGGCGGTGCTGCCGTCCTGGCGCATTTGGCCGTCCACCTCCAGCCACAGGCGCAGGGCCTGGGGGTCGGGAACCTCGTCCGTGGTGACCAGCCAGGGGCCGATCGGGCCGAAGCCGTCATGCCCCTTGCCCTTGTCCCAGCTGCCGCCGCGATGGATCTGCCAGTCGCGTTCGCTGATGTCGTTCACCACGCAATATCCCGCGACGTGATCCAGGGCCGAGGCCTCGGGGATGTGGCGGCCGCCATCGCCGATGACGATGCCCAGCTCGACCTCCCAATCCAGCATGGTCGATCCGGGCGGGATGGCCAGATCGTCATCGGGGCCGGCGATGCAGCTGGTCCATTTGGTGAACAGTACCGGCTCGGTCGGCACGTCCATGCCGGATTCCGCGGCATGATCGGCATAGTTCAGGCCCACGCCGATGAACTTGCCCACCCCCGCCACGCAGGCCCCGAGGCGCAGATCCTCCTGCGGCTGGCCCTCGACCACGGGCAGGGCGCCCGGGTCCAGCGCCCGCAGCGCGTCGAGGCCCGCGCGCGTCAGGACCGCGCCCGCGATGTCGGGGACATGGGCGGACAGGTCGCGCACCCGCCCCTCCGCATCCAGCATTCCGGGGCGTTCCGACCCGATCGGTCCGTGGCGCAGCAGCTTCATGGGGTGATCCTCCGACGTGATGGGCCGACTGGACCGCAAATGGCCGCCGATCGCAAGATGCCGGGGAAGCGAACGAAAAAGGCCCGCCTTGGGAGGCGGGCCTTTTCGCGTCGGATGGGGCGGCGGCTTATTCGGCGGCCGGGGGGGCCAGCTTCTTGGTCCCGCCATTGTTCAGCGGATCCTCCTGGCGCTGGACCGAGCCTTCGAAATGGGCGCCGGATTCGATCGCGATGGTCTTGTGGATGATGTCGCCCTCGACCCGGGCCGAGGCGGTCAGGCGCACCTTCAGCCCGCGCACGCGGCCGATGACGCGGCCGTTGACGATGATGTCGTCGCCGACGATCTCGCCCTTGATGGTCGCGGATTCGCCGATGGTCAGCTGATGGGCGCGGATGTCGCCCTCGACCGTGCCCTCGATCTGGATGTCGCCCTGGGTCTTGATGTTGCCCGTCACCGTCAGGTCCGATGACAGGACCGACGGCGCCACGCGGGCGCGGGGTGCCGCGGCGGCGGCGGGCGCGGCGGGGCCGTCCTGGCCGCGTTCGGGCGCGGCGGCGGGGGCCGTGTCCTGGCCTGCGGGGGCGGCGGTCGGCGTCGGGCGGGTTTCGGTCACGCGGGTCTTACTGAACATTTTCTGCTGCCTTGATGAAGCTCATCGGGTCCACGGCGCGACCGTTCATGCGCACCTCGTAATGCAGATGCGGCCCGGTCGAGCGTCCGGTATTCCCCATATCACCGATCCGCTCGCCTTGCGACACCCTTTGGCCGACTTTCACCCCGATGCGGTGCAGGTGGGCATAGCGGGTCTCGGTCCCCAGCTCGTGGCGGATCTTGATCAGGTTGCCATAGGCGCCCATCCGGCCGGCATAGGTCACCACGCCGTCGCCCGTGGCATAGATCGGCGTGCCCACCGGGCCGGCCATGTCGATGCCTTCATGCATGCGCCCCCACCGGCGGCCGAAGCCCGAGGTGAAGCGGAAATTCGCGGTGACCGGCATCGCCAGCGGCAGCTTCTCCATGGCGATGCGATAGGTGTTCATCTGGTCCAGCGTCACGATGATCTGACGGGCCTTCTCCTCGGTGTCGGTCAGGGCGGCATTGCCGCGCGAGGAATAGGCCATCGGCGTCAGCGGACCGCCCTGGCCCGAATAGCCGCGGCGGATCGTGCGCAGCACGTCGTCGGGATTCATGCCGACATTGCGGAAGACCTGGTCCAGCGGCGCGACCGAGACGGTGACGGCGCTTTCCAGCTGGGACAGGATCTCGTCGTTGCGGGCCAGGATCTGGTCGCGCTCGGCGGTCAGTTCCTGGGCGGCCAGGCGGGCGGCCTCGGCCTCCTCGACGGCGCTGTGGCGCTGGTCGGCGGCCTGGCGCAGCTCGCCCGACAGGATGTCCAGCGCGACCGAGAATTCGGCGCTGCGATCGGGGGTCTGGGCGTCGGCATCGGCCGCATCGGCGGTGACCGTCAGGCGTTCGGCGGCGCTGTCGCGCAGGGTGGCCTGAACGGTGGACAGGCCCTTCTCGACCTCGCGGCGGCGTTCCTCGGATGCCATCAGCTGGCTCTGCATGGACGAGACCTGGTCCAGCGCGGCATTGAAGCGGGCCTGGGCCGCCAGCGCCTCGGCGGCGCGCGCATCGCGTTCGGCCTGCAGCTGGGTCAGGCGTTCCTCGAAGGCGATGTTGCCCTGCTGGATGCTGTCGCGCGACTGGCCGGTGCTGATCGCGTCGATCACCAGGAACGAGCTGGCGACCAGCGTCCAGCCAAAGACCAGGGTGATCCCGCTGATCCCCGCCAGCTGCGTCACGGGACGCAGGCGGATATAGCGGGCGCTGTCATCGGAGCGAAGGAAAAGCCGCTGCTCGGGAAGCCACTTTGCAAGCGACGCGTTCAATCGATCCATCATCGGCATGGTCAGTCACTGTCCCCCGAAAGCGCGCCTTGTCGAAAACCGCGGCGCGTTGGTTCCGTTCGGGGAGTGGTAAACAGCACCTGTGGCGGCTTGGCAACAGCGCGCCGGAACCGGGTTCCGTCGAATGGCGGAACCCCGCCCCCATCGGCGGATCATCGCCTATGGGTTGTGGGCCGCCGAAAATCATCAAGTGATTTCATAGGGCAGCGGGCCATCACGATCCTGCGGGATGCGCAGGGGCCGGTCGATGGGCGGCACGGATCGCTGGTGGCAATCCGGGCGCGGGCAGATCCGGCAGGAAATCCCGATCGGCTGATAGGCGCGCGGCTTGGTCACGTCCAGCCCGTCGGCATAGACCAGGGCCGCGGCATGGGCGACCTCGACCCCCAGGCCGATGGCGAAGCGGCGGACGGGCGCGTTGAAGGCGCCCGCATGTTTCGACACGTCGCGCGCCAGCAGCAGATAGCGCACCCCGTCCGGCGTCTCGGCCAGCTGGCGCAGGAATCGGCCGGGCTGTTCGAAGGCCTGATGCACGTTCCACAGCGGGCAGGCTCCGCCGAAGCGCGCGAATTGCAGCCGGGTGGCGGAGTGGCGCTTGGTGATCGTGCCCGCCTGATCGACCCGGACGAAGAAGAACGGCACCCCCTTGGCGCCCGGCCGCTGCATCGTGGACAGCCGGTGGGCCACCTGTTCCAGCGAGGCGCCGAACAGGTGGGACAGCCGCTCCAGGTCGTGGCGTTCGGTCTGGGCGGCGGCCAGGAAGGCGCGATAGGGCATCATCGCCGCCCCCGCGAAATAGTTCGCCATGCCGAGCCGCGCGATCTGGCGCGCCGTGGGGCTGCGGAACCGCGCCAGGTCCAGCGTCGCCTCCAGCAGATCGGATTGGCGTTCCAGCGCGACCAGATGAAGGATCTGGAACAGCCGCGTGGGCGCCTCGGCGGCGGCATTGACCAGCAGCCGGTCGCGGTCGCGGCGAAAGACGGAATTGGCGGGCAGCTCGGTCAGCTGGACGCGGATGCCCTTGGCGGCCAAGGCCGCGACCGCCAGCGCCCAGAGGTCCTGGCGCGGCCCGTCGGGACAGGCGAAGCGTTCCGCCGCCCGGTCCACGGCGTCGATGTAGTTGTCGCAGTAATGGAAGAAGTCGCGCACCTCCTCCCAAGGGGTGGTCAGGCTGTTCTGGCCGGCGGCGCCGATGGCCTCGTCCAGGGCGGCCAAGCGCTCCTGCCCCTCGCGATGGGCGCGGTAGAGGTCGAGGAAGGCGCGGGCCAGGACGGGGGCGTTGGTCGCGGCCAGGCGCAGATCGGCCAAGGGCGGCGCGCTGTCGAAGAGCGGGTCGGCCAAGGCCTCCTGCATGTCGATGACCATGCGTTCGGCATCGCCCGCGGCCAGGGTGGTCAGGTCCACGCCGAATTCCTGCGCCAGCCGCAGCAGGACGCCCGCGCTGATGGGGCGGTGGTTGTTCTCCATCTGGGACAGATAGGGCAGGGAGACGCCCAGCTTTTCGGAAAAGCGGCGTTGGGTCAGGGCGGCGCGGGCGCGGGTCTCGCGGAGCGCGCTGCCGGCATAGATCTTCTGCGTGGCCATGATCGCGTCCCCCCGGTTTGCAAACCACCTCTAGCCGCTGCAAACGGGGGGCGGCAAGGGATCAGGCGGGGTCCAGCCGGGCCTGCCTGCGATAGACCCAGCCTATGGCCAGCAGCGATCCGAAGGCCGATCCGGCCATGATCGCCAGCAGCGGGGTCGCACCGCTGCCCGGCTGCAGCAGCGCCCCGGCCAAGGCCGACAGCGCGGCACCCCCCGCGACGGCCAAGGCCCCGCCCAGGCCCGATGCGGTGCCCGCCAGTTCGGGGCGCACGCTCATCATCCCGGCATTGGCATTGGGCAGGACCATGCCGTTGCCCAGCCCCATCAGGGCGATGGCGCCGAAGAAGATCGCGGGCCGGGTCCGGCCCAGCAGGTCGACCGCCAGCGCCACGCCGAGCGCGGCGAGGCAGATCACCGCGCCGATCAGGATCATGCGGTTCAGCCCCAGTCCCTGGGACAGCCGCGCCGAGGCGAAATTGCCCAGGATGTATCCGATCGAGGGGGCGGCGAACCAGTATCCGACCTGGGCGGGCGTCAGGCCGAAGACCTGGTCGCCCACGAAGGGCGCCCCGCCCAGATAGGCGAAGAACGCCCCGGAGGAGAGGGTCGCGGCCAGGCAATAGCCCCAGAACCTGTGGGACCGCGCCAGGATGGGATAGTTCACCATCTGGGTGCGCAGGCTCATCCCGCCGCCGCGGACGGTCTCGCCCATGTCGCGGAAGGCCAGGATCAGGACGGCGATGCCCAGCAGGCCCATGACCGCGAAATTGGCCTGCCAGCCGAACAGTTCGTCCAGAACGCCGCCAAAGACAGGCGCCATCATCGGCACCACCGCCATGCCCATGGTGACATAGCCCAGCATCGAGGCCGCCCGGTCGCCGTCATAGAGATCGCGGATCACCGCGCGCGGGACCAGCATGCAGACGGTGATCACCGATTGCAGCAGGCGGAAGATCAGGAAGGTCGTGGCGGTGGTGGCCAGAAGTGTGCCGATCGTCGCCAAGAGGAAGCCCGCCAGGCCCCAGAGGACGATGGGCCTGCGCCCGAAGCGGTCGCTGAGCGGGCCGCCCAGCAGCTGGAGCACAGCGCTGGCCCCGATATAGGCCGAAACGGAGAGCTGCATCACCCCGTAATCCACGTCGAAATCCCGCGCCATGCCGGGCAGCGAGGGCAAAAAGACGTTCATCGACAAGGCCGAGACGCCGGACAGGGCGACGAGGGTCAGCAGGTGCGGAGCGGTGCGCATGGGCGGGAAACCTTCGGGTGGGCGGATGCATGATCTGCAAATCCGTTCCGATGCATAGCCCGCCGTTCGGCACGGCGCCAGAGGGGCGGGGCCGAGCCTGTGTCAAAACCCGTCGCTGTGCTATGCTTTCCTGACGTCGGGAGGGCAGTCCATGACCGGTTTCATTGAAGGCGTGCAGCGCAGCCAGACATCGCTGTTCCTGGATCGGCTCGATGACTGGATCGGCGAGGATGATCTTGTCCGCGTCGTTGATTTGTTCGTCGATGAGCTTGATTTGGCCGCTCTCGGGTTCGGTCGCGCCGTGGCTGCAAGAACGGGGCGGCTGGGTTATCATCCGGCGACGCTCTTGAAGCTCTTCATCTACGGCTATCTGAACCGCATCCCCTCCAGCCGGCGGCTCGAGCGCGAGGCCGGGCGCAATGTCGAGGTGATGTGGCTGACGGGGCGTCTTGTGCCCGACCACAAGACGATCGCGGAGTTCCGGCGCACGAACGGCAGTGCCATCCGCAAGACCTGCGCGCAGTTCGTGGAGCTATGCCGCCGGATCGGCGTGCTGAAGGGCGACTGCGTTGCCATCGGCGGCAGCAAGTTCAAGGCGGTGAACAATGAGGCCGCGAACGCCACTGGTCCGAGAGAGCGGCCGAATGACAGGAACCTCACCAGAAACAGGATCGCCAGCCGCTTGGCCCATTTGGAGGCCGATGTCTAACGCTACATCGACGAGATGGTGCGCATCGACCGTCAGCAGGAAGGCGAGGCGCGGGCCGAGCGGGTGCAGCACCTCGGCCGCCGCTATGGCCGTATCCGGCAGGAAATCGCCCGGCTGAAGGAGATGGACAAGGCTTTGGCCGATGCCCCGGACGGACAGATCTCCCTGACCGACCCGGACTCCCGCGCGAATTGCGACCAGCGCCCGGCACAGCGGCATGGTCGGCTACAACGTCTAGAGCGCGGTTGACACGGACACCCACCTGATCGTCGCGCACGAGGTCACCAACCAGGGCTTCGACCGCGACCAGCTCAGCCCGATGGCGGTCGCGGCCACGGAGGCGTTACGGCGCGATGCGCTGCACGCCATTGCTGACAAGGGCTATTTCAGCGGCCCCGAGATCCTGGCCTGCCACGATGCGGGCATCACCACGACCGTGCCGCGCCCGGCCACCTCGGGCAATGCTGCCAAAGGAATGTATGTGAAGGCCGACTTCACCTACGACGCCGAGCGCGATGTCTATATCTGCCCGGCCGGCGAGGAGTTGACCTATCGCAGCACCCGCGAAGAGCGCGGCGTTCAAATCCGACGATATTGGGTCAACGGTTGCCAGACCTGCCCCATCCAGAGCCGATGCACCACCGGCACCGAGCGCAGAATCCCCCGGTGGGAGCACGAGGGCCTGGTCGATGCGGCCATCCAGAGGCGCGGCCGTGATCCCGATCCAATGACCCTGCGCCGCTGCACGGTCGAACACCCCTTCGGCGCGATCAAGGCCTGGATGGGCCACACCCACCTCCTGACGCGGCGGCTGAAAAATGTGCGCAGCGAGATGGCGCTGCAGGTGCTGGCCTACAACATCAAGCGGATGGTGGCGCTGATCGGCATCCGGCGGCTGATGCAGGCCATCAAGGAATGATTGCCGCTCCGTAGCCCCTTGCGGTGCCTCCGGGGCACTCATGCCAGCCATTCGGCTGAACGACCAGCTCATCTGCCGGAAACCGGTGGAGCAACTCAAACCACCCGGAAGCGTCACGCCGCGCCGCCGCGCTGGCCGAGTTTTGACACGGGATCGGCCGTTTGCGTCCCGCGGCGCAGCGGGGGGCGCCGCCCCCCGGGCCCCCCGCCGGTGGGGGCGGTGCCCCCTCCGGGCCGCCCCCGATCCGTTGAGGGGATCAGCTGAAGTCGTGGAAGATGAACCAGGCGCCGAGGCAGATCAGCGAGAAGCCGACGCCATGCTGCCAGCCCAGCTTTTCGTCCAGATAGACCCAGGAGAAGATCGCGAAGACCGAGAGGCTGATGACCTCCTGGATGGTCTTGAGCTGGGCGGCGCTGAAATGACCGTGGCCGATGCGGTTGGCGGGCACCTGCGCCAGATATTCGAAGAAGGCGATGCCCCAGCTGATGAAGATCACCGTCACCAGCGGCGCGGTCTTGAACTTCAGGTGGCCGTACCACGCGACCGTCATGAAGACGTTCGACAGCAGCAGCAGCAGGCCGATCGTGGCGACCGGGATCGGCAGGGTCATGGGATCAGTCCCACTGGCTCTGACGGTCGCGGGCAAGGTTGCCGAAGCGGGTGAACTGGCCCTCGAAGGCCAGTTCGACCGTGCCGATGGGGCCGTGGCGCTGCTTGCCGAGGATCACCTCGGCCTTGCCGTGGACGGCCTCCATCACCTGCTGCCATTTGGCCATGGCGTCCAGGTCGCTGTCCGAGGGCTTTTCGCGTTCCTTGTAATATTCCTCGCGGAAGACGAACATCACGATGTCGGCGTCCTGTTCGATCGAGCCGGATTCGCGCAGGTCGGACAGCTGGGGGCGCTTGTCCTCGCGGTTCTCGACCTGGCGCGACAGCTGCGACAGGGCGATGACGGGGATGTTCAGCTCCTTGGCGATGGCCTTGAGGCCTTGGGTGATCTCGGAGACCTCGTTCACGCGGCTGTCCTTGGCGGTCGCGGCCTTCAAAAGCTGCAGGTAGTCGACCATCAGCACGTCCAGACCGTGGGTCCGCTTGAGTTTCCGCGCCCGGGCGGCCAGCTGGTTGATCGGCAAAGCGGGCGTGTCGTCGATGAAGAGCGGGCAGTTCTGCAGCGCATGCGCCGCCTCGACGAAGCGGCGGAACTCGCCCTCGTCCATGTTGCCCGAGCGGATGCGTTCCGAGGGCACCTCGGCGGCCTCGGACAGGATGCGCGCGGCCAGCTGTTCGGCGGACATCTCGAGGCTGAAGAAGCCCACGACGCCGCCTTCGATCGCGCCTTGGGTGCCGTCGGGCTTTTCGCCCAGCTTATGGGCCTTGGCGATGTTGAAGGCGATGTTTGTGGCCAGCGAGGTCTTGCCCATCGACGGGCGCCCGGCCAGGATGATCAGGTCCGAATTGTTCAGACCCCCCATCTTGGCATCCAGGTCGATCAGCCCGGTCGAGATCCCCGACAGCTTGCCGTCGCGCTGATAGGCGGCATTGGCGACCTGCACGGCGCCGGTCACCGCCTTGAGGAAGCTCTGGAATCCGCGTTCGGCGGTGCCGGCCTCGCCCAGCTTGTAGAGCGTCTGTTCGGCGGCCTTGATCTGCTCCTCGGCATCGTCGCCGACCTCCACGGACTGGGCGCGGGCGGCGATGTCCTGGCCCAGCTGCATCAGCTCGCGCCGCAGGGCGAATTCGCGGATCATCTGGGCATAGTCGCGCGCGGCATAGGCGCTGATCGCCGCCGCGGCCATGCGGGCCAGATAGGCGGGGCCGCCCAGTTCCTTCAGCCCCTCGTCATTCTCAAGGAATGCCTTGATCGTGACCGGGCTGGCCAGCGCGTTCCTGCGGATGCGTTCGGCGCAGATGTCGAAGATGCGGGCATGGACCGGGTGGTAGAAATGGTCCGACTTGATGATCTGGCTGACCCGGTCGAAGACGTCGTTATTCGTCAGCAGCGCGCCCAGCAGCTGCTGTTCGGCCTCCAGCGAATAGGGGACGGCCTGCTTGTCGTCCTGGCCTTCGGTCTGTCCGGGGGTGATCACGCGCAAGCCGGTCATGGTCGTGCCTGTCTTTCATTGGGTTCGGGCCTCGGGGCCGGGGGCCAGCCTAGCGCAAGAGGCCGGGCGTTGAAATTGCCTGGCCCCGGTTTTCGGTGCATGAAGCTGTGGACAGCCTGTGGATAAGTCGCGGCTCAGCCGTTTGCCGCCTGCCAGGCGCGCGGATCGGTCAGGAAGGCCTCGACCTCGGTCAGGGTCGCCTCGTCGAAGGCGCCTTGGGCGCGGGCCTCGGCCAGAACGTCCCACCAGGTGCAGAGGTGATGCAGCTGGACGCCGTGATCGGCCAGGCGCTGCGTGGTCTCGGGGAAGATGCCGTAATAGAAGATCACCGCCGTATGGGCGCAACTCGCCCCCGTCTCGCGGATTGCGTCGACGAAGGACAGCTTGCTGCCGCCATCGGTGGTCAGATCCTCGACCAGCAGGACGCGGCTCCCTTCGGTCATCACGCCCTCGATCCGCGCGTTGCGGCCGTAACCTTTCGGCTTTTTCCGCACATAGGTCATCGGCAGGCCGAGACGCTCGGCCACCAGCGCGCCGAAGGGGATGCCTGCGGTTTCACCGCCCGCCACGTTGTCGAAGGCTTCGAAGCCCGCATCGCGCATGACGGTCGCGGCCATGAAATCCATCAGCGTGCTGCGGACGCGCGGAAAGCTGATAATGCGGCGGCAATCGACATAGGTCGGGCCCTTGAGACCCGAGGCATAGGTGAAGGGCTGGGCCGCGTTGAAATCGACGGCCTTGATCTCCAACAGCATCCGGGCGGTCAGGCGGGCGATCTCCTCGCGGGCGGGGAAGGTCAGGCTCATTGGTCCTCCAGATGCCAGTAAAGCGGAAAGCCGGGGTCGAAGACGGTCACCGTCTCCGCGCCTGCGGTGATCTGCGTGGGGTATTCGGCAGGGGTGTCGCGGCGGGTCAGGGTGATGCGGTCGGCGTTCGGCGCCATGCGATAGAAGGCCGCGCCGTTCAGGCTGGTGAAGGCCTCCAACCGGTCCACCGCGCCCTCATCCTCGAAGACCTGGGCCAGGATCGACATGGTGTTGGGCGCAGTGAAGCAGCCTGCGCAGCCGCAGGGCTGCAGCTTGGCCGCATCGGTATGCGGTGCGCTGTCGGTGCCGAGGAAGAACCGCGCATCGCCCGAGGTCGCGGCCTCGCGCAGCGCCAGGCGGTGGGATTCGCGTTTCGCGACCGGCAGGCAGTAGTAATGCGGCCTGATGCCGCCCGCCAGGATGGCGTTGCGGTTGATGACCAGGTGATGCGTGGTGATCGTCGCGCCCAGGTTGTCGCCGCCTGCGCGGGCGTAATCGACGCCCTGCGAGGTGGTGATGTGCTCCATCACCACGCGCAGGCCCGGCGTGCGGCGGCGCAGCGGGTCCAGGACGGTGTCGATGAACACCGCCTCGCGGTCGAAGATGTCGACCGACGGGTCGGTGACCTCTCCGTGGACGCACAGGGTCACGCCCGCCTCGGCCATCGCCTCCAGCACGGGCTGGACGCGGTCGAAATCGGTGACCCCCGAGGCGCTGTTCGTCGTGGCCCCCGCCGGATAGAGCTTGACCGCCCGGATGATCCCGTCCCGAAACGCGGCCACCACATCGGCGGCATCCGTCGTGTCGGTCAGATAGAGCACCATCTGCGGGTCCAGCGCGGCACCCGGCGGCAGGGCCGCGCGGATGCGGTCGCGATAGGCGGCGGCCTGCGCGCCGGTCGTGACCGGCGGCACCAGGTTGGGCATGATGATCGCGCGGCCGAAGCCTGCGGAATGCGGCGCGACCGCGGCCAGCATCGCGCCGTCGCGCAGATGCAGGTGCCAGTCGTCCGGGCGGCGAAGGGTCAGCGTCTGTGTCATGAGGCTGCCTCTAACCACGGCAGGGGGGCCTTGCCAAGCGGGCGCGTTCATAATCCGGGAACCCTGTCCCAAAGTCTTGGTTGTAAGCCTGGCCCGCAAGGCGCAGTGTCGCATGGTCGGACCACCGACACCCCGAAAGGACGACCCATGACCCCGATGACGCCGATGATCCTTCCCGCCGCGCAGATGCGCCTGATGTCGCAATTCGCCCGCATGGCGATCGAGGCGAACATGGTCATCGGCTTGCGCATGGCCGGGATGATGGGCCTGATGACCCAGGCCCCCGGGGAACCCTTTCGAATGGTTGCCGAAAAGCAGGCCGCCCTGTCGGAATCCATGATGGCCATGGCCAGCGCCGGGATGCGCGGCCATTCGACCGAACGGCTGCTGGCCGCGGGGCTGCGCCCCTATGGCCGCCGCACCCGTGCCAATTCGCGCCGCCTGACCACGGTCAAGAAATCCCGCTGATTCGCGGCGGAACAAGCGCCGCTCCGACCCGTTGATCCCGCGTTCAACGGGACATGAGGCAAGCATGAAAACCGCATTGATCACCGGCGGCGCGCAGGGCATCGGCCGTGCCGTCGCGCAACGGCTGCGCCATGACGGCTGGCGGGTGGCGATCTTCGACATCGACCCCGAGGCCTTGGAGGAGATGCGCGAGGCCGATCCCGCGATGCTGTGCATGCCCGTCGACATGGGCGTGGAATCGCAGGTGCAGCGCGGCTTTGATGCGCTGCGCGACTGGGCGGGCGATGCGGGGCTGGACCTTCTGGTGTCGAATGCGGGCATCGCCGATCCGGTCAGCGGCCCGATCGAGGACCTGTCCCTGGCCGATTGGCGGCGCTGGCAGGACAGCCATGTGACCGGGGCCTTCCTGTCGGTCAGGGGCGCGGTGCCGCTGCTGCGGCGGTCGGGGGGCGGCATCGTGCTGATGGCATCGACCCGCGCGCTGCAATCGGAACCGCAGACTGAGGCCTATGCCGCGGCCAAGGGCGCGCTGGTCGCGATGACCCATGCGCTGGCGGTCAGCCTGGGCCCGGCAATCCGGGTGAACTGCGTTCTGCCCGGCTGGATCGAGACCGGCCCGTGGCAGAAGGCCTCGGCCCGGCGGGAAGCCCAGCATTCCGATAGCGACCGCGACCAGCACCCGGTGGGCCGCGTCGGCCGGCCTGAGGATATCGCAGGGACCGTCGCCTGGCTCGCCTCGGATGATGCGGGGTTCGTCACCGGCCAGCGCTTCGTCGTCGATGGCGGGATGGGCGTCCGGATGATCTATCAGGACTGACGGAAAACGGCGGGGCTTTGGCCCCGCCGCGTCATCCGTCGGGCGCGGGTCGGATCAGATCAGCTTGCCCATCGCCACGGCCGTGTCGGCCATGCGGTTCGAGAAGCCCCATTCATTGTCGTACCAGGTCAGGATGCGGACCATGCGCCCCTCCATGACCTTGGTCTGGTCCATATGGAAGATCGACGAATGCGGGTCGTGGTTGAAGTCGGTCGAGACCAGCGGCTCCTCGGTATAGCCCAGCACGCCCTTCAGCGGGCCGTCGGCCGCGGCCTTGATCGCGGCGTTGATCTCCTCGACCGAGGTGTCGCGGGCGGCCTCGAAGACCAGGTCCACGACCGAGACATTGGGCGTCGGCACGCGGATCGCGACGCCGTCCAGCTTGCCCTTCAGTTCCGGCAGGACCAGGCCCACGGCCTTGGCGGCGCCGGTCGAGGTCGGGATCATCGACAGCGCCGCGGCGCGGGCGCGGTAGAGGTCCTTGTGCATCGTGTCCAGCGTCGGCTGATCGCCGGTATAGCTGTGGATGGTGGTCATGAAGCCGCGGGTGATGCCGATCGTGTCGTTCAGCACCTTGGCCACCGGCGACAGGCAGTTCGTCGTGCAGCTGGCATTGGACACGACCAGGTCATCGGCCGTCAGCGTGTCGTGGTTCACGCCATAGACGATGGTCTTGTCGGCATTGTCGCCGGGCGCCGAGATCAGCACGCGCTTCGCGCCGGTCGACAGATGCGGCTGGACCTTGTCCTTGCTGGCGAAGATGCCGGTGCATTCCATGACCACGTCGACATCGCCCCAAGGCAGGTCGGCGGGGTTGCGGATGTCGGTCACCTTGATCGGGCCGCGGCCCACGTCGATGGTCGCTCCGTCGACGGTCACCTTGGCCGGGAAGCGGCCATGCACGCTGTCATAGCGCAGCAGGTGGGCGTTCGTCTCGACCGGGCCCAGGTCGTTGATGGCGACGACCTCGATATCGGTGCGGCCCGATTCGATGATTGCGCGCAGGACGTTGCGACCGATCCGGCCGAAGCCGTTGATGGCGACCTTGACTGCCATGATATCCCTCTTGAACAGGTGACGGTTGCCTTCCTCTAGCGTGGCACCGGCGGCGATGCAAACGCCGAAGGGCTGTCCGCCGCTAACGGTCGCTCAGCGCCAGAAGCTGAGATATTCGATGAACTGATCCAGCGTCCGCGCCGCCAGCAGCGGCAGGCTGCCGCCCAGCCAGATCAGGTCGATGGCAAAGGCCGCGGCGATCAGCAGCAGCAGGGCAATGGCGATCTGGTTGGTCATCGGCGCCTCCGGTCGCGGGTTTATCGCGCGGCGGATGCGCCGCGGCAAGCCCGCGCGGCGGGGCGCGTCATTCGTCGTCCTGGGGCATCAGCAGGGTCAGCTGGCCTTCCTCCTGCAGGCGGCGGATGGTGCTGACGACCTCGGTCATGGCCTCCTCGACCTCCTTGGTGCGGGGCTTGCCCAAGGCCTCGCGTTCCTCGCGCAGGCCGTCGGCCATGCGCTGCGACAGGTTGGTCAGGATGAAATCGGCGGCGGCCGCGTCGCCTTCGGCCGTGGCGGCCAAGGCGCGGACCAAGGTGGACTGGTCCAGTTCGCGCACGATGCGCGGCACCTCGCGCGGTTCGATCCGGGTGGGGATATGGGCGAAGATGAAGATCGCCTTGCGCACCCCGTCGGCGAATTCCACGTCGCGTTCGTCCAGCGCGCCCAGCACGTCGTCGCGCAGATCGGCGGCGGCGAAATTCAGGATCGCCCCCATCCGGTCGCAGGCGGGGGTGGGGATGGCGGGTTTCGGCAGCGCCTCGGCCGCGTGCAGCAGCACCAGGCCCACGCGCCGCAGCGCCGCGGGCGTCACGCCCGAGGTCATCGACATGGCCTGCGCCACCACCCGCGCCCGTTCGCGCGGCAGGGCGATGAAGGTGGCGGATGCGGCCTCGACCGGCAGCTTGGACAGCATCAGCGCGACCAGTTCGACCGATTCCGCATTGGCCAGCGCGATCAGCGATTCGCGGGGCAGGGCGCAGAGCCGCGCCCAAGGGTCGGTCTGGCCGCTGATGGCGGCGGCGCGGCGCAGGGATTCGGTGCTGTCATCGGACAGGCGCTGGCCCAGCATGGCCAGCGTGCCGTCCAGCCCGCCCGGAAAGGTGACGCCCACCGATTCCAGCCGGTCGCAGAATTCGGTGATGACGGCGTCGCGGGTCTGGCGGTCGATCACCTCCATCCCCGCCATTTCCTGCGCCAGCAGGGTCTGGGCGTCGCTGTTCAGACGGTCCAGCCCCGCCACCTCGTCGTCATCGAGCAGAAGCCGCACGATCACCGCCGCCTTCTGCCGCTGGTTCAGCCCCGTCATGCCCGCCTCCGTCGTCTTCGATGCGGGCAGTGTCGCATGACAACCCTAACCGAAGGTTGACGGGCGCGGGATTTCAGCGCGGTTCGGCGCCGAAGACCCGGGCGAAGATCGTGTCCACATGCTTGGTGTGATAGGCCAGATCGAACTTCTCCTCGATCTCGGCGGGCGACAGGGCGGCGGTCACCTCCGGGTCGGCCAAGAGCTCGGTTTTGAAATCCGCGCCCTGTTCCCAGACCTTCATCGCGTTGCGCTGGACCAGGCGATAGCTGTCCTCGCGCGACACGCCCGCCTGGGTCAGTGCCAGAAGCACCCGCTGCGACATCACGAGGCCGCGGAACTTGTTCATGTTGGCCAGCATCGTATCGGGATAGATCACCAGCTTTTCGACGACGCCTGCCAGGCGGTGCAGCGCGAAATCCAGCGTGATCGTGGTGTCCGGCCCGATCGCGCGTTCGACCGAGGAATGGCTGATGTCGCGTTCATGCCACAGGGCCACGTTCTCCAGCGCGGGGGTGACGGACATGCGCACCAGGCGGGCCAGGCCGGTCAGGTTCTCGGTCAGGACGGGGTTGCGCTTGTGCGGCATCGCCGATGATCCCTTCTGGCCGGGGCTGAAGAATTCCTCGGCCTCCAGCACCTCGGTGCGCTGCATGTGGCGGATCTCGGTCGCGACATTCTCGATCGACGACGCGATGACGCCCAGGGTCGCAAAGAACATCGCATGGCGGTCGCGCGGGATGACCTGGGTGCTGATCGGTTCTGGGCGCAGGCCCAGCTTGGCGCAGACATGCTCCTCGACCGCGGGGTCGATATTGGCGAAGGTGCCGACCGCGCCGCTGATCGCGCCGGTGGCGATCTCGTCGCGGGCGCGCAGCAGGCGCTCGCGGCCGCGGGCCATTTCGGCATGGAAGCGGGCGAAGGTCAGGCCCATCGTGGTCGGTTCCGCATGGATGCCGTGGCTGCGGCCGATGCGGACGGTGTCCTTGTGTTCCATGGCGCGGGCCTTCAGTGCGGCCAGGACGCGGTCCATTCCCACCAGCAGCAGATCGGATGCGCGGACCAGCTGGACGTTCAGCGTGGTGTCCAGCACATCGGAGCTGGTCATGCCCTGATGGACGAAGCGGGCCTGATCGGCGCCCACATGTTCGGCCAGATGGGTCAGGAAGGCGATCACGTCATGCTTGGTGACGGCCTCGATCTCGTCGATGCGGGCCACGTCGAATTCGACGTCGCGGGCCTTCCAGACGGCCTCGGCATTCTCGCGCGGGATGACGCCCAGATCGGCCTGCGCGTCGCAGGCATGGGCCTCGATCTCGAACCAGATCTTGAACTTGGTCTCGGGCGACCAGATGGCGACCATTTCGGGGCGGCTGTAACGCGGGATCATGGCGGGCTCCTTTCGCTTGGCCGGGGCATAGCGGGGCAGGGGGGCGGGGGCAAGTTTTCATCACAAACAGGTCAGCCGCCGGGGAACATTCCCCGCAATCAGCGGGTTCGGTCGCAACGAGACCCGAAACCGACCCGGAGAAGACCATGCGCCCTCCCCATGACCGCCATTCCCGCCCGACCGCGGCAGATGTCACCAGCCAGACCCGCTTTGGTCCCCGGCCCGTCCCCCAACCCGATGCGAAAGGCGTCGTGCGGCATGCCAAGGGCCAGCCGGACCGTCGCATCATCACCGATGGCCGCCAGTCCTTCGTCGAGCCGTCGACCACCGCCAAGGTCATCGTCTGGGGCGGCGTCGCCTTGGGCTTTGCGGGCCTGACCGCGGCCACCGCCGTCGTCGTGCGCAAGCTGACCGGCGACGATGACGAGCCGCGCCCCACGCATCGCGCCACCCCCGCCGCCGCGCCGCGCTTTGCCCAGATGGACGATGACGACCGCGAGGCGATGCGCCGCCGCGTCCGCGCACAGGCCCAGGACGATGCCCGCCACGCCGCGCAGCTGCGCGCGCGCGCCTCGCGCGGGCGGCGCAAGGGCAACACCGCCCAGAACCTGACCCGCACCGCCACCGACCTGTCCCAAGGGCTGAACGGCGTCGCGCAGTCGCTGGTCAGCGCCTTCCAGTCCTTCCGCGGCGTGTCGCATCAGGCGACCTCGATCGTGGGCGAATTCGTGGCGGCGGCCGATCAGCTGCGGTCGATCCTGCACGGCACGCCCGGCCCCCGTCCCGGCGCGCCCGAGCCGCGCGCCGACGCGCCCCGGCGCCCGCAGTGACCGGACGGACGAAGGCATGACCCGAACAACCGGCATCAGCGACGCCCTTTTCGGCGATCTGGACGGCGAGACCCGCCAGCGCTTCGGCCTGACCGACCCCGAGGCCCGCGCCCCGGGGCCGGAGGCCCAGGCCGTCGACCCCGCCCCCTCGGTGCCGGTGCCGGGCCTGCGCGACATGTCGCGCCAGGACCTGATCACGGTGGCCCGCCGCACCTTCACCGCCATCGGCGAGGATCGGGTCACCTCGGTTTCCGGGGGCGTCACCTTCTTCGGGCTCTTGTCGCTGTTTCCGGCGATCTCGGCCTTCGTGTCGCTCTATGGGCTCTGGGCGGATCCGCTGACCATCCAGGGGCATCTGGACATGCTGGAGCCGGTCCTGCCCGAGGGCACGCTGGCCATCGTCGAAAGCCAGGTGGTCACCATCGCCTCGGCCTCGACCGGGGTGCTGTCCCTGGCAGGGATCATGGCGCTGATGATCGCCTTCTGGTCGGCCAATGGCGGGATGAAGGCGCTGCTTTCCGCGCTGAACGTCGCCGAGTTCCAGCGCGAGACCCGCAGCTTCATCCGCCTGAACTTGGTCGCCATGTGCTTCACCTTGGGGGCCTTGGCGATGATCGCGCTGATGCTGGCGGTGATCGCGGTCGTGCCCATCGTGCTGCGCATGCTGCCCGTAAGCTGGGGGGTCGAGACGGCCCTGTCGATCATCCGCTGGCCCCTGATGATGGGCCTGCTGATCATCGGGCTGGCGGCGGTCTATCGGTGGGGCCCCGCCGCGCCGCAATCGCGCTGGCGGTGGGTGTCGCCCGGGGCGATCATCGCGGCCTTCGCGCTGCTGGCCACATCGATGCTGTTCTCGTGGTATGCGGCGAATTTCGGCGATTACAACGAGACCTACGGCACGCTCGGCGCGGTCGTGGCGCTGATGACCTGGCTGTGGCTGAACGCGACCATCGTGCTGATCGGCGCCGAGATCAATTCCGAGGTCGAACGCCAGCTGAAGGAGATGGCCGGCCTGCAGGACACCCGCACCTTGGGCGAAAAGCGCTGAGATGTCGCCCTTTGTCCCCTTGGGCGCCGCCATCGTCCTGGAGGTCGTGGGCACGTCCCTGTTGCAGCGGTCCGAACAGTTCACCCGCCTTGCCCCGACCCTGGGCATGGCGGTCTGCTATCTGGCCAGCTTCTATCTGCTGGCGGTCAGCCTGAAGGTCCTGCCGCTCGGCATCGCCTATGCGATCTGGAGCGCCTGCGGCGTCGCCCTGGTCGCGATGATCGGGCTGGTCGTCTTCGGCCAGCGGCTGGACCTGCCCGCGGTGCTGGGGCTGGGGCTGATCGTGGCGGGGGTGGTCGTCATCAACGTCTTTTCCCGCAGCGTCGGGCATTAGCGCTCGGTCAGCTTCAGCTCGATCCGTCGGTTCAGGGCGCGGCTTTCCGGGCTGTCCTCGGGGGCGATGGGGCGGGTATCGGCAAAGCCCGTGGGGGCCAGCCGGGCCGCGGGAAAGCCCAGGTCATCGGCCAGATGGCGCACCACCGCCAAGGCGCGGCCCTGGCTCAGTTCCCAATTGTCGCGATACCGGCCCAGGCCCGACAAGGGCAGGCTGTCGGTATGGCCGTCCACGCGGATGATCCAGTCGATCTCGGGCGGGATCTCGGAGGCGATCTCGGTCAGCAGGCGCGCGAGGCCCGCCACCTGATCGCGGCCGGCGGGGGACAGGTCCGCCTCGCCCGGCGCGAACAGCACCTCGGACTGAAAGACGAAGCGGTCGCCCACCACCTGCACCCCCTCGCGCCCCGACAGGATCTGGGACAGCCGCCCGAAGAATTCCGAACGATAGCGGGTCAGGTCCTGCGCCTCGGCCTCGGCGCGCAGGCGGGCCTCCTCCTCCAGGGCCAGGCGGCGGCGGGTCTCCTCGGCGGCGCGGACCAAGGCGGCGTTCAACTGCTGGCCCAGTTCCGACACGCGCAGCTGGGCGTCCTGCTGATCCTCGCCCGCAGCATCCAGCAGCGCCTGCAGGCTGCCCAGCTGGGCGGTCAGCTGCGCCACCTGTTCATTCAGCAGCGCGACGCGGCGCTGGCCGTCCTGGGACAGCTCCTGCTGGCGGGTCAGCTCGGCCTGGGCGGTGGCCAGCAGGGCGGCCTGGCGCTCGGCCTCGGTCAGGGTGGCGTCGGCCTCCTGGATCGCGCCGTCGCGGGCGGCCTCGGCGGCGGCCAGCAGGGTCAGCACCTCCTCGGCCTCGCGGCGGCGTTCCTCCAGCGCCAAGGTCATGGCGGTCAGCTCGGTATCGGCGGCCTCCAGCCGCTGGCGCAGCAGGGCGGCGGCCTCGGCATCGGCCAGGCGCGCGGCCTCGGCCTCGGTCAGGCGCGATTCGGCCTGGGCCAGGCGATCGGCAGCGGTCTGGGCATCGGCGGCACGCGCCGCCTCGGCCTCGGCCAGGCGGTCGGCGCCGGCCTCCAGATCGGCGCGCAGGCTGGCGGTCAGCGCCTCCAGCGCCTCGCGCCGGGCGGCGGCCAGGCGGGCCTCCTCGGCCTGGGCGTCGATCTCGCTGCGGGCCGCGGCCACGGCCAGCTCGGCGGCGGAGGCGCGGTCCTCGGCCCGGGCAACCTCGTCCTGCAGCCCGGCGATGCGCTCGCCGTCCTGGGCGCGGCCGGCCAGCAGGGCCGCGACCTCGGCCTCGAAATCGGTCAGACGGCTGCGGGCGGCGTCCAGATCGGCCTCGCGCTGATCCATTTGGATGGTCAGGCGGGTGATCATCGCGGCGCGGTCGCGCGCCTCGGCCTGGGCCTGGGCCGCGCGTTCGGCCTCGGTCTGCAGGTCGCGGGCCAGGGCGGTCTCGCGCGCCTCGGCGGCGTTCAGCGCCCGGTTCAGCGCCGAGACGGTCTGGCCCAGCTCGTCCAGCTGCTGCTGCTGGCGGCTGATGCGGACGGTCTGGCTGGTGATCGTCTGGTCCTGATCGGTGATCTGTTCGCGCAGCACCGATTGGACGACCATGAAGATCGTCAGCACGAACATCAGCACCATCAGCAGTGCCGTCATCGCATCCACGAATCCCGGCCAGATCGTGGAGGAGAAGCGTTGCGCCGATGATCCCCGCGCCAGCCGCATGGCCTCAGACCTCGTTGCGCAGGATGGGGTCGCGCCCCAGGACCGCATCGTCGAAGCGGTCGCCGAAGCGCGCCGCCCGGACCGCGCGGGTCAGGACCAGGATGTCGGAGCGCAGCTCGGCCAGCATCTCGTCCCGGCCCTCGGTCAGCTCCGCCGACAGCCGGTCCAGCGCGGATTCCAGCCGCGACAGGTCGGGGGCGGCGGGCACATGCCGGTCCTGGGCATCGGCCAGCCGCGTCAGGGCCTGGGTCAGCCGGACGGTCTGGCCGTCGGCGGCGGTCTGGGCGGCCTCGACCCGGGACACCAGCGCCTCGACGGCCTGGGCCATGACGACCACGCGTTCATCGGCCATGACCGCGGCCTCGTCCCGCATCGCGTCGCGATCGGTGTGATAGGCCTGCAGCCGGTCCATCTGTCCCGCCATCTGTTCCAAAAACCCCGCCAGCGCCGCCTGATCCACCCCGTCCTGATCGCCCGAGGCAATGGACAGGCGGGTGAAGCCGGACATCCATTCCTCCAGCTCGCGATAGAAGCGGTTCTGGCCATGGGTCACGAACAGCTCCAGCAGCCCCACGACCAGCGACCCCGCCAGCCCCAGCAGCGACGAGGAGAAGGCCGTGGCCATGCCGCCCAGCTGCGCCTCCAGCCCGGTCATCAGCTGGTCGAACACCTCCAGCCCGGTCTGGCCGTCCTGGGGGGCCAGGGCGCGGATCGTCTCGACCACGGCGGGGACGGTGGTGGCCAGGCCATAGAACGTCCCCAGAAGGCCAAGAAAGATCAGCAGGTTGGCGATGTAACGGGTGATGTCGCGGATCTCGTCGATGCGGGTCGCGACGGAATCCAGGATCGACCGGGCCGAGCTGGCGCTAATCGCGCCGCTGGCCGGGCCGCGCACGCCCAGCATCGCAGCCAGGGGCGCCAGCAGGCGCGGCGCGATGTCATCGGCGGATGCGGCCTTGTCGCTGTCGCGGCGGCGGGCGGCGAAACGCTCGATCCAGCTGACCGACCGGACCAGCTGGCCCACCTGCCAGAAGCAGGCCAGCACGCCCAAGGCAAAGACCCCCAGGATCAGCCCGTTCAGCCAGCGGTTCGCCATGAAGATCGGCAGGATGCGCCCATAGGCGAACCAGCCCCCCGCCAGCACCAGCGCCAGCACGGTCAGCATCATCAGGATCTGGCGGACGGGCTGGGAAAAGCGCGGCGGGCTGCCGGCGCCGATCAGGGCCTGGTCGCGGGTCGCCGACAGGCGTCGGTTGGTCAGCGTCAGCCGCGAGGGCGCCTGCGGATCGCCGTTGGTCTGGTCGCTCACCGGTAACACCCCGTCCCTTCGATGCTTTTGCCCGACTGTAGGGCGCGGCCCCCGTCTTGCCAAGCATTCGAACGGCCCGGTTTCAGCGCGCCCCGTCGCGGAGCGCCCGCACCGCGTCCGACAGCGCGTCCAGGCCCGCATCCGGCATGCCCATGCGCGCCAGATGGGCGGCCGTGTTGAACAGGTAATCGGCATTCGGGCCGCGCCCGCCCTGGGCTGCGGCGATGATGCGGGCCTGTTCCTCGGCGGGCAGGCCGCCCGCATATTGCCAATGGTCGCGCCGCATCACATAGGCCAGCGCCGTCACCCGCCGCCCATCCGCCAAGGCCAGAGCCAGGGTCGTCTCGCGATAGGCGTCGGTCACCAGCTCGCGCGCGCGCAGCTGGGCCAGCACCTGGTCATGGTTACCATCGGGGATGCGCAGGGCCAGCCCCTCGCATTCGGCCTCCGGGTGGGGGTCCAGGCCCAGGACCAGGCCGGGCAGGGCGCGGGTGCCGCGATGCTGGATCGACCGCAGGCAGAAACTGCGGGCATAGCCGCTCAGCCGGGCGCGGACCTGTTCGCGCGGCGTGAAGCCCGGGTCCCAGATCAGCGATCCATAGCCAAAGATCCAGTCGATGCGTTCCATTGCGTTCCATCCTTTCCCGACACAAGTTAGGGCAGGGACAGGGCGGGCAAAAGGGCCGGGTGGCATGCGCGGGACGATCATTGCGGTGGGACTGGTGGCGGCGGTGCTGGCCGGGGGCTGGCTGGGGGCCGAGACGATGGCCGCGCGCCATGTCGCGGCGCTGATCCGCGACGATCCGGGGCTGGAGGCCGCATCGGTCGCGCCGCTGCGCGATCCGCGCCAGATCGGCATCCGGCTGAGCGAGCCGCAGCTGCGCGACCCGGCGCTGTCGGTCGCGATGCCTTGGGCGCGGCTGTCGCTGTCGCCCCTGTCGCCGCTGACCGCGCGGCTGGACCTGCCGGATGCGGTCCGCGTGATCCAGGCCGGACAGGCGATGGATCTGGCATGGCAGGACCCGCGGGCCAGCGTCGCGCTGGCGCCCCTGAACCGCATGGCGCCCGATGCGCTGGACCTGCAGGCCCGGGCGGTGACGCTGGACGGCCTGCCCTTGGCACAGGGGCTGAGCCTGCGGGCCGATCTGGGCGCCTTGGGGTCGGATGCGCCGCGCCCGGCCCGCGCCGCCTATGACATCGCGATCGCGCTGGAGGGGGTGCAGACCCAGGCCCTGGCCATGCTGGGGCTGGATGCCGGGCCGCTGCCGGGGCCGATCTCGGTCCGGGGGCCGCTGCGGGTCTGGCTGGATGCGACGCCCTCGCTCGGGGCCGATGCGGCGCCCGGTCCCCAAGTCGTCGGCTGGCAGACCGCCGGGCTGGACATGCAGGCCGGCGATATCGGCCTGCGGCTGGTCGGTCGGCTGTCGCGCGACGCCCAAGGCCGGGCCGAGGGGCAGGTCGCGCTCTATTCCCCGGATGCGGATGCGATGATCGGGCTGGCCGCGGGGCTGGGCCTGATCCCGCCGCAGGGCCGGCTGCTGCTGCGCGCGGGGCTGGCGCAGCTGGCGCAGGCGCCGCTGGACGCGACCCTGCCCGGCCCCGCCTTTCCCGAACCCGCGCCGGGCGAGCTGCGCCTGCCCGTCATCATGCGCGACGGCCAGCTGATCCTGGGCGGGCTGCCCGTGGGGCCCGCGCCCGCGATCTAGGGCCCCGTGCTCTGGGGCTCTGCGATCTATTCCGCCGGATTGGCGCCGGGGGTGCGGCCGAAATCGGGGGCGCCGGTATCCTGGCCCGCCTCGATGATGCCGCGGCGGATCGCGCGGGTGCGGGTGAAGTAATCATGCAGCTGCTGGCCGTCGCCCATGCGGATCGCGCGCTGCAGCACGAACAGCTCCTCGGTGAAGCGGCCCAGGATGTCCAGCGTCGCCTCCTTGTTGTGCAGGAACACGTCGCGCCACATGGTCGGATCGCTGGCCGCGATCCGGGTGAAGTCGCGGAAGCCGGCGGCGGAATACTGGATCACCTCCTCGCCGGACACGCGGCGCAGATGGTCGGCCACCCCCACCATCGTATAGGCGATCAGATGCGGCGCGTGGCTGGTGACCGCCAGGACCAGGTCGTGATGCGGCGCCCCCATCCGGTCGGTCTTGGCCCCCATCGCGGTGATCAGCGATTCGAGCCGCGCCAGCGCCTGCGGATCCGTGTCGGGCAGCGGCGTCAGCAGCCACCAGCGGTTGCGGAAGAGCGTCGCGAATCCGGCGCGCGGCCCGGAATGTTCGGTCCCCGCCAGCGGGTGGCCGGGGATGAAATGCGCGCCCTCCGGCAGATGCGGCATGACCGCGTCGATGACCGATTGCTTGACCGATCCGACATCCGTGATCGTGGCGCCCGGCGCCAGATGGGGGGCGATCTCCTCCATCACCGGGCCCATGGCGCCGACGGGCACCGCCAGCACGACCAGATCGGCGCCTCGGACCGCCTCGGCCGCCGTGTCGAAGACCTCGCAGAGGCCGATCTCGCGCGCGGTGTCGCGGGTGGCGGCGCTGCGGGCATGGCCGGTGATGCGCCCGGCTAGCCCCGCCTCGCGCATGGCATGGGCCATGGACCCCGCGATCAGCCCCAGCCCGATCAGCGCGACCTGGCGATAGATCGCCGTCATGCCCGCCCCTCCATGAACCGGCCCAGGCAGGCGAGGACGCGGTTCACCCCCGCCTCGTCGCCCACGGTGATGCGCAGCGCCTCGGGCAGGCCATAGCCCGCCACGCGCCGCACCAGGATGCCGTCCGCGCGCAGGGCCGCATCGGCCGCGGCTGCGGTCTCGGGGCTGTCGAACCGGGCCAGCACGAAATTGGCGAAGCTCTCGTCGCAGGCGATGCCGATCTGGACCAGCGTGTCGCGCATCCGTGCCCGCAGCCGGGCGTTCAGATCGGCGCAATGACGGGTGAAGTCGCGGTCGCGGATCGCGGCCTCGGCCGCCGCCATCTGGGCGTTGGACAGGTTGAAGGGCTGGCGCACCCGGTTCAGCACGTCGATGATCGACCGCGCCGCATAGCCCCATCCGATCCGCAGCCCCCCCAGCCCGTGGATCTTGGAGAAGGTGCGCGTCATGATGACATTGGGATGGCGGTCGACCAGCCCCGCGCCGCCGTCGAAGCCATCGACGAATTCCGCATAGGCGCCGTCATGGACGAACAGCACATGCGCGGGCAGGCCGGAGGCCAGGCGCTCCAGCTCGGCCTCGGTCAGCATGGTGCCGGTGGGGTTCGCGGGATTGGCCACGAAGACCACGCGGGTGCGGTCGGTGACGGCGGCCAGGATCGCCTCGACGTCGACGCGGCGCCCGGCCTCGGGGACGGTGACGGGGGTGGCGCCGACCATCCGCGCCAGGATCGGATACATCGAGAATCCGTGCTGGGTCGTGATGACCTCGTCACCCGGCCCCGCAAAGCACTGCACGACGAATTGCAGCACCTCGTCCGATCCGACGCCGCAGATGATCCGGTCGGGGTCGAGGCCATGGACCTCGCCGATGGCCGCGCGCAGCCCCGCATGGTCCGTCGCCGGATAGCGGTGCAGATCCCCCGCCGCCGCGGCAAAGGCCGCCCGCGCCGCAGCACTGGAGCCGAGCGGGTTCTCGTTCGAGGACAGTTTCAGCACGTCCTCGCGCCCCGCCAGCGCGCTTTCGCCGCTGACATAAAGCGCGATATCCATGATGCCGGGCTGCACGGGTGTCTGGGTCATGGGTCCATCCTTTGTCCGGCCCCCGTTTATGCCCCGCCGCGCCGATAGGAAAGCCCCCATGCCCATGCCCATGGCCGGGCCCCGCCGCCGGCGCGCGGGGGGTGCGGGGGGCAGCCGGCCCCCCGCTGCATCGCGGGACGCAAAAGGGCCGCATCGGATGATGCGGCCCCCAAGGCGGTCGGTCCTGATGCGAGGATCAGTTCTTCGCGTAGAATTCGACGACCAGGTTCGGTTCCATCTGCACGGCATAGGGGATGTCGCCCAGGGCCGGGGTGCGCACGAAGGTCGCGGTCATCTTGTTGTGGTCCGTGTCCAGGTAATCGGGCACGTCACGCTCGGTCAGCGACACCGCTTCCAGCACGATGGCCAGCTGGCGCGACCGTTCGCGGATCGAGATGACGTCGCCTTCCTTGACGCGGTAGGACGGGATGTTGACGCGCTTGCCGTTCACTTCCACATGGCCGTGGTTCACGAACTGGCGGGCGGCAAAGATGGTCGGCACGAACTTGGCGCGATAGACGATCGCGTCCAGGCGGCGCTCCAGCAGGCCGACCAGCATCTCGCCGGTATCGCCGCGCAGACGCTCGGCCTCGGCATAGATGCGGCGGAACTGCTTTTCGGTCAGGTCGCCATAGTAGCCCTTGAGCTTCTGCTTGGCGCGCAGCTGGGTGCCGAAATCCGACAGCTTGTTCTTGCGGCGCTGGCCGTGCTGGCCCGGGCCGTATTCGCGGCGGTTGACCGGCGATTTGGCGCGGCCCCAGATGTTCTCGCCCATGCGGCGGTCGATCTTGTACTTGGCAGACGTGCGTTTGGTCACGGCTGATCTCCTTCTGACGTTTCGAAGGGCGTTGTCCTCTGGCTTGCGCCTGACAGGGTTCCCCTCGCGGGGCCCACCAACACCAGTGAAGGGCGCCGCATACAGCCGCTTTGCCCCGCGGTCAAGCACAAACGCCCTGATCCAGCGCCCCGTCCGGCTGGAAGTGATGCGACAGCGGCAGGGCCGCCGCGCCCAGGATGCGCGCCATGCGGCCCATGCTGCCCTCGATCACCTGCGGCCGGTCGATGCCCGCCGCCGGCATGTCGGCCAAGGCCGCGCGGGTGGCCGCCGCCAGCCGCGCCCGCGTGGCCGTCGGCACCGCCCCGTCGATCACCACCAAGGGCAGGTCCGCCAGCGCCACCGCCGACATCGCCACGAAGGCCAGCGCCCGGCCCGCATCGCGCGCCCAGGCCCGCTCGACCGCCTCGGGCACGTCCCAGCCCTCGTCATCGGGCGGCAGCGACCGCCCGATCCGCTGCTCCAGCGCCGAGACCGAGGCCCGGTCCAGCAGCTGCCCCCCCTCCGGAATGGGCATCGAGCCGAGCGCGCCGGCATTGCGCGACGGCCCGTGGCGCAGCGCCCCGTCCAGCACGATCCCCCCGCCCGCGAAATGCGCGACATAGATATGGATGAAATCGCGCGGCAGGGCCGACCGGCCAAAGATCAGCTCGGCCCCGCAGGCGGTGGTCGCGTCATTGTCCAGAAAGACCGGATAGCGCAGATCGCGCGCCAATTCCCCGCGCAGGTCGCGGCCCAGCCAGTCGGCCATCTCGGCCCCCCAGTCCCACAGACGATAGGGGGTGGCGACGCCCAAGCCCGCGATCCGGGCGCGATGGGCGGGCGTCAGGCTGCCGGTCAGCGTGGCCAGGCCTTGGCGCGCGAAGGCCAGGATGCGGTCGGGATCGGGATGGGCATGGACCTCCTGGCGGTGCATCCGCACCCGGCCCGCGAAATCGACCAGCGCCAGCTCGGCCAGCCGCCGCCCGATCTTCAGCCCCAGAAACAGCGCGCCGTCGGGGGCCAGGGCCAGCGGGGTCGAGGGTTGGCCGACCTTGCCGCGCACCACCTCGCCCGCATCCAGATATCCCGCCTGGATCAGCTTGCGCGTCAGGTTGGTGATGGATTGCGCCGACAGCCCCGTGGGCTGGGACAGGGCCGCGCGCGGCATCGGCCCGTGGCGCCGGATCAGCGACAGGATCAGCCTTTCGTTCCGGCTCAGCCCGGCCGCGGCGTGGTCATTGGGCATCGCGTCCTCCTCCTGTCCGGTATTAATCAACATGATTGATTTATTGACAAGTGCTTTTCGATAGTGCTTTCTTGATGCAGGGCGGCCGAGGAACCGCCATTCGGAGGGAGATAAGTAAAGTGACGATCAAGACCGTTTTGCGCGCATCCGCCGCGCTGTCCGCGCTGGTTCTGACGACCGGCATCGCCCAGGCCCAGGACACCACCCGCGCCTGCCTGATCACCAAGACCGACATCAACCCCTTCTTCGTGAAGATGAAGGAGGGCGCGACCGCCAAGGCCAATGAGCTGGGGATCGAGCTGATGACCTTTGCCGGCCGCGTGGACGGCGATCACGAGACCCAGCAGCAGGCGGTGGAAAGCTGCATCGCGGCGGGCGTCTCGGGGATCCTGATCACCGCATCCGACACCAAGGCCATCGTCGATCCGCTGAGCCAGGCGCGCGACGCGGGCATCCTGGTCATCGCGCTGGACACGCCGCTGGACCCGATCGACGCGGCCGATGCGACCTTCGCCACCGACAACCGCGAGGCGGGCCGCCTGATCGGGGCCTGGGCCGCCGGCAAGATGGGCGATGCCGCGGCCGATGCGCGCATCGCGCTGCTGAACCTGTCGGCCAGCGCGCCCTCGGTCGACGTGCTGCGCAACCAGGGCTTCCTGGAGGGGTTCGGCATCGACGTGGGCAATCCCGACGTGATGGGTGACGAGACCGATCCCCGCATCGTCGGCGGCGACGTGACCTCGGGCAACGAGGAGGGCGGCCGCCAGGCGATGGAATCGCTGCTGCAGCGCGATCCGGGCATCAACCTGGTCTATACGATCAACGAACCCGCAGCGGCCGGCGCCTATGAGGCGCTGCGCTCCTTCGGGCGCGAGGGCGACGTGACCATCGTGTCGGTCGATGGCGGCTGCCCGGGCGTGCAGAACGTGGCCGAGGGCGTGATCGGCGCCACCTCGCAGCAATATCCGCTGCTGATGGCGTCGATGGGGATCGAGGCCATCGCCGCCTTTGCCGCCGACGGCACCCTGCCCGAGACCTCCGAGGGGCTGGAATTCACCAATACCGGGGTGAACCTGGTGACGGGCGATGCCGTGGACGGGGTCGAATCGATCAGCGTCGAGGAAGGCTTGGAGCGGTGCTGGGGCTGATCGCCCCCCACCTGTCCTGACATGACGGGCCGATGGCGGCAGGACCGCCATCGTGCCCCCTTTTGCCGGAGCGTGCGATGTCCGATACCCCCGATCCCGTGGTCGAGCGAAACCCTGCCGAGACGGTCGCCCAGTTCGACCGCCATCACCGCAGCGCGCTGGACCGGGTGCAGCATTTCCTGCACCAGTATCCCACCATGGTGCCGGTCATCGTGCTGGTCCTGTCGCTGATCGCCTTCGGGCTGATCTCTCCGAACTTCTTCTCGGCCTTCAACCTGTCGCTGATCCTGCAGCAGGTCGCGGTCGTGGGCACGCTGGCCGCGGCGCAGTCGCTGGTCATCCTGACCGCGGGGATCGACCTGTCGGTCGGCGCGGTGATGGTGCTGATCTCGGTCGTGATGGGACAGCTGGCGGTGAACATGGGCGTGCCCGTGCCCATCGCGATCCTGCTGGGCCTGGCCTGCGGGGCGGCCACCGGCGCGCTGAACGGGTTTCTGGTGACGCGGCTGAAGCTGCCGCCCTTCATCACCACATTGGGCACCTGGAACATCTTTCTGGCGCTGAACTATTATTTGTCGGGGCGCGAGACGATCCGCAGCCAGACCTTGGATGCCGAGGCGCCGCTGCTGAAATTCTTCGGCACCCGGTTCGAGATCGGCGGCGCGGTGCTGACCTATGGCGTCGTGCTGATGCTGGTCGTCTTTGCGGTGCTCTATTACGCGCTCTATTACACGGCCTGGGGGCGGCGGGTCTATGCGGTGGGCGACGACCCGGAATCGGCGGCGCTGGCCGGGATCCAGACCAAGCGCGTGCTGCTGTCGGTCTATCTGGTGGCGGGGGTGATCTGCGGGTTGGCGGCATGGTCGTCGATCGGCCGCGTGGGGTCGATCAGCCCGACATCCTTCTTCGAGGCGAACCTGGAATCCATCACCGCGGTGGTGATCGGGGGGATATCGCTGTTCGGCGGGCGCGGATCCATCATCGGGCCGCTGATCGGGGCGCTGATCGTGGGCGTCTTCAATTCGGGCCTGCGGCTGGCGGGGGTGGACGTGCTGTGGCAGCTGTTCGCGACCGGCTGGCTGATCATCTTTGCCGTGGCCATCGACCAATGGATCAGAAAGGTGTCGTCATGACCGAGCCGCTGCTTTCCGCCCGCAACCTGGTCAAGCGCTATGGCCGCGTGACCGCCATGGACCATGCGGATTTCGACCTCTATCCCGGCGAGATCCTGGCCGTGATCGGCGACAACGGCGCGGGCAAGTCCAGCCTGATCAAGGCCATATCCGGCGCGGTCAAGCCCGATGAGGGCGAGATCCGGCTGGATGGCAGGCCGGTCAGTTTCGACAGCCCGCTGGATGCCCGCAAGATGGGGATCGAGACGGTCTATCAGACGCTGGCCCTGTCGCCCGCCCTGTCGATTTCCGACAACATGTTCATGGGGCGCGAGATCCGCAAGCCCGGTTTCATGGGCAAGTGGCTGGGGATGCTGGACAAGAAGGCGATGGACGATTTCGCCCGCGCCAAGCTGACCGAGCTGGGGCTGATGACCATCCAGAACATCGGCCAGCCGGTCGAGACCCTGTCGGGCGGCCAGCGTCAGGGCGTGGCCGTTGCCCGGGCGGCGGCCTTCGGCAGCCGGGTCATCATCCTGGACGAGCCGACGGCGGCCTTGGGCGTCAAGGAGAGCCGGCGCGTCCTGGACCTGATCCTGGACGTGCGGTCGCGCGGCATTCCGATCGTGCTGATCAGCCACAACATGCCGCATGTCTTCGAGGTCGCGGACCGGATTCATATCCACCGGCTTGGCAAGCGTCTGTGCGTGATCAACCCCAAGGAGCATTCGATGTCGGATGCGGTGGCCTATATGACCGGGGCGCGGGTGCCCGAGGGCGTCGCCGCCTGATTTGCGTCCCGCGACGGCCGGGGGGCTGGCCGCCCCCCGGACCCCCCGCGCGCCGCGTCAGTCGTTCAGGCCGCGCATCAGGGCCCAAGCCAGGGCCGAGCAAAGCAGCGTCGCCGTGATCGCCGGGATCGCCGTCCCGTCATAGAGCAGCCCCACCGGCGCCGCGATCACCACCGCGGCGAGAGTCGAGATCGCCGCGACGATCGAGGCCGCCATCCCCGCGATATGGCCCATCCGCTGCAGCGCCAGCGCGTTCAGGTTGCCGAAGGTCACCCCAGCCATGAAGAACACGCTGACCGCCCAGAAGAAGAACAGCGGGAATTCCAGCCCCTGCGGCAGCACCCCCGTCAGGATCAGCATGAGCGCAATCCCCGACACGAAGGTCTGCATCACATAGGCCCATTTCGCGATCCGCCGCATGCCGAAGCGCATCACGAAGGTCGCGTTCAGCACCGTGCCCGACCCCGACAGCACGGCCATGGCCGCGAACCACAGGTGGAAATTCTCGCCCTTGCCATAGGTCTCGCCGAAGAGCTGCTGGGCCGAGGAGAGCAGGCCGAACATCTGCCCGAAGCCCAGGGTCAGGATCAGCGTGGCCAGCATCACCTGACGATCCGACAGCACCTCGCGCGCGGCGGCGTAGAGGGACGCGACGCGCAGGGGGCGGCGGTTCTCGGGGGGCAGGGTCTCGGCCTGGCGGATGTTCAGCCACAGCGCGCCGATCACCGCGAAGGCGATGAAGGCCAGGAAGACCCCGTGCCAGTCCGACAGCGCGATGATGCCTGCCCCGAGCGTGGGGGCGACCGCCGGGATCATGATGAAGATCATCATCACGAAGCTGGAGATGCGTGCCATCTCGCGCCCCTCATAGAGGTCGCGGACCAAGGCCAGGCCCACGATGCGCGGACCGGCCGCGCCCAGGCCCTGGACGAAGCGGGCGATCAGCAGGAATTCCAGCGTCTCGGCGTAGAGGGCGGCGATGGTGGCGGAGATATAGATGCCGAAGCCCAGGGTGATGGTGCGCTTGCGCCCCAAGGCATCCGAGAGCGGCCCGGCAAAGAGCGTGCCCAGACCCATGCCCGCCACGAAGCTGGTCAGGATCAGCTGGGCGCGGTTCACGTTGTCGGGCGTCAGGTCGGCGGCGATGTCGGGCAGCGCGGGCAGCATCGCGTCGATGGAAAAGGCGATGGTGGCGAAAAGGAACGCCAGCATCGCGATGAATTCCGGCAGGGGCAGGCGGCGCTGCGGGGCGGGGCCGGTAAAGGTCGCATCGGTCATGGGGATCACCATCAAGGTCTTGGCCCCCGAGATAGGCCGCCCTTGCATGATCTGCAAGTCAGGCCGGGGCGATCTCGTCGATGACCTGCAGCCACAAATCCGCGGGCTGGGCGCCGCTGATCGCATGGGCATCGGCCAGGATGAAGGTCGGCACCGATGTCACGCCGCGCTGGCGGGCATGGGATTCGCGGGCCTGCACCTCGTCGCGATCGGCATCCCCGGCCAGCAGGCGCGCGATCAGGTCGGGCTGCAGGCCCGCCGCGGCGGCGATCTGGGTCAGGGTGGCGGGATCGCCGATGTCGCGGGCCTCCTGCCAATGGGCGGCGAGCAGACCAGTCATCACAGCGTCCTGCACGCCCTCCAGCCCGGCCCAATGCATCAGGCGGTGGGCGTCCAGGGTGTTCGGCTCGCGCGGGCTGGGGTTCAGCGCGATCCCAAGCGCCAGGGCGTGGTCGGCCAGGATGCGCGCGGCATCATCGGCGCCCGCGCCCAGCCTGGCGCGCAGATGGGCGGCGCGGTCGCGGCCCTCGGGCGGGGTCGTGGGGTCCAGGCGGAACGGGTGCCAGGTGATCGCCAGCGGATGGGCGGGGCGGTCCGCCAGGGCTCGGTCCAGCTGGGCCTTGCCGATCAGGCACCACGGGCAGACGGGGTCGGCGAAGATGTCCAGGCGGATCGGGGCTGGGGTCATGGGCGGTCCTTGCGATGCGCCTCGCGCAGGGCGCGGCGATTGATCTTGCCGGTCGCGGTGCGGGGCAGGGCGTCCAGCCGAACCCATTCGCGCGGCTGCTTGTAGCGTGCCAGCGCCGCCCCCGCCAGCGCCCGCAGCCGGTCCTCCGGGGCGGGGCCGGTCCAGAAGGCGGCGATCACGCTGCTGCCCGGACCCACGGGCAGTTCGGTCACCGCCACGTCGCCGGCCTGGGGATCAGTGGACAGGACCTCCTCGATCTCGGGCGGGGCGACGCGGAAGCCGCCCGCATTCATCATGTCGTCGCCCCGACCCAGCAGGGTGACGGCCCCGTCCGCGCCGATCCGGGCCATGTCGCCGGTCACGAACCAGTCGCCGCGCAGGCAGGCCCCGGTCGCGGCGGGATCGTCCAGATAGCCCAGGAACAGCCCCGGATCGTCGCGCCGCACCGCCAGCAGGCCGGGGCTGTCCGGGGGCAGGGGCGCGCCCGCATCGTCCAGCACCGCGACATGGCGGCCGGGCTGGGGATAGCCCGCGCTGCCCGGCGGCGCGGGGCGGTCCGGGCTGCCCGAGACGAAGGTCGAGATCTCGGAGGCGCCCATCGCCTCGTGGATGTCGGTGCCGGTGCGGTCCTGCCAGGCGCGGCGCAGGCCGGGATCCAGACGCTCGCCCGCGGCCAGGGCGTGGCGCAGGCGGGGCAGGGCGGGCCAGTCGGCGCGCAGCAGGCGGCGAAAGATGCCCGGCGCCCCGGCCAGGATCGTCGCCCCGTGCCGCGCCGCCAGATGGGGGATGCGGTCGATCGGCGTGCCCTCGGCTGGGATCAGGGCGGTCGCGCCCATGGTCCAGGGATCCATCAGCCCGGTGCCCAGGGTGAAGGTCCAGTTGAACGCCCCCGCATGCAGCAGCCGGTCATCCGGGCGCAGGTCGTACCAGCCGCGCATCATCGCCTGCCGCGCCAGGATCGCGCGATGGGCATGCATGACCGCGCGCGGCTGGCCCGAACTGCCCGAGGTGAAGACGATATAGGCCAGCCGGTCGGGATCGCCCTGATGGAAATCCGCCGGGGGCAGGTCGGCAAAGCCTGCCAGCGCGGCCTCGGGCAGGACCGGGGCGGGGTGATCGGGCAGGGCCACGCCCGCCCCCGCCACGATCATCGCGGGGGCGATGCGGGCGGCCAGGCGGGTGATCTCGGGGGCGGTCAGCTGGGCCGAGGTCGGGACAGGCACGATCCCCGCCGCGATGGCGCCCAGATAGGCGATCGGAAAGCCGGGCCGGTTCCCGAGCCGCAGCAGCAGCCGGTCCCCCGGCACCAGCCCTGCGTCCAGCAGGCCCGTGGCCGTGCCGCGCACCGCGCGGGCCAGCGCGCCATGGGTCCAATCCTCGGACCCCGCATCGCCGATGACCGACAGGGCGGGATGGTCGGGCCGCCGCCCGCCCGCGCGCAGGACATGCTGGGCAAGGTTCATCATCGGCCCCTTCGGATGGCGGGCAAGAAAAAACGGCCCGCGCGAACGGGCCGTCCGGGTCATCCGCTGGCGCGGATCAGAGCAGTTTCAGATCGCCGGCCGAGGCGCGGCCGTCGCGGCCCGACTGCAGTTCATAGCCGATCTTCTGGTTGTCCTGCAGGCCCGTCAGCCCGGCGCGTTCCACGGCCGAGATATGCACGAAGACATCCTTGCCGCCGTCATCCGGTGCGATGAAGCCGAAGCCCTTGGTCGCGTTGAACCATTTTACCGTTCCGGTCGCCATAACCGTTCTCTCCTTCAAGTCATCCCGACGCAGGATTGCGCCAGGCCGTGCAGCCCGCTTTCGGTCTTCCGGCTGCCCAGAGAGGGAGCGGTAGAAAGTCCTTGCTCACGCCACCGAGAGGATGCCCGAATCGTTAAAAAAGGCAAGACTGATTCAACCTGCGCCTATTGCGTGCGCAGGTCGGGGGGCGTGGCCTCGGCGGTCAGTTCGGCGATGACCTGATCCAGGTCCAGGCTGCGGCTGCCTTGGGCGTCCAGGCGGCGCAGGGACACGCTGCGGGTCTCGACCTCCTTCATGCCGATGGCCATGATCGCGGGGACCTTGGCGACGGAATGCTCGCGCACCTTGTAGTTGATCTTTTCGTTGCGGATATCGGCCTCGGCCCGGATGCCGTGGGCGCGCAAAGCGGCCACGACCTCATGCACATAGGCGTCCGCATCCGAGACGATCGAGGCCACCACCACCTGGCGCGGCGCCAGCCAGAAGGGCAGCTTGCCGGCGCTGTTCTCGATCAGGATGCCGATGAAGCGCTCGAAGCTGCCCAGCACGGCGCGGTGCAGCATGACGGGGCGGTGCTTGTGGCCGTCCGCGCCGACATATTCCGCATCCAGACGTTCGGGCAGGTTGGGGTCCACCTGCAGCGTGCCGCATTGCCAATCGCGGCCGATCGCGTCGGTCAGCACGAATTCCAGCTTGGGGCCATAGAACGCGCCCTCGCCCGGAAAGACGGTGTAGTCGTGACCGGCGGCCTGGCAGGCATTGCCCAGGGCAGCCTCGGCGCGGTCCCAGCTCTCCTCGGAACCGATGCGCTTTTCGGGGCGCGTGGACAGCTTGATGCGCCAGCCCTCGAAGCCCAGATCGGCATAGATGCCGGCCAGGAAGTCGATGAACTTCTTGGTCTCGGCCTCGATCTGATCCTCGGTGCAGAAGATATGGGCGTCGTCCTGGGTGAAGCCGCGCACCCGCATGATGCCATGCAGCGCGCCCGAGGGCTCGTAGCGGTTGCAGGAGCCGAATTCGGCCATGCGCAGCGGCAGGTCGCGATAGGATTTCAGGCCGTGGTTGAAGATCTGCACGTGGCAGGGGCAGTTCATGGGTTTCAGGGCGTTGATCGTCTTGGTCCGGGCGTGATCCTCATCGACCTCGACGATGAACATGTTTTCCTGATAGTTCTCCCAATGCCCTGATTCCTCCCACAATTTGCGGCTGACGACCTGGGGGGTGTTGACCTCGACATAGCCGTCGGCGCGCTGCTTGCGGCGCATGTAGTCCTGCAGCGTGGTATAGATGTTCCAGCCGTTCGGGTGCCAGAAGATCTGGCCCGGCGCCTCCTCCTGCATGTGGAACAGGTCCATCTCGCGGCCCAGCTTGCGGTGGTCGCGCTTGGCGACCTCCTCCAGCATGGTCATGTGGGCCTTCAGCTCGTCGCGCGACCGGAAGGCCACGCCATAGATGCGCTGCAGCATGGGCCGCGTCGCGTCGCCCAGCCAATAGGCCCCGGCGATATGGGTCAGCTTGAAGGCATCGGCAGGCAGCTGTCCGGTCGATTGCAGATGCGGGCCGCGGCACAGGTCCTGCCAGTCGCCGTGCCAATACATGCGCAGGTCCTGACCCTCCGGGATGCGGTCGATCAGCTCCAGCTTGAAGGGCTCGTTCGCGGCCTTGTAATGGGCGATGGCGCGGTCGCGGTCCCAGACCTCGGTGCGGACCGGCTCGCGGGCGTTGATGATCTCGCGCATCTTGGCCTCGATGGCGCCCAGATCCTCGGGGGTGAAGGGCTCGGCGCGGTCGAAATCGTAGAACCAGCCGTAATCGCGGACCGGGCCGATGGTGACCTTCACGTCGGGCCAGATCGCCTGGACCGCGCGGGCCATGACATGGGCCATGTCATGACGGATCAGTTCCAGCGCCTGCGCCTCGTCCTTCATCGTGTGGATGGCGATGGCGCCGCTGGTCGTGATAGGCCAGGCCAGGTCGATATGCTGGCCATCCAGGCTGGCGGAAATGGCGCGTTTGGCGAGGCTGGGCGCGATGCTTTCCGCGACCTCGGCGGCGGTCACCCCGGCGGGGTATTCGCGCGCATTGCCATCGGGAAAGCTGAGGGAGATCTGGGACATATCGTCCTCCTCGTCGGTTTGGCGCCCACGGAACGCCCGGTTGCGGGTTATGGTCGGGCAGGCATGGACCTGTGGGCCGGAATAGTCAAGATTGGCCCCACGCAACCGGGATGGCAGCATGGCGCATGTGACGGATTTCGAGGAACAGCTGTTCGAGACCCTGGTCGACGACCCCGAAAGCGATGGCGGCCTGTCCGAGGCCCAGCACGAGGCCGAGCCGCGCAACTTCCTGCGCCATGTCGTGGCCTTGGCCGGGTCCAAGCTGGGCGACGGGCTGGTGGATGCGAAGCTGGTCCTGTCCTGGCTGCTGACGCATCTGGGCGCGGGGGCGGGGTTCATCGGCCTGCTGGTCCCCGTGCGCGAGGCCGGATCGCTGCTGCCGCAGCTGTTCACCGCGGGCGCCATCGGCGCGCTGCCGCAGCGCAAATGGGTCTGGGCCGTGGGCACGATGATCGAGGGCGCCTGCGCCCTGGGCATCGCCGCCGTCGCGCTGACGATGCAGGGCGCGGCCGCGGGCATCGCCATCATCGCCCTGCTGGCGGTGCTGGCCTTGGCGCGCTCGGCCTGTTCGGCATCCTACAAGGACGTGCTGGGCAAGACGGTGGGCAAGTCGCGGCGCGGGGCCGCGACCGGCTTTGCCAGCAGCGTCGGCGCGGCGGGGGTGATCGTCTTTGCGTTGGTCCTGCTGTGGCAGCCCTTCGACCGCGCCGCGCTGGTGATCGGGGCCTTGGCGCTGGCCGGGCTGGTCTGGATCGCCGCCGGGCTGGTCTTTTCGACCTTGGCCGAGGAAAGCCAGCCGCGCGAGGAGGTCCTGTCGATCCGCGACGCGCTGGCGCAGCTGGGGCTGATCCGGCGCGACGGGCAGCTGGCGCGGTTCATCGGGGCGCGCGCGCTGCTGGTCGGATCGGCCTTGGCGCCGCCCTATCTGCTGGTCCTGGCCGCCGCGGATGAGGGCGGCGACCGGGAGCTGGGGCTGCTGGTGCTGGCATCGGCGCTGGCCTCGCTGCTGTCCTCCTGGGTCTGGGGGCGGATGTCGGACCGTTCGGCGCGCCGGGTGCTGATCTGGTCGGGCGTGGCATCGGGCGTGGCCCTGGGCCTGGCGCTGGTGCTGCGGGCGATGGGGCTGGCATCGGCGCCGGGCGCGATCGCGGTGCTTCTGTTCGGGCTGATGATCGCCTATCACGGGGTGCGGCAGGGGCGGACGACCTATCTGGTGGACATGGCCCCGGCCGATCAGCGCGCGGCCTATACGGCCGTGTCGAACCTGGTCGTGGGGATCGTGCTGCTGGTGGCGGGGGCGGCCTCGGCGGCGCTGGCGGTGATCGGGGCGGCCTGGGCGGTGGGGGCCTTCGCGGTCGCATCCGTCCTGGGCGCCATGGTGGCATATCAACTGGACGAGGTCAGCGGATGACGCAGTTTCTGGACACGCGGTCGGGGCGGCGCATCGCCCATGACCGCATTCAGGGCCAAGGGCCCGGCGTGGTGTTTCTGGGCGGGTTCCGGTCCGACATGCAGGGCTCCAAGGCGCTGCATCTGCGCGATTGGGCCGTGGCGCGGGGGCGGGCCTTTCTGCGGCTGGATTATTCCGGCCATGGCGAAAGCGGCGGCCTGTTCGAGGAGGGCTGCATCGGCGACTGGACCGAGGATGCCGCCTCCGCGCTGGAGGCGCTGACCGACGGGCCGCAGGTGCTGGTCGGGTCGTCGATGGGCGGCTGGATCGGGCTGCTGCTGGCGCGGGCCATGCCGCATCGGGTGGCGGCATTAATCACCATCGCGGCGGCCCCGGATTTCACCGAGCGGGGCTTCTGGGCGGGCTTCGACGCGGCGCAGCGTCAGGCGCTGATCCGCGACGGCCGCGTGGCCCTGCCGAGCGAATACGGCGATCCGCTGGTCCTGACGCGCCGCCTGATCGAGGATGGGCGCGACCATCTGGTCATGGACGCGCCGCTGCGCCTGCCCTTCCCCGTGCGCATGCTGCAGGGCACGGCGGATGCGGATGTGCCGATGTCCTGGCCGATGGACCTGCTGGATCATGTCGAGGGGGATGACGTGCGGTTGACCTTGGTCAAGGGCGCGGATCACCGCTTTTCCACGCCCGACTGTCTGGACCTGTTGACCGGGACGATCGAGGCGCTGCCCCTGTGACCGTCCCGGCCGCGCCGGTCAGAAGCGCAGCGAATAATGCTCGCCCATGTCGGGCTTGTCGCCGGTGATCTTGGATTTGGCGATCTGATACATGAAGGACAGGCTGCCGCCGGTGGCCCAGACCTCGGCCTCGGTCAGGTCGAAGCGCAGCAGCTGGACATCGGGGTCCTGCTTGCCGTCCTCGAACCAGCTGGAGGCGACGGCGTTCCACAGCTCGTCCAGCTTGGCGCGGTCCTCGGACAGGGACAGGGTGCCGTGGATGCGGGTATAGAGGCCTTGGCCGCCATCGCTGACCACATGGATGGCGGGCTTGCCGCCGGGGGTCAGGCTGCTGGCCAGATCGGTGCCCCTGGCGGTGATGAACCACAGCGCCCCGGCATCGCGGTCGGAATAATGCGACATGGGCACCAGGCGCGGGTCTTCGGTCAGGCCCAGCATCCCGCTGTTGCTGTCATCGATGCGTTTCCAGAACGTGTCGGCATGGTCGGTCATGGTCGGGGTCCTTTCAGGCCGCGTCATGCGGCGGTCGGAACCCTAACGAGGGGGTGGCGCGACAGGTTCCTGCCGCGCCGATCCGTCACACGGCCACGTTGTCCACATTGGCGGGATCGTTCACCCCGCAATCGGCCGCCGCCCCCCCGGCCTTGCGCCGCCGCTTGGGCTTGACGCTGTCGGGCAGGGCCGCGTTCTCGTCGATGAAATCCAGGACCAGCGGGCGGATGTTCAGGCGCCAGGACTTGCCGGCAAAGATGCCGTAATGGCCGGCATTGGGTTCCAGATGCTGCTGCTTGCGGTTATCCGGCACGCCGGTGCACAGGTCCAGCGCCGCCACGCATTGCCCCGGGGCCGAGATGTCGTCATTCGCCCCCTCGACCGTCATGACGGCGACATCGGTGATCTTGCCGATATCGACGCGGCGGCCATCCACCTCGAACACGTTGCGCGCGATCTCCAGGTTCTTGAAGATCCGCTCGACCGTCGAAAGGTAGAATTCCGCCGTCATGTCCATGACCGCCAGGTATTCGTCATAGAACTTGTTGTGCTTGTCGCCCTCGCTGGCGGTGCCGCGGGCCTCGGCGAAGACCTGGTCGATGAAGGCCTTGCTGTGGGTCTGCATGTTCATCGTGATGAACGAGGTCAGCTGCGCCAGCCCCGGATAGACCATCCGCCCCGCGCCGCGATACTTGAAGCCGACGGACTGGATGGCCAGGTGCTCCAGCTCGCCCATGGTGATGCGGTTGCCGAAATCGGTGACCTCGGTCGCGGCGGCGTCGGGATCGACCGGGCCGCCGATCAGCGTCAGGGTGCGGGGCTGGGCCTTGGGATCGTCCTCGGCCAGCATGGCGGTCGCGGCCAAGGCCAGCGGCGCGGGCTGGCAGACGGCGATCACGTTCACCTCCGGGCCCAGATGGCGGATGAAGTCCATCAGATAGCGGGTGTAATCCTCGACGTCGAACTTGCCCTCGCTGACGGGAATGTCGCGGGCATTGTGCCAATCGGTGACGTAGAGCTCGCAATCGGGCAGCAGCGAGGTCACGGTCGATCGCATCAGCGTCGCGTAATGCCCCGACATGGGAGCGACCAGCAGGACCTTGCGCGGCAGGGGTTCGCGGCGGGCGACCCGGAAATGGATCAGGTCGCCGAAGGCGCGGCGCATGACGGGTTCGACATAGACGACGTGGTCCTGCCCCTCCTCGCCCGCGATGGGGGGGATTTCCCAATCCGGCTTGATCACCATGCGCGCGAAACTGCGTTCCGTGACGCGGCCCCATGCGCTGAGCATCTTGAAGGCCGGATGCGGGATCAGCGAGAAGGCCGGATAGGACCCCATCGCCCGGGCCGTCGCGCCCAGCCATTCATTCGTGTTCCTGATCGTTTCCATCGCATCATAGGACACGATGCCCCGAATACCCTTGACCGACATGTCACCACCTTTGCTGCATCGCGGCATCGTCCATGCGCGGGTGACTTGGCCAGAACGGCGGAGAAAAGCCGGGGTTTACGCCTTGCCTGACCTGCGCATATCATCAGCAGCAGTGATAGGGGGGAATGCAGATCATGGCAAGGCAGCCGGGGCCGACGCGTAAAAACGTTACCAAAACGCGTGCGAAATCCGCAACAAGCGCAAAGCCCGCGCCCGAGGAGGCATCCGCCGAAAAGACGGCCGCCAAGCCCGCAGCGGCCAAACCGGCCCCGAAACAGGCGGCCAAACCCGCCCCCCGGCGCCGCACAGCGACCGCCAAACCCGCTGAAAAGCCCGCCGATCCGCCCGCGGCCGAGGAGGTGCCCGTCGCGCCCGCCCCCCAGCCCCTGGCGCAGCGCATGGCCCGCAACATCGAACGGATCGAGGCCTTGGGCCACCGCCTGATGAACGCCATGTCCGAACGCAGCACCCCCAATCCCGGCGTCGAGGGGCCGGGGCCGGACCTCTATCTGACCGCCGCCAATGCCTTCATGAAGACGCTGGCCGAACAGCCCTCGCGCATGATCGAGACGCAGGTGGCCTTCTGGGGCGAGACGCTGAGCAACTATGTCCGCGCGCAGAAGGCGCTGGCCTCGGGCCAGCTGACCGCGCCCGAGGATGACAGCCCCCCCGACAAGCGTTTCGCCAACCCGCTGTGGCAGAGCCACCCCTTCTTCAACCTGATCAAGAAGCAGTATCTGACCAATGCCCGCGCCCTGCAGGAGGCCAGCGACAGCCTGGAGCTGCCCGACGAGGTCGCGCGCCGCCGCGTGAACTGGCTGACCGCCCAGGTCATCGACATGATGGCCCCCACGAATTTCCTGGCCACCAATCCCGACGCGCTGGAAAAGGCCGTCGAGACCGAGGGCGAAAGCCTGGTCCGCGGGCTGGAGAACCTGGTCCGCGACGTGGAAAGCCACGGGGGCGAGATGATCGTGTCCCTGGCCGATCGCCGCGCCTTCACCGTGGGCGAGAATATCGGCACCGCGCCGGGCACCGTCGTCTATCGCGCCCCCCTGTTCGAGCTGATCCAGTATGCGCCCACGACCGAACAGACCCATTCCCTGCCGCTGATCGTCTTTCCGCCCTGGATCAACAAGTTCTACATCCTGGACCTGAAGCCTCAGAACAGTTTGATCCGCTGGCTGGTCGATCAGGGCCAGACGCTGTTCGTGGTCAGCTGGAAGAACCCCGATGCCAGCTTTGCCCAGACCGGGATCGAGGATTACGTCGCCGCCTATCAGGACGCGATGGACCAGGTGCTGGCGCTGACCGGCCAGTCCCGACTGAACGCCCTGGGCTATTGCATCGCGGGCACGACCCTGTCGCTGACCCTGGCCCTGCTGAAGCAGCGCGGCGACCGGCGGGTGAATTCGGCCACGCTCTTCACCACGCTGACCGATTTCTCGGACCAGGGGGAATTCACCAGCTTTCTGCAGGATGATTTCGTCGGCGGCATCCATGCCGAGATCCAGCGCCACGGCATGCTGCGCGCCCAGCTGATGTCGCGCACCATGAGCTTTCTGCGCGCCAATGACCTGGTCTGGGGCCCGGCCATCCGCAGCTACATGATGGGGGAATCGCCGCCGGCCTTCGACCTGCTCTATTGGAACGGCGACAGCACGAACCTGCCCGGTCGCATGGCGATCGAATATCTGCGCGGGCTGTGCCAGCGCAACGAATTCGCGGGCGAGGGATTCGAGCTGGCGGGCCACAAGCTGCACCTGTCGGACGTGACCGTGCCGCTCTGCGCCGTGGCCTGCGAGGGCGATCACATCGCGCCCTGGAAGGATTGTTGGCGCGGCGTGGCGCAGATGGGATCCTCGGACAAGACCTTCATCCTGTCGCAATCGGGCCATGTGGCGGGCATCGTGAACCCACCCAACCGCAAGAAATACGGCCATTACGTCAGCGATCACGACTTTTCCGCCGGCCATCAGGCCTGGCGCGACGCGGCCGGCTTTCACGAGGGCAGCTGGTGGCCGCGTTGGGGCGAATGGCTGGCCGACAAGGGCGGCCCGATGGTCCCCGCCCGTCAGCCCGGCGAGGGGTTGGAGCCCGCCCCCGGACGCTATGTCCATGAACGCGCGGGGTGAATCCTCGCGCGTCGGACGCCGCAAAAACATGCTGCGCCGCAGCAAATAAACCTTGAAATGCTGCGGCGCAGCATCCATATTCCCTGCATGGAATGGATAGCAGCGGCCCGTTCCCCAAGTCTCTCGGTCGCTGCACTGTTAGGAGTGAACGACATGGCAAAGACGCCCGACTATACCAAGACGATGCAGGACATGATGGCCAACTTCCCGATCGACACCAGCTCGATGCAGGAAGCGATGAAGTCGCAGAGCATGCTGGGCGAGCGTCTGGCCCGCGTCGCGCTGAGCGCCGCCGAGCGTTCGACCGAGATCTCGGCCCAGTGGGCCAAGGATTCGCTGGCCCGCATGGGTGAATTCGCCGCCGCCAAGAACGAGCCGGCCGAATACGCCAAGGCCATGAGCGATTTCGCCTCGGCCTCGGCCGAAGTGGCCGCCGAGCACATGGCCGCCTATGCCGAAGTCGCCAAGAAGGTCCAGATGGACACGGTCGATCTGATGCTGACCGCCGGCAAGGACATGGCCGCCGACGCCCAGAAGGTCGCCGAAAAGGCCACCCGCGAGACCCAGGCCGCTGCCAAGAAAGCCACGGCTGCCGCCGAGAAGTGATCGACCGATCACGACAATGCTGAAGAAGGGGCGGGTCATCCGCCCCTTTTTTTGCATTGGCGCCAAGGGGTTTTTCCTTTGCCTTTTGCAGGTGCAGCTTTCATCATGGGCAAAAGACACGCAAGGACCCGACGATGGCCGCACATGCCGCGCCGCTGCTGATCAAGCGCTATGCCAGCCGCAGGCTCTACAACACGGAAACCAGCGATTACGTGACGCTCGAGGATATCGCGACCTTCATCCGCGCGGGCCGCGAGGTGAAGATCATCGACCTGAAATCGGGCGACGACCTGACGCGCCAGTATCTGCTGCAGATCATCGCCGAGCATGAGAGCCGGGGCGAAAGCGTCCTGCCCCTGGACGTGCTGACCGACCTGGTGCGCAGCTATACGACCAGCGCGCAGTCGGTCGTGCCGCAATTCCTGGCCGCCAGCTTCGAGATGCTGCGCGAGGGCCAGTCCAAGATGATGGAGAACATGGCCAGCATGCCCAATCCCATGGCCAGCATGCCGGGATTCGACGCGCTGCAGCGCCAGCAGCAGCTGTTCCTCAAGGCGATGATGGGCGGCTGGCGCGGCGGCAGCGGTCCCCAGCCCGAAGACGAGGGCACAGCGCCCCCGTCCGCCCAGGCCCCTGCCGCCTCCGACGGCCCCCGTGACATGGAGGAGATCCGCCGCCAGCTGGCCGAGCTGCAAAAGCGTGTCTCGAAGCTGTGACAACCGGCTTGCACCGCCCGCGATCACCGGCTAGACCGCCCCTACGGAGCGGTGGCCGAGTGGTCGAAGGCGCACGCCTGGAAAGTGTGTAGGCGGGGAACCGTCTCGAGGGTTCGAATCCCTCTCGCTCCGCCATTTCCCTTTTCCAAGTTTATGATCTTACGGTTGTTTTTTCTGTGAACCGGCTGCGGGGTAGCGACAGGGGTAGCATTGCATCTTTCCGAGCGCCTGATCCGTCGCCACTCCAGATCGGTATCCGGGCCAGCTAGTGAACGCCGGGGTCAGGATGATCGTTCTGATCGGCGGCGTCCAGTTCCACCGTGATGCCCTCCTTTTTCAACCGTGACTGCACAAACTCTCTGAGCCGGTCCATCGACAGCAGGCGAGGCACGCCGTCCCGCGTCAGGAAGGCCGCGACGGTGATCCCGGGGTGTCTTGCCGACAGCGCCTCGATCCGCTCCAGGGTCCGGGCGCCGGGGGTCGCCAGCGCGCCGAGGCATTGTGGTGTCAGGACGAGCACGATGTCCGTTTGCGTGGCCACAGAGGGACCGGACCCCACGAAGTCCTTCCAGAGCGCAGCTGCCCGCTGGCGCAGGGAGGGGTCCTCGGCAAGGCAGACCGGCCTGCATCCGCGCAGCCTTGCGGCCATGTGAGCACGCAGCGCCTCCGCGGTTCCGGCAAGCGGCGTTGCGGGGCCGCCGGGGCGTGGCCTCGGCCATGCCATGTCCTCGGGGCCGCTGATCCAGCGCTTCGCCTGTGCCCATGCCCGCGCAAAGCTCCGCGCCATGGGCGCCGGGGTGGGGCCGCGCCGCTGCAGGAGAACGATGTCCGGGTGGATGCGGACCGCGCTGCCGTCCTCGAAGCCGATCCTGACGGAGTGGTCGCCGCGACGGATGGCCGGGCGGGCTGCCAGGCCCAGTCCCCGGCAGATGCGCCGCGCGAGCAGGAGCAGGTCTAGGGCGCGCCTTCCTCTGCGAACAGGTCGTCGCCGAGCGCGGTGATCGCCTGGTCCAGCGCGCTCTGGCCGCGGATCAGGCGCTGCTGCGTCGCCTCCATCGTCTGAAGCCGCAAGCTGAGGGTCCGCACCTCCTGCTGCAGGTCGCGCTGCGCCGAGACCAGGGCTGCCGTGTCCCGCGCGGCCCCCTGGACGGACACGAGGATCTGGCGCAGGGCTTCCGCCAGCTGCCGGCCCAGTTCCTCCTGATCCTGCGGGCGATGCAACAGGTCCAGAAGCGCGGTCAGCGGGAGGACCGCCTCGTAGGTCTCGCCGGAGAGGTGCCGGATCTCCTGCTGACGGTCCACGAGCAGGCGCAGGGCCTGCATGATCTCGGGGCTCGTCGCGACCCGCGACGGCTGTTCGGTGGTTTCGGTCATATTTGATCCCTTCATAGATGTCCTTCAGTTCCGCATCGGCCGAGGCCAGGGCCGCCACCAGATGACGCCGGTCTATGAGGCCCCGTAGGCGGCGGGACCGCCTCGCATGATCCAGGATCGACAGCAGGTTGAACCGGTCCAGCTCATCGCTGAGTGCGCGGCCGGGAACCTGCGTCTGCCCCAGCCTGAACGTGATCACGCGGTGATCGTCCTTCATGACCTCCTCCACCCGCACCGGGGAGCCGGAGGCCACGAGGGCCGCCTGCAATCCGGGCAGGCTCGTCGGCTGCCACCGGATCAGGGCGGTGCCGATGTCCGAGGCCATCCGGCGCCGATCCGCGCTGCGCAGGCGGCGCGACGGGCAGAACACCGCGAGGCGCGGCCCTGCCGCCGGCCGGTGATAGCGCGGCGGGGTGAGGCCGAGATGGCGGCAGAGGCGGACATGAACCTCATCGCACCGCCGCTGCAGATCGGGCAGGCCGAGCGGGCGGCCCGCGAAGGTCGCGGCCATCAGCATCATGTGCAGGTGATCGCAGGTCGTGTCGCGGTGCCGGAACGCGAGCCAGGGGATGCGGCGCGGCGGCAGGCCCAACCCGCCGATCGCCATTTGCGCCATCTCCGCCCAGGCTGGGCGCTCCGCGATCATCCCGTCCGGCAGCGAGAGCGTCACATGGAGGACGTTCTTCGCATGGCGCGACGGGCGCGGCATGCGCTGCGCGTGATGGAGCGTCGGGCCGAGGCCAAGCCAGGGGATGGTGCCGCCGATCGGTTCGGGCGGGCGCAGGGCGCCGGGCTTGTCGGTCTGGGTCAGGTAGCCCAGCACGGTCGCGACGGAGTCGTGGAAGGACACGTGCGGCCTCAATCCAGCCCCCTGCGGTTCAGGTCCCGCAGGATCCGGCGGATCAGCGCCGCGCCCTCGGAGACAAGGCGGGCGAGATCGTTGCCGGCCGCATCACCGCCCGCAGGCTCCGCATGCGCGATGTCGTTCAGCACGAGGCCGAGCCGGCCCAGTTCCTCGGTCAGCCGGTCGGCCCGACCTGCGCGGCCGGCCAGCAGGCAGTCGCGCAGATAATCCGCGCGGCTGGCCGCGCCCCGCACGCGCATGTCGGCGAGGACCGCGTCCGCCTCGTCGGGCGTCAGCCGAACCTCGAAGCGGAGGGTGCTCACAGATCCTCCATGGCCAACTCACCCGTCGGATCGAAAGCGTGATCATCGTAGGCCACGTGCGTCAGCTGCCGGATGAAGCGGACGACTTCGTCCTCGACCCACCGGATCGAGCCGGGGCCGAGGCGACGCGGCTGCGGGAAGGCGGGATCAGAGCGCAACCAGCGATCGACGGAGGCCTCGCTGGCGGCCAGGCGGCGGCAAAGCTCGTGCTTGGTGATCAGCCTGACATCGGCTGCGGGGTGCTTCTTCTGCATCGTCTCTCCTGTGACGTATTCCTGGTTCAATTCCGGTTGACAGTCTTTCCGTCGGGCCGCAGAGGTGATGCTGTTCAGGCCATCCATCCGCGGCTCCTCCCGGAGATCGCGTGGTCAACCCTATCCCGCCGCGACCTCTCCATTTTAGGTCGCGCCCGCGAAACCGCCCATCCTGCCGCCGAACTTGATTGTGGATAACGGTGCGGGGCCAGCAAATGCTGGGGAAAAAGGGGCGATTTCCGGCACGGCCTTTTAGGTTCTTGAACGGGCCAGAGCCTCTGGCCTGCCCGGGCTGCGGTGATCTTGGTCGATAAAGGCCCTCCAGACCTCCTGCACGGGGCTGGCAAAGGGGCCGATCACCCGGTTCAGCCACCGGTGCGACGCCGAAAGGATGCGATATTCTTTGTCCCATGCCTGGCGGTTGTCCTGGCGCGCGCGGGTCAAAACCCCGTCGCGGAACCGGAAAGAAACCGGGTATGATTGACTGACCCGTTTCATCGCTCGGCGCCCCCGGCATGTTCGGGCGGCGGATGACGGTCCGCATCAATCCCGACGACGGGCGCCAGAGCCAATGCCAAGTCTGCTTCCCCCAGGAACCCGCGGATCTCGAGATCCCGTGCCAGGCTTTCCAGCAGCGGCCGGTATTGCCTCAGCACCTCAAGCGCCAGCGCGAGGGCCTTGTCGAGATCGCGCTGCATCTGCTGCCGCAGGACGGGTGGCAGCGACAGCAGCGTCGTTGTGGGCGGCGGCGCACCGACGGAGAGATGACCCATGCTGCCAAGGCCCAGGCTGATCTCGCATTGCATCACCAGTCGCGTGGCCTGGTGCAGATCGCTGTCCTCGGTGCCGCCTGCGCCGCCGCTGGCCGTGCCGAGCAGGAGGATCTCGGCCGAGCGCCCCGCGAGATGCCCGGCGCAGCGCCGCTGCAGTAGCTCCCGTGTCGAGTCGGAGTCGAACCAACGCATGCGCGTCTCGCCGCCATTAGGGCCAAGCCGCAGGGCCTTGACCTGCCCGAGGCCGAGCGCGGTCATCACGACCGCATGGCCGGCCTCGTGGATCGCCGCCCGGCGGCGCATGTCGGCGGGAAGGGCCAGATGGTCCGGCACGAGGGCGGCGCGCAGATCCTCGGTCGTCAGCGGGCGCTTCTGCCGCCGCGCGGCGGCGCGGGCCGCCCGGACAGCGGCGGCGCAATCGGCGCCCGAGAGGCCGAGGGCCATCTGCCCGAGCATGGCGAGGTCCGCCTCCGGCAGGTCAGGCCCGAGATGCTGGCGCAGGATGGTGGCCAGCGCTTCGGCATCCGGCAGGCGGAGCGTAACCCGCTGATCGAAACGACCGGCCCGCAAGACCGCCGGGTCGATCACCCCAGGGTGGTTGCAGGCGGCGACGATGACGACCCCCACCCGGTCGTCAATTCCGTCGAGCTGCTCGAGCAGGGCGGTGATCACCTTGGTGTCGTAGCTCTGGTGTTGCGTGATGCCCCCTCCCGTCCGTGACCCGAAGGCGTCAAGCTCATCGAGGAACAGGATCGACGGCGCCTGATCGGCCGCTGCGGCGAAGCTGGCGCGCATCCCCTTGATGAGGTCGCCGAGATGGCCCCGGGACTGCCATTGCGCATAGCTGGCACTTTCCAGATGAATACCGGGTTCGCGCGCCATGGCCCTGGCCAGCTCGGTTTTGCCGCAGCCGGGCGGGCCCACGACAAGCAGGCCGCGATGCACCGCGTCCCAGGGCAACTCGCCTGCATGCCAGGCGCGCAGATCCTCGACGATCCCGAGAGCCACGTCGCGGGCGGCACCGAGACCGGCAAGCTCGGCCAGACGAATGCCGGGCTGCGTCCGTCCCTCCGGCAGGTCCATGCCGGTCGCGCCCGCCTTCAGGTCCTGCTGTCGGGGTCGCGCTGCGGACGTGCCCGTCGTGTGCCGCAGAACCCGCACCGCCTCCTCGACGCTTTTGCTGCGCAGGGACAGCATCAGCGGCAGCATCGGCATCACGGCCAGCTGATCGTCCGGCGGAAGCTGCTCGCGCAAAGCGGCAGGGTCGGCCTGCGGCCAGGTCAGCGCGAGAAGCTCGGCCACGATCTCGCGATCCATCCGGCGGAAAAGCCAGAGCGGCAGCTCCGCCCCTTCGAGGGCCTTGGCCGCGGCCAGGCTCTCGGGCAGCAGCAGCACAACCGGCACATCGAACGTCAGGGCCGTTTCGAGAATCCTCGTCAGACCTTCCTGGGCATAACCGTTATAGGTCGGTGCAGGCTCGACGACCGCGACCGCGCCGGGACGCCGGCGCTCGTGCGCGCTCCGGGCGATCCGCCAGCCCGGCGGAAGCAAGAGGGGCAAAAGCCGACGCGCATCCGTGAGCCGATCATCGGGCAGACCAATGATCGCGACGATCGCACCCCGCTGCAGTTCTGCCCGCAGCCGATCTCCGCTGCCGATCGTGGCAGCGAGGCAGAGGATCATCATCTGGTCACGCGGTGACGTGAACGAGACGGCGGCGTCTCCGGGCAGCCGGGGCAGGACTTCATCCGCAGCGTCATGCTCTTCCAGCAGCGTGGCACGCTCCGCATCGCTGCGCGCCTCCATCTCGCGGGCACGGTTCAGGATGTCGGCGGCGTATGCGCGCCAGGCGGGGCGGGACGGCGCAGCCGTCCCCGTGTCAGGCTTGGTCATCGGGACCTCCGGAGGACTTGGATGGGGGGCGTGGTCGGCGCTTCCGGTCAACCTGCTTTGGCAGAGCCGCCCGAGCGCTTGCGGCGCTGCCGGTTCCTTGCGCGGCGGGCGTCCTGCCGCGCACTGCGCCGGGCGAGCTTCGCCCCGCGCTTTGCCAGCGATCTGACCCGCAGCTCGATGTCGTCGAGCAGCGCCATGATCTCCGGCTCGATGCTGGCGCAGTAGAGTTCCGAGAGAACACGAACCTCGCCCTCGAACTCTGCCCGATCGAGAACGGCATCGGGAAAGTGCCTGCGCAGGGTCACGTGCAGCCGCTTCTCGTAGCAGATTGCCTGGTGACCTGTTGGCACCGGGATCACCCGGAGCAGTTCGGCATTCTGTTCGAGATCCGTGACGAGCTGATAACGCAGCCTCGAGGCAGGGTTGCGAGAAAATCCCGCTTTGATGGCGATCCGGCCGCTGCGCAGGATGAAGCGCATCAGGTAGATGAAGCTGGGATCGTTCGTCCACGTGTCGCTGCAGGCGTGGCAGGTGAAACGGCCCGTCTGCATGTTCACGATCGCAACCCGCTGCGTGTGCCCGCATTCGTGACGATACAGCCGATAGTTTCGATCACCCTTGGGATCAGGGTCCAGCAGCGTCCAGCCGCGGCCGCGCGCTTCGGATTCGAGTCGCGCCTCGAGGCATTCGTCGCAGCGGATTTCCGTCTGCCCGGATCTGACGCGCTCAAGGAACTCCTGCTGTCGGCTCGTCTCGTGCCCGCAGCGCAGCCGGATCCGGAAGTCGTGCGATCCGTTCGCCTCGATGAAGGTGACGCCAGCATCGAAACACAGGCGCTTGCGCCGGTCCTCAAGGCAATGCGGGCAGCGCGGCGTGCCTGTGCGCAGGACGAAGACCTTGGAGACCATGCGGCCGCCGCATGCGCAGCAACGCAAGAGGAGATGGTTCTTGTCGATCACGCGTGCGACGATCTCATAGCCCGTCTCGTCGGCCCGATCGTGCCAATGGTCCGGGATGTCCCGGTCATAGATCGGATGGTCGTCCTCGCCGCCGGGGTCGGTCGCGTCAAAATCGTCAAAGGACATGTGTGGTCCTCCCGTTCGGGTTTGCGAAATGGAAAAGGACAGCCGGGCAGCGCGCCGCGCCTTGGCGATGGACGCCAAGGCGTCAGGCAGCACGGCATGCAGCCCGCGCGGGCGCGGGGGATCAGCCTGGGCTGTCAGCGGTCAGGGAAGGTATCAGGCCGCGAGCGGCTCGGCTTCGAGCGCGGCACCCTCGGTGCGAGAGCGGGACAGCCGCGCCATCAGGGCGATGCGGCGCTCTGCTGCAACGAGCATCTTGCGGACCTCAGCGACCGCAGGCCCGTTGCCCGACACGACGAAGAACGGTGCGAGATCGCGCTTCAGCTTCTCGTAGTGGGTGAAGGCCGAGGCGCGGTCCTCGCGCACCAGCGTCGCCACCAGCAACGTCATCCGGCGCAGAGGCACATCGAGAGGGTCAGCCGGGGTGGCTTCGGTCATGGCGAGCAATGCGTCATGAAAGCCCGGCAGGGCCTCCTCGACCCGGGCCTGGGCCCGCCCGTGACGGGGATCGGTGGGCCCGGTCCATGCCAGGATACGCTCGGCGGTGATGTGCTCGCCCCAGGCGTTCAGCAGGGCAATGAACTGCCGACCGTAGGGAGTAACCGCCCAGATAGGCGCTTTCGCCGCGCAGGGCGCGGTGCTAGAGGTCTCGGTAGCCATGTCAGTCTCCACACAGATTGGCAGGTTAGGGCCTTGGCGGGGAGGTGAGATGCCCTGCCGAGGCCTGCCCGGCATGTGCCGCAGCATGAGGTGAGTCTGACGGCCGCGAATCACCGTGTCAACAGGTCATCTGAGATAACATTTTCGTTACTGATTGAGCGATCTTCCCTCATCGACGCGATCTGCTGTGCCCTTCCTCCCGTCGAGACGGATGCCCCGACCTTCGAGCCCGACTGGAAATCCGGTAAGAGAATTGCCCGACCGGCGCCCCGCGCGATGACCGCCACGGCCCGACATTCAATGGCTGAAATCCTCTAAGCAACTGATTTTGAATTAATAATTCTATTCGCCCCCGGTGTATCGGCCGTTACGCTGGCGTTACGCTCTTCGATACGCTCAAGCTATTGAAGTTAAAGAAATAAATGTATTGTGTAACAGCGTAACATATATACATACATACCCGCCTACACATACGCGCATGCATACGCACATACGGGCACATAAATACATTCTCCCCCGGCGTTACAGGCGTTACGCCGTTACAGCATTGAATTAAGACAGCTATTTCGTAACAGCGCCCGTTACCCCCGTTACGCTGGCACTATCCACAATGTTGAGATCCGGGCGGGTTTCGCGTTTCACGCCGAGCGGCTAATCTCTCCAGGACGGCAGATCGCTGGACTTTGACGGGTGCATGGCAGGTTGATCGCGCTGGTCAGCGCCAGGGCGAGATTGAAAGAACGGGAGGCGGGATATGGGTTTTCAGGAGGAGGTCTTTGCCACGAGCGCGACCCTGCGGCGGCCGACTTCCTGCGCCCGCCGCCCTATTGGTCAGTTCAGTCCCGTGCTGCTCCACCTGCCCACCATCGGGGTTGGCGAGGCCCTCGGGCCTAGCGCTGTGTGGGGCGAAGGGCACTGGGCCGCGATCCGCCATTTGGGGCGCAAGACCTCCAACGCCAGCCGCTCCGATGCCCTGGCATCTGATGCGACGCCCAGCTCTACGCGCAAGACCGGCTCCAGCGCACGCCTCCGGTTCGAGATCGCAGGAATCGCTCGCCCGAGCCTCGATCAGCTCCACGAGCCAGCGCCTGGAACGAGCAGAGGCGCCGGAGGCAGTCCGGACACCCGTCAGCGGGTCGCCACCTTGGCAGGCTGGGTGAGATTGTCAGCATCCGCCTGCCGCCGCCGGGGCCGGAATGCCAAGCCGGTGGCGCTCGATCTCTCCGGAGCCGACTGCAACCGTCGCGAGGCATTCATCGCAGGCGGGAGCACGTCGCCAACCGCGTGGGCTATCCCTCACCCGCCCGCCGCGATCGCCAGCCCGTCGGCAACGGCCGTGAAGACCTCGCTGGTCTCGTGCTGCGCTTCCGGGAACAGCCCGTGCATGGCGCGGGACACCGTCGCCATCAGGCTGGAGCCTCCGACATGGATCACCGTCTCCACCTGCGCGGCGTCCAGATCGGCCAGACGCAGCGTCTCGCGGGCGCCCTCGGCCAGTGCCTCGGCATGGCGGCCGAGGCTCTCGGCCAGGGCCTCGGCCGAAAGCGGCACGGCGAGGTCCGCCTCCAGCGGGTCCAGCAGGATCGACGCCGCATCGCCCGCATTGGCGGCGATCTTGCCCCGCTCGACGGCGAAGCTCAGATCGTGGCCCAGCTCGTCCTGGAGCGCGCGCGCCAGGCGCGCCAGCTTCTCGGGCTCATGGGCCAGGCGCAGCATCTCGGCCACCATCCGGCGGTTCTGCGGCGTGTAGAGGAACGGGATCTTCTCCCATGTGGCCAGGTCGTTGAAGATCGCGTTCGGCACCGGCGAGGCGCCCGGCCCCATCACCTTGCGCAATTCGCTGCCCTTGCCCAGAAGCGGCATCACCCGGTCGATGCTGATCGCGCGGTCGAAATCCGTGCCGCCGATGCGGACGCCGTGATTGGCGAGGATCTCGACCCCGCCATGACCCGCGCGGAACAGCGAGAAATCCGACGTGCCGCCGCCGACATCGACGATGAGGCCGACCGAACCCGGCCGCAGCGCGCCGCTGGCGATGGCGGCGGCCTCGGGCTCGGGCATGAAGGCGACCTCGCGGAACCCCGCAGCCAGATAGCAGGCGCGCATCCCCGCCTCGGCCTCGGCCCGCGCCTTCACCTCGGCCAGGAAACGGGCGATGATGTCGACGAAGGTGACGCGCTCGTTCAGGATCTGGCGGCGCTCATGCATGAGCGAGGTGCCCAGCACCCGCTTAAGCGCCCCTCGGCGCCCTCCAGCAGCGCCTGGTTGGCGGGCTCGCCGATCAGCATGCGGCGGCTGTCCTGGTCGAAGAAGAAGGTGGTCGGCATGGTCGCCCGCCCCGGCGCCAGCGGGACCAGATGCGGCCGCCCGTCGCGCAGATAGCCGGCGGCCGTGTTCGACGTGCCGAAATCGATCCCGAGCCCGGGGGCCTCTTGCGCCATGCTCTCGCTTCCTCTGAACGGTAGGGCCGGGGTGAGTAGAGGGCGCGGCCCGGCCTGTCAAGCCGGGGTGGCGGGTGTCACAGAGGCCCGTCCACCAGCGCCAACGCCCCGTCCGGCAGAGGCCGCTGCAGCTCCTCGGCCCGGATGCCGTCCAGCCAGGCCCGCCATTCGTCGGGCCGGGTCAGGATCACCGGCATGGCCTTCGGATGGATGCGGCCAACCTCGGCATTGGGCGAGCAGGTCAGGAAGGCAAAGAGGTCGTCCACCGTCTCGCCATCCTTGACCTTGCGGAGCGAGGTCCAGCCCCGCGTCTCGATCCCCGCGAAGAACATCGTGGTCTCCGCGTCGGTCGGCGCGAACCATTGCACCCCCTGCCTCTTTCCACGCGGCTCCGAGAAGCTCGTCACCGGCACCAGGCAGCGATGGTCGCGCGCAAGCCAGCGGTGCCAATGCGGAGAGGAAAGGTTGCGCACATTCGTCACCCCCGGATCCCGGGCGGTCTTCAGGACCGATGGCGGTGACGGCATGCCCCACCGCGCCTTGACCAGCTCCGGCCCGTCCTCGCCATGGCGGATGATCGGCGCCAGCTGGTCGGGATAGACGCTGCCCGGCGCGACATTGCCCGCCCGGTCGGTCAGCCCCTCGACGAGGCGGATCATCGCCTCCTGCGTGCTCGTGACATTGTAGAGATTGCAGATCGCCCGGCCCTCCTGCTGCTGTGCCCGATCTTCTGCCCGGCCTGCCCCGGGGTCAATGACTTGGCTTGGAAAGGGGGCGCATCGGCGGCCGGCGACTTATCCCCCGATTTGAATCCCGCCTTTCCAGAGCCTTGCAGGCGGGGCGGCAAATCGCCCGCCCGGATCGCCTCCGCCGTGGTTGACAGGACGGGATGGCGAGAACAAAACAGGAACTAACGGAACCCACCTACACCCGAGTCGCAGGAGCCCGCACCCATGCCCGTCGCCCATCCCGCCCTGGCCGACCTGCGCGCCCGGATCGGAGAGATCGACGGCTCGGGGTCGCGCCAGCACGGCGTCCTGCCCTTCGGCCTGCCGGAGCTGGACCGGCGGCTGCCGCAGGGCGGGCTGGCGCGCGGGGCGCTGCACGAGGTGGCGGGCGGTGGCCACGGCGCCGTGGATGGCGCGGCGGCGGCCTGCTTCGTGGCGGGCATTGCCGCACGGTGCCAGGGCCAGGTCCTCTGGTGCGTCAGCCGGGCGGATCTCTTCGCGCCGGGCCTCGCACAGATGCCTGCCGCCCGGGCGGGTCATCCATGTCGAGGCGGGCGACGATGTCTCGGTCCTGGCCGCGATGGAGGAAGGGCTGCGCCATGGCGGCCTCGGCGCGGTGGTGGGCGATGTGGCGCGGCTGTCGATGACCGCCTCGCGCCGCCTGCACCTGGCGGCCAAGGGCACGGGCACGATCGGCATCGCGCTCAGACGCTGGCGCAGGCAGGCCGATGCCAGCGATTTCGGACAGCCGACGGCGGCCATGACGCGCTGGCGGGTCTCGGAACTGCCCTCGGCGCCGCTGCCCGTGCCGGGGATCGGCCGGGCGCGCTGGCTGGTGGAGCTGATCCGGGCGCGGGCGGGCGAATCCTTCGATCTGGAACTGGAGGCATGCGATGGCACGGGTCATCTCGGTCTTCCTGCCGCTCTGGCCGATCGACCGGCGACAGCGGCAGGCGGGCACCGCGCCTTCGGCTGAGGGGCCGCTGATCATCGCGGGCCGGGCGGGCAGCAGGCGGGTCGTCACCGCCGCCTGTCCCGCCGCGCAGGATCTTGGCCTGCGCCCCGGCATGGCCGTCGCACGCGCCCAGGCGCTGGTGCCGGATCTGCGGATCGAACCCGATGACGGGGCGGCGGATGCCCGGGCGCTCGAGCGGCTGGCGCTCTGGCTCCTGCAGCGGGTCGCGCCCATCGTCGCGGTCGATCCGCCGGACGGGATCGTCATCGACTCGACCGGCGCCGATCATCTCCATGGCGGCGAGGCCCCGATGCTCGAGGCGCTGGCAGGCAAGCTGGCCCTGTCGGGGATCACTGCGCGGCTGGCCATCGCCGACAGCTGGGGCGCAGCCCATGCGCTGGCACGATGGGGGGCCGGGACCGTCACCATCGTCCCGCCCGGCGGCGCGGACGCGGCTCTGGCACCTTTGCCCCTTGAGGCATTGCGCCTGCCCGCCGCCATGGCGGCCGGTCTGCGGGTCCTGGGCTTTGCGAGCATCGGTGACCTGATGGACCAACCGCGCGCGCCCCTGACGCGGCGCTTCGGCGATCTGCTCTGCCGCAGGCTCGACCAGGCGCGCGGGTATGTCCGCAAGCCCATCGCGCCCCTGCGCCCAGAAGGCCTGATCGAGATCCGCCGCGGCTTCGCCGAACCCATCGCCGCGCCCGAGACCATCGCCCGCAATATCGGCAAGCTGGTGGTCCGGCTCTGCGGCGCGCTGGCCGCCAAGGGTCTGGGAGCGCGGCGGCTGGACCTGCTCTGCTCGCGCATCGACAACCGAACCGAGACGCTGCGCGTGGGTCTGGCCGTCCCGCAGCGCGACCCGGCGCGGCTGACGCGGCTTCTCTGCGACCGGATCGTCACGCTCGATCCCGGCCTCGGGATCGAGATCATGACCCTGACCGCCACCATCGCCGAGCCCCTGTCGCCCCGCCAGGCCAGCACGCTGCTGAACGAGGGCGCGCCGGACCTGTCGGGCCTGATCGACACGCTGTCGAACCGGCTGGGGCCGCGCGCGGTCTTCCGCTTCGCGCCCGTGGCCAGCGAGGTGCCCGAGCGCGCGACGATCCGCATCCCGCCCCTTGCGGAGCCCACGCCCGTCGCGCCCGATCTCGGGGCCTGGCCCAATCACTGGCCGCGTCCCGCCCGCCTGCTGCCCCGGCCCGAGCCGATCGAGACGATGGCGCTGCTGCCTGACCATCCGCCCCGCTGGATCCTCTGGCGCGGCATCCGCCGCCATGTGCAATGCGCCGACGGGCCCGAGCGCATCTTCGGCGAATGGTGGAAGCGCGAAGCCGAGGCCCAGGCCGTGCGCGACTATTTCCGCATCGAGGACGAGACCGGCGCGCGCTACTGGATCTTCCGCCAGGGCGATGGCGAGGACAGTGCCACCGGATCCCATCGCTGGTTCCTGCACGGGGTCTTCGGATGACGGCGCCCGGCTACATCGAATTGCAGGTGACGACGCAGTTTTCCTTCCTGCGCGGTGCGTCCTCGGCCGAGGAGCTCTTCGCCACCGCCGCCCTGATGGGGATGAAGGCCCTGGCCGTCACCGACCGCAACTCCCTGGCGGGGATCGTCCGCGCCCATCTGGCGGCCAAGGAGACTGGCGTCCGGCTGATCGTCGGCTGCCGCCTGGACCTGACCTGCGGCATGGCCCTGCTGGTCTATCCGACCGACCGGGCGGCCTATTCGCGCCTCTGTCGTCTCCTGTCGGTCGGCAAGGGGCGGGCCGGCAAGGGCAAGTGCCATCTGGAATGGCCCGACGTCGCTGCCGCCTGCGAGGGCATGATCGGCATCCTGATCCCCGACCGGGCGGATGATCTCTGCGCGCTGCAGCTGCGCCGGATGCGCGAGGCCTTCGGTGACCGCGCCCATCTGGCGCTGACCCTGCGGCGGCGCCCGAACGACCAGCTGCGGCTCCATGAGCTGTCCAATCTCGCCGCCCGGATGCGCGTGGCGACGGTGGTCACCAACGATGTGCTGTTCCATGAGCCGGGCCGTCGCATCCTGCAGGATGTGGTCACCGCGATCCGTCACAGCACCACCGTCGATGCCCTGGGCTTTCGCCGCGAGCGTCACGCCGACCGCTATCTGAAGACGCCCGCCGAGATGCACCGGCTGTTCACCCGCTATCCGGAGGCCCTGATCCGCACGGCCCGGATCGCGGACGCCTGCCGCTTCTCGCTGGACGAGCTGGAATACCAGTATCCCGAGGAGCGCGACGATCCCGCCGTGACCGCCCAGGCCATGCTGGAGCGGCTGACCTGGGAGGGCGCGGCCGAACGCTACCCCGAAGGCGTCCCGCCCGAGGTCACCGCCAGCCTGCGCCACGAGCTGCGCCTGATCGAGCGGCTGGATTACGCGCCCTACTTCCTGACGGTCCACAGCATCGTCCGCTTCGCCCGCTCGCGCGGCATCCTGTGCCAGGGGCGCGGATCGGCGGCGAACTCGGCCGTCTGCTTCGTGCTCGGCATCACCTCCATCGATCCCGGCCGCAACGATCTCCTGTTCGAGCGCTTCGTCAGCGAGGAGCGCCGCGAGCCGCCCGATATCGACGTGGATTTCGAGCATGAGCGCCGCGAGGAGGTGATCCAGTGGATCTACCGCACCTATGGCCGCGACCGCGCCGCGCTGACCGCCGTGGTGACCCGCTATCGCTCCAAGGGCGCGCTGCGCGATGTCGGCAAGGCGCTCGGCCTGCCCGAGGACCTGATCCGCACGCTCTCAAGCCAGATCTGGGCCTGGTCCGAGGAGGGGATCACCGATGACGACCTGCGCGCGCTGAACCTCAACCCCGCCGACCGCCGCCTGCGCCTGACGCTGGAACTGGCAGCCCAGCTGCGCGGCACGCCGCGGCATCTCAGCCAGCATCCCGGCGGCTTCGTGCTGACCCATGACCGGCTGGACGATCTCGTGCCCATCGAGCCCGCCGCCATGGAGGATCGCCAGGTCATCGAATGGGACAAGGACGACATCGAGGCGCTGCGCTTCATGAAGGTCGACGTGCTGGCCCTTGGGATGCTGACCTGCATGTCCAAGGGACTGCAGCTTCTGGCCGATCACAAGGGCATCCGCCATGATCTGGCCTCGATCCCCGCCGAGGATCCGCGCACCTATGCGATGATCCGCAAGGCCGACACGCTCGGCACGTTCCAGATCGAGAGCCGGGCGCAGATGTCGATGCTGCCGCGTCTGAGGCCGCGCACCTTCTACGATCTGGTCGTGCAGGTGGCGATCGTGCGGCCCGGCCCGATCCAAGGCGACATGGTCCATCCCTATCTGCGCAGGCGCGCGGGACAGGAGGCCGTCTCCTTCCCGACGCCCGAGCTGGAGAAGGTGCTGGGCAAGACGCTCGGCGTGCCGCTCTTCCAGGAGCAGGCGATGCGGGTCGCCATCGAATGCGCGGGCTTCACGCCGGGCGAGGCTGATATGCTCCGCAAATCCATGGCCACCTTCAAGTTCACCGGCGGCGTGTCGAAGTTCCGCGACAAGCTGATCGAGGGGATGGCGGCGCGCGGCTACGACCGCGACTTCGCCGAGCGCACCTTCCGCCAACTGGAGGGCTTCGGCAGCTACGGCTTTCCCGAAAGCCATGCGGCCAGCTTTGCGCTGATCTCCTATGCCTCCTCCTGGCTCAAGTGCTGGCATCCGGACGTGTTCTGCACGGCGCTCCTGAACAGCCAGCCGATGGGCTTCTACGCGCCCGCCCAGATCGTGCGCGACGCGCGCGATCACGGGGTCGAGGTCCGCCCGGTCTGCATCAACGCTTCCCATTGGGACTGCACGCTGGAGCCGCTTGGCGACGGCCGGCGCTTCGCCGTCCGGCTGGGGCTGCGGATGGTCAAGGGCCTCGCCAACGCCCATGCGGCGGCGATCGTGCTGACCCGCGCCGACGAGCCCTTCGCCTCGGTCGAGGATCTGCGCCGCCGCGCGCCGGTGCCGGTGGCGGCACTGACCCGCATCGCCGAGGCGGACGGCTTCCGCACCGCTCTGGGCCTCGCCCGCCGCGAGGCACTCTGGCAGCTGAAGGCCCTGCGCGACGGTGACCTGCCCCTCTTCGCCGCGACGCCGGCCGGCGATGCCGAGCCCCCCGTGACCCTGCGCCCGATGGCTGCAGGCCGCGAGGTGGTCGAGGATTACGGCCATACCGGCCTGTCGCTGCGCCGCCATCCGGTGGCCTTCCTGCGCGAGGACCTGACCCGCCGCCGGATGATCCCCTGCGCGGAAGCGATGGCCTCCCGCAACCGTCGCCGCTGCGAGGTGGCGGGCATCGTGCTGGTCCGCCAGCGCCCCGGCTCGGCCAAGGGCGTGATGTTCATCACGCTGGAGGACGAGACCGGCATCGCCAACCTGGTCGTCTGGCCCAAGGTCTTTGAGGCCAACCGCCGCGCCATCCTAGGCGCCGGCATGATCTCCGTCGCGGGCCATATCCAGCGCGAGGGCGAGGTCGTCCACCTCGTCGTCCAGCGCATCACCGACCTCTCAGCCGACCTCGCCAGCATCGGACAGCGCGGCGGGCCCTTCCCCCTGACCCATGGCCGCGGCGACGAGTTCAGGGCGAGCAGCGGGAGCCTGACAGGCAACACTGGAACGCCGACGCCGCGCGACATCTATATCCCGGATCTGCATATCAATACCGTCAGGGTGAAGGCGAAGGATTTCAGGTAGGGGCGTTGTGCAGCAAAGAGGGTGATCTTGGCCACGGGGAGGCAGCAAAGGGCGGTGAGCGGCCTGACGGCGGTGCGGCGTATCAAGGGTGTCAGGACGCAGGAGCGGACGTTCGGCACCGCCGCAGCACGACCGGCGCCAAGTCAGTCACGAAGGGAGGGAAGCAGCCCTTCGGCGGTGCGGAGAACGAGCAGCCTCAGAACGAAGAAGCGGCCACTCACCCTCAGCGTAGCGGCGAAGGCGCCTGTGTGGACGCAAAAGGCAATCGCAGCCCTACAACAGTGCTGAAGGAGAATCGCTGTTGTCCGGTAAAGCGAGCGCCTGCAGACTGCGTCTAGGGTGTGTTGACGTTCACCGGAGTCGGATGACGGTTGCGGCGAGAGCAATGAAGGCGCTGAAACTTTCATCAGTCTTGCAGCAGCGCATGGCGATGCCTCTGTATTCCTTGAGCCTGCCGAAGAGGTTCTCGATCAGGTGCCGCCACTTGTAGGTTTCGCGGTCGAATTCGGCGGGGAAGCGGCGGTTGGACTTTGGCGGAATGACCGGCTCGATCCCTGCACCGGTTAGCGCCTCGCGCAGCCAATCGGCATCGAACGCCCGGTCGGCAAGAAGTTGGCCACACGTCAGGCCATCGATCAGCGCCCCTGTGCCGCGCAGATCATGGGCCTGTCCCGGCAGCAGCCGAAAGTCGGTCAGGTTGCCGACCGCATCGGCCAAAGCCATGATCTTGGTTGTTATCCCTCCGCGAGAGCGCCCGATGGCCTGGCTTTGCGTCCCCCTTCTGCGCCCTGTCCATGGCGGTGAACCTTGACGATGCTGCCGTCGATCATGGCGTATTCAAAATCGGCATCTTCAGCCAAGGCTCGGAACATACGGTAGAACGCATCGGCCTTTACCCATCGCCGGAACCGCTTGAACACCGAGTTCCACTTACCGAAATCCGCCGGCAAGTCGCGCCATGGACAACCGGTCCGGACTATCCAGAGAACCGCCTCAACAAAAAGCCGAGGGTCGGGGCCGGTGCGGCCAGGGTCACATTCCCGGCCAAGGCAATGTGGAGCGATAAGTGCCCATTGTGTGTCGGTCAACGTCGTGCGGATCAAGGTTGCCTCCCATTTGGCAGCCTTGAATCAGCCAGAGATCAGTTTGGAAATCCTCAAACGTCAACACGCCCTAGGTCATGTTGACAAATGGCGGAGCCAGAGCCTGATGCAGGCGACGTCGACGAAGCCGAGGAAGCTTTCGGCGGTTTTGTCGTAGCGGGTTGCCAGGCGGCGGCTGTTTTTCAGCTTGTTGAAGCAGCGCTCGACCATGTTGCGCAGGGTATAGATGGTCATGTCGACAGCCTTGCGCACCCTTCGGTTCTTTCGCATCGGTATCATGGGCAGGGCGTTGCGGCTCTCGATGTCTTCCCGAATTTTATCAGAGTCATAGCCCCTGTCGGCGACCAGAACGGCGGGCTGTGGAAGATTGTCGGCCATCACCAGATCGTAGCCGGTGTAATCGGACTCTTGCCCCGGCGTGATCTCGGTCCTCATCGGGAGGCCTGCGCCGTTGACCCTGAGATGGATCTTGGTCGAGAACCCACCTCTCGAACGGCCAAGAGCCTCTTTCGGAGTCCCCCTTTTGCGCCCGCCGCATGATGGTGCGCGCGGATCACAGTGCTATCAACCATCTGGAGCTTGTCTGGCGCGATCTCAGCGTGGTTCAGCGCATCCAGGATATCCTCCCACAGTCCCGCCAAAGTCCAGCGGCGGAACTGACGGTAGACCGAGGACCACTTGCCAAACTCTTCGGGCAGATCACGCCATGGCGCACCAGTCCTTGCGATCCAGAAAATTCCATCGAGAACAAGACGATGGTTCGCGGGTTTCCGCCCGTTAGCGTGCCGGACGGCACGAATGAAGCCTTCGAAGAAGGTCCACTCATCGTCGGATATCAGGTTGCGTGCCAAGTTCATCTCCCACGTAGAGATGAGCTTGAATCATACGACGACTGCCAGAGGAATCCCTTTTGTCAACACGACCTAGTAGGAAAATAGACAGCATCCGGTCTAGACCGAAAGTCGCATACCCGCCGTTCACGCGGAGCTAACAAGGGAGCCTGCTAAGTATCGAGCAGGCAAAGGCCCCTCGGCTCCCTAAAACGGCCCAGTTTCGTATCATTCCGATCGCCACGGAAAACCATCTCGATGAGCATAGGCACTTGACAGCCTTACTAGAACTGCCAACTTGATCAAAATTTCTATTGGCGGCGGGCAGTTACGTGAGAATCTACGTCCATCACAGAAACGATGACATTGATGAAACGGCCGACGTCCTCCTAGAAAAGGATAGCTGGGACGACTACGGCTTCGAAACAAAATTCCGAGTCTGGATTAGAACTGGTAAAGAATTTGATAGGATTGGCTCGATAAAGATCGGCCACGTTGGTCAGAAGGAAAAGCCAGACGCATCCGCCAAGACTGTATTCCCCAAGGGAATACTGGGCGAACTTCCTGACGGCTACTTTTCTATAGGGCAGTCTGAAAATTTTTATGACTCCCTGCAAGAGGTCGGCACTGACTTCGCTAAGGAACTTCTGGATTTTCTGCACGACCTCGCTGCTCAGGAGTTCATACCTCAGCAAATCTTAGATGAGGATGTTTACAAATACTCACTGATGCGGAATCTTAGCGACTCCGACGTTATCCAGTTTAAGAGGCTTGCAAGGGGCGATACTAGAAAAATTGCTTACAGCTTTAGTTATACGTGTAACATAGGGAAAGATGGCCCGTCACTTTCGTTCGAAGTAATGCCTACTTCACCCATCCCAACAAATCTGCACGCGATCATTGGATCAAATGGCGTTGGAAAAACTACCTTGTTCAAAGATCTTGTCCAAGTAATAGGGTTTAACGAGCGGGGCGGACCATCAGTCATCGACTTCACATCGGAAGATGTAGCCACCTCAGACCAGTCATCGTTTAAGAAGATTGTCTTCGTCAGTTTTAGTGTTTTTGACCAAGAGCAGATCGCAAAGCAGATCCTAGGCGCAGCGCGCCTGAAGGCTGAGTTCATTGGGCTTCTAAAGATCGTCGATGTAGATCAAGAGGCCGATCGCGACGAAGATATTCTGTTCGAGGCTAACGACGCACCCACTCCCGAGACAGAGCAGCTTGTTCTCATGTCGCGTGATGCGCTCTTTGAGACGCTCCTTGAAAGCGCCAAGAACTGCATGCAAGGCGGGAACAAGAAACGATGGTTTTCATCCCTTGATGCGCTCGGCATTGACCCACTTTTTGAAGACTTACATCTCCGTGGACTAGAGAACTCCGAGAACTTTGAGATTGATCTGCGCGTTATTTTTGACAGATGCAGCTCCGGGCACGCCATATCGCTACTTGCGGTAACGCGACTAGTGGAGCTGGTTGAAGAGCGAACTCTCGTTCTGTTCGATGAACCCGAATCTCACCTCCATCCCCCCCTGCTCTCTGCGCTCCTAAGCGTTGTGAACTCGGTCGTTACCGAACGAAACGCTATAGCAATTGTCGCCACCCATTCGCCTGTTGTCCTTCAGGAAGTTCCAAAAATGTGCGTGTGGTTGCTTACTCGCTCAGGAGACGAGATGGAAGCATTCAGGCCTACGCTCGAGACGCTCGGAGAAAATGTGGGCGTTCTTACGCGTGAAATATTCGAGTTGCAGATGAGAAAAACTGGGTTTAATCGCATCATTCATCGCCTTGTTAATGATGGTTTAGATGCAAAAGCGGTGATTGCCCAATTCAATGGTAGCCTAGGTAGCGAGGGGAGATCTCTGGTGCATAGCCTGATTAAAAATCGGGACCGCTGACTTATGCACAGCCTGCCTGTCCCTAATCTGACATTTTCTGAAATCTATGCGGCATGTGTTGCTAGGATCAGAGAGCCTGGTCGCAGCGCCCTCGTCGCAGAGACCGAGGATATCAGTAGTTACGTTGAGCGCTATGTTACCCTTGCAGAAACCAACGACCTATTCACCCTTGTCCCTCATGTTGAGGTAGGAAATAGCACGCGGGCCGCACATGTTGCTACATATGAAGGCCACGTAGCTAATAAGAAGTCTGACCTGCGCAGGTATTACAACTCAATTAAGAGCGTCAAGAAGACTTATCGATGTCCCTTTTGCGGATGGGCCCAAATCAAGCAGGTCGATCACTTCGTTCCAAAGCAAATCTACTTTAGGCTATCGGTAGTTCCGCAGAACCTCGTCCCTATTTGTAGCGACTGCAACAAGGCGAAAGGTGAATACCACGGAGAAACAAAAGAGCGCGCGCTTTTCCATCCCTATTACGACCCAATACCGACCGGCGCTTGGCTGAGTGCCGAGATCTCAGTCGGAGCTTCCGTGGCTGTGACCTACAGCATTGATCGCGCTGCCGTCGACCAACTCAGCGGCCATCGCCTCGACAACCAATTTCGCAAGCTCGAGATTTTCGAAGCCTATGAAGACTTGGCCAGCCATCACTTGGTCTCTTTAAGAGATTCGCTGCTAGCGGTTGTCGAGGATTCCGGTGTCGTTGTTCTCTATTCACATATCGAAGGATTGCGTGATCAAGCTTTGACGGAGGCTGGAGGCGTGCAAACTAATTGGAAGGTGACGCTGTATAACGCAATGTTGGGCTGCAATGAATTTATGACTAGTGAGGGGATTTCTCTGCTTGAATGATTGAAATCATAAGGCGAGACCGGTCTCTGCGGCAAGGCGCACGCCTTGAACGGCCGGCTTGGAGAAGCTGCACGGTAGCTCCTCGCCTTGCCGACTGTCTGCTTTGGGCTGAGTGCGTGGGTCAGAGGTTGCCGCGTGCCGTTCGCGGCACCAAGGCCGGCGGATAGACGCGAGGGGCCGAGGCTGTGTGGAAACGCGCCGGCAGGGGCTGTCGGCTGCTGGTTGGCCGCGCTGCTAGCTTTCAGCCGCCTCTGACACTCTTTGCGTGCGTGGCGGCCTGGTGATCTCTTTCAGGCAGGCGTGACGTCTGCGCTTGAGGCGCGACACTCCCCGATCAGGCGGAAATGGCCCGCATCAGGCCCCGAATGCCGATCAACGCGACCACCCGCTTGATATTGTAGGCAAGGACATTCAGCGCCATTTCGGTGCGGACGTTCTTCAGCCTCCGGGTCAGGAAATGGGTGTGCCCCATCCAGACCTTGAGGGTGCCGAACGGGTGTTCGACCGTGCAGCGGCGCAGGGTCATCGGATCCGCCTCCCCACCCAGTCTTTCGCGCATCGCATCGACCAGGTGCTCATGCTCCCACCGTGTGATCCGGCGCTCCTTGCCGGTGGTGCAGCGGTGACGAAGCGGACAACGCTGACATTCGTTGGTCCAGTAGCGGCCGATCCGCAGCCCGTCCTCCTCGCGCGTGTAGCGATAGGTCAGCTCTTCGCCTGCCGGGCAGACATAGACATCGCGGGCCGGATCATAGGCAAAGTCAGCCTTCACATACATGCCCTTGCCGCGGTTGCCCGATGTCTCGGGGCGCGGCACGGTTGTGGTGATCCCCGCCTGATCGCAGGCCAGGATCTGGGAGCCACTGAAATATCCCTTGTCAGCGATGGCATGCAGGTCGTCGCGTCGAAGAGCCTCCTTGGCGGCTGTCGCCATCGGGCTCAGTTGGTCGCGGTCGAAGCCCTGATTGGTCACGTCATGCACCACGATCAGATGCGTCTCGGTATCGACCGCGGTCTGGACGTTGTAGCCGACCATGCCACTGTGTCGGGCACTGGTCGCCATGGCCCGGGCATCGGGATCGGTTAGGGAGATCTGCCCGTCGGGCGCCTCGGCCAGGGCCTGTTCCATTGCCTTCAGCCGCGCGATCTCCTGCCGGATACGACCGTAGCGGCGGGCGAGATGGGCGACCTTGTCAGCCCTTGTCTCGCCGTCCTCCTGGCGGTCGATGCGAACCATCTCGTTGACATAGCGCTCAACGTCGGCCTCCAGATGTGCAAGGCGGCTGGCGATCTTGTTCTTGGTGAAGTTCCGGTCACGGTTGTTCACCGCCTTGAACTTGCTGCCGTCGATGGCCACGCAATCGCCCCTCAGCACCCCGATCCGCCGGCACAGCTCCACGAACTGCGCGCAGGTCCTGCGGATCGCCGCCCCGTTATCGCGCCGGAAATCGGCGATGGTCTTGTGGTCGGGCACCAGGCGACCGGTCAGCCACATCAGCTCGACATTGCGACCCGCCTCACGCTCCAGGCGACGGCTGGATGGGATGCGGTTCAGATAGCCGTAGATGAAGAGCTTCAGCAGCACAGCCGGATGGTAGCCCGGGCGACCGGTTCGGGCGGGCGCACAACGCTCGAAGCCGAGCGCCGGAAGATCAAGCTCCTCGACGAAGAGGTCGACGACACGGACCAGGTGATCCTCGCCAATCCAGTCCTCGAGACGATCAGGGAAAAGCGTGACCTGTTCCCGGTCAATGCCGTCGATGAAACCCGCCATCCCTGCCTCCCGCTACCTTGCTGAAGCTTACCACGGGACAGCGTTGCCACACAGCCTCGGCCCTAACCCGCCCGTCACAATACTGGTCAGCAATCGCAAGGTCAGTATATGATGGGAAGTTGCCTCAAAGGATAACGCAATGAAGCTTACCATGCTTTCAGCAATTTTGGTTCTGGCTGTTTCGTCATACGCGGCAGCATCTCCCACTGTCACACAATCCTACTCTTACACTGATCAAGAATTTGCTTCACGCGACGCAGCATGTGTTTCCGCAATGCTTGAGAAAATTACCCCTCGCTTTGAAGGTCTTCAAAAAATCGAGCTTGGCACAAACTCTATCTTTGAAACGCAAAGTGGATACATCGCGGTCTATCCGGGGGCCATATTCGAGGGCCGTTATGGAGACGCAGAAGGTTCATTAACGTGTGTTTTCACACGAGATGGACGAAATGTATCCGATGTCGCGGTAACGTTCGTGTGAACCGCGCCGGGTCTGCCGGAGGCTGATTTCGGTTAGTTACGCGGCCATGGGTTCAGTTTCCAGAGCGGCGTAGAAATTGGCCTCGGCTTCGGCTGGCGGGATGTTCCCGATGGGCTCCAGCAGTCGGCGATTGTTGAACCAGTCGACCCATTCCAGTGTCGCGTATTCCACGGCCTCGAAGCTGCGCCACGGGCCGCGGCGGTGGATGACTTCAGCCTTGAACAGACCGTTGCCTGAGCACGTGCTTATGTCTGAGATAGAGATCATCACCGATGGCGGCCGTCGGCGCCGCTGGACTGCCGCCGAGAAGCTGCGGATCGTGGAGGAGACGCTGGACGATCGGGCCAGCATCTCTGTCGTGGCCCGCCGCAATGGCGTGGCACCGAACCTGCTGTATCGTTGGCGGCGGCTCATGCTCGAAGGGGGAAGTGTCGCCGTGGCCGAGGATGATGACGTCACCAGCAACAAGGTCGTCCGTCAGATGGAGGACCGCATTCGCAAACTCGAACGCCAGCTCGGCCGCAAGACGCTGGAGGCCGAGATCCTGCGCGAGGCTCTGGACAAGTCACGGTCAAAAAAACCGACCTTGCTCGGGCGGTCGCCGCTGAAGGACGATTTCCAGTGAAGGCGGTGGCAAAAACTCTGGGCGTGGCCCGCTCGAACCTGATCAGCCGGCTGAGCGGCAGGACGAAGCCGCGTCGGCGCTATCACAAAGCGCAAGACGCGGCGATGGTGCCAAGGATCACCGCGCTGGTGACAGTGCGGCCAACCTATGGCTATCGCCGGATCACCGCGATCCTGAACCGGCAACTGCGCTCGGAAGGTCTTGCACCTGTCAACCACAAGCGGGTCTATCGGATCATGAAAGCCCATAGCCTGCTGCTCGCTCGGAAATACACGGAGCGGCCCGAGCATGTCCACGACGGGAAAGTCATTGTCCTGCGCTCGAACCTGCGCTGGTGTTCAGATGGGTTCGAGTTCATCTGCTGGAACGGCGACATCGTCCGCGGTGCCTTCATCATCGACGCGCATGACCGCGAGATCATCGCCTGGCGCGCCGTGATGAACGCCGGGATCAGCGGCTCCGACATCCGCGACATCATGCTCGAAGCCGTAGAACGCCGCTTCGGCGCATATCGCGCCCCGTCGGTCATCGAGATGCTGTCGGACAACGGCTCGCCCTACATCGCGAGGGACACGCAGATCTTCGCCCGCCAGTTGGGCCTGAAGCCCTGCTTTACGCCGGTCCAGAGCCCACAAAGCAACGGCATCTCGGAGGCCTTCGTGAAGACGCTGAAGCGCGATTACGTCCAGGTGACGCCGCTGCCGGATGCCCAGACCGTTCTCGGATTGATCGGAGGCCGGATCGAGGACTACAACGACAACCACCCGCACTCAGGGCTGAGAATGCGCTCGCCCCGCGAGTTCATCGCAGCCCAAACCACAACCGCCTGAGTGTCCGGTGAAACAGGGGCAAGACCAGTCTGCACTTCGGCAATGTCTATGTGGAAGAAGCCGATCGGGTAGCGTTTGAACTTCGACCGCCTCGGTTTGTCGCCCTCGACGTCAGGCAGGCGTGAGATACCATGCCGCTGTAGACAGCGGTGCAGCGCCGAGCGTGTCAGGTGCGGGATGGACGGCTGAAGGGCATGGAGGCAGTCATCAAGCGGCAGCAGCGTGTGGCGCCGAAACGCGACGATGGCCGCCTCCTCAGCCTCCGTGAGGACCGTCGAACGTGGCTCCTTTGGGCCGGTCTTGAGATCATCGACTGTCTGCCGTTTTCGCCACTTCGCAACTGTCTTCGGGTTGATCCCCAACTCCCGGCTCAGCGTCGCGAGCGAAGCTTGCGATCGCTGTATTGCTGCTCTGACGGCGTGCGTGGTCGTGGCGCTTCCGTGACGAACCTGTCCCATAGGGCATCCTTCCATTCCTTCGAAAGGATCACACCATCAAACCCTGGGATCAAACACCTAGGCTGGTCACCCTGCATGTGCCTTCAATCCTTCTGAAGCGCGGACACCTGGTGATATCACCGGCTGCTCAGCAGATTTGGCTTGCCGAGGCCGCGCGATTTGTGTCCTGCGCAGGAATGAGATCTGGCCCGGCCTCAGGCTACCATTCCGGTTGCCCGATCATTGGTCGAAATGCTGTGCCGCGCGAGTGCGCTGATCAGGTCAGTGCGGGTCACGATGCCGATGATCCGGTTGCCTTCGAGGATGGGAACGGCATCGACCGCGCCATCCGACATCAGGGGCAGCAGCGCGCCGAGCGGCGTCGAGGGAGAGGCGTGGGGGACATCCGCCTGCATCAACCTGTCCGCCAGCGCGTCGGCATCCGAGCCGATCAGGTGGATTTGGTAGATGACGCCAAGATAGCGCCCCTCCTCGACAACCGGGATCGAGGTGAAGCGGTGCCGTCGGAACAGCGCCGCAACCTCCTCGGCGAGAGAATCGGGACCGACCGTCACCAGGTCGCGCGACATGATGCTTTCGGCGGTGACGGGTCCGGTGCGCTGTGCCGCTGCCTGCAGCTCGGCCGCGCCCACCAGTCGCGCCAGGTCCTCGGCCCCGAGATTGAAGTTCTGGCGATAGCGTTCCAGAAGATCGACCAGCTGCGCTTCCGACAGGCCGATCCTCGTGCTGGGCGACGGGTCCGCCGTCCGGTTGATGTTCGGCTCGTCATGCTGCCGCATGGGATAGTGGCGGCCGGTCAGGCGCGCATAAAGTGCCGCAAGTGCCACCAGCAGCAGCGTTCCCGCGGCCACCGGCGTCACAGCAAAGCGGAACCCCAGGTCGGCGATGGCCTCGGGACTCATGGCCGCGGTCATCGCGACGGCGCCTGCCGGGGGATGAAGCGCACGACAGAGGATCGTGGCGGTAATCGCGGCCCCGACCGCAACGGCGATCCGAAGTGCCGGGTCGGCCACCAGAAGACATGCGGCAACACCGATCAGCGCGGCGACCGTGTTGCCCACCACCGCCGCCCAAGGCTGCGCAAGCGGGCTGTTCGGCACGGCAAACAGCAGAACCGAACTCGCGCCGAAAGGGGCGATCAGGTACAGCCCCAGCTGCGCATCGACCGCGGGCGACAGGGCGAAGAGGCCGGCAATGGCAAGGCCCGCCAGCGCGCCCACACCCGCGCGCAAGGCCTCGGCCAGAGGCGCGGATGCGATGGACGGGCCGAAGGACCGCAGCGCATGTCTCAGGTCGTGAAGCAAAACCGGAACCTCCGGGTCTTTGGCTGCATGAAAATCGACCAATAAGCCTAAACGGGAGGCAGTTGAAAGACCTGCGGCTGATTGTTGCGGCCTTGGTCGGGTCTTCAGACCGCGAAGAGGTGCCGGAAGGCGTCCGGCGTGCGCGCCACGTCTGACAGGCGGCACCTGTCGAGGACCGTCACGAAGGCTTCCCTGGCTTCGGCGAAGACGGCCGGCAGGCCACATCCTTCGGCGATGCGGCAGGTGCTGCAGTCGACCATGGCGCCGTCGTCCTCGGTATGCCGGACAACCTGGCCGATGGTGATCTCTGCCGCCGGCCGGGCCAGCCGCAGCCCGCCATGGCGGCCCCTGACCGTCTTGATGAAGCCGGCGTTCCCCAGGTCCTGGACGATCTTCATCAGGTGGTTCTGGGAAATCCCATGCGCATCGGCGATCTGCCGGATCGACGTCAGCCCGCCGTCATTGGCGGCAAGATAGATCAGCGCGCGAAGCGCATAGTCGGTGTAGCGGGTCAACTTCATCTTTCTACAATAGAGGTATTCCCAACGCATGTATAGGAGGTTATAGATGCATTACTGATGCATGTTTAGGAGAGACTCATGCCACGTCCCCTGTCGCAGCAGACCATCGCCGTCGTGAAGGCCACGGTGCCCGCGCTGGAGCAGCACGGCCCGGTGATCACCGAGACGATGTATCGCCGCCTGTTCCGGAACGAGCACATCGCGGCACTGTTCAACCAGGCGAACCAGAAGAAGGGGACGCAACGCCTGGCGCTGGCACATGCGGTGCTGGCCTATGCGCAGAACATCGAGAACCTGTCGGTTCTTGGCGCGGCGGTGGAACGGATCGCGCAGAAGCACATCGGCTATGCCATCCTGCCCGAGCATTATCCCTTCGTGGGCGAGGCCCTTCTGGGCGCGATCGAGGAGGTCCTGGGCGATGCCGCGACCGAGGAGATCCTCCAGGCCTGGGGCGAGGCCTACTGGTTCCTGGCCGACCTGCTGATCGAGCGCGAGGCCGCCATCCGGGCAGAGATCGAGGCGCAGCCCGGCGGCTGGACCGACTGGCGGCGCTTCCGCGTTGCGGAAAAACGGGTTGAGGCGGCCGGCATCGTCTCGTTCATCCTGCGGCCTGAGGATGGGGGCGCAGTCATCCCGCACCGCCCCGGGCAGTATCTGACCCTGCGCTTCGACCTGGCGGGTCTGCCTGGCGTCAAGCGCAACTACTCCATCTCCAGCGCGCCGGATGCGGGGTTCTACCGGATCACCGTCAAGAGAGAGCCTGACGGAGAGGCTTCGGGCTTCCTCCACGACCATGTCGACGTCGGTGCCGTGATCGAGGCCACGCCCCCGGCTGGCGACTTCCACCTGCCCGACGCGCCAGAGCGGCCGCTGGTCCTTTTGTCGGGCGGCGTCGGCCAGACTCCCATCATCAGCATGCTGGAGGTCATGGCCGACCGGCACCGCGACGTGCCAGTCTTCTATGTGCACGGCACGAACAGCCCGGCCCACCATGCCCTGGAGGCCCAGGTCCACGACGCCGCGGCACGGCACGGCAACGTCCTGGTCGAGACGTTCTACGAGGGCGGGACCGATGACGGCGCCAATCGCGGCCTGATCACCATCGACTGGCTGCAGGCCAACACCCCGCTGGCCGAGGCAGACATCTACCTGTGCGGCCCGCGCCCGTTCCTGCGCCACTTCGTCGCCGGGCTGCGCGACGCCGGCATTCCCGCCGACCGCATCCATTTCGAGTTCTTCGGTCCGGCCGACGAACAGCTGGCGGCGTAAGGGAGAACAGGGATTGGAGGGTTGCACCATGAAAAGCAAGGTAGAGTTTCAAAACGGGCAGCCCATCGTCGATGCGGCCGATATCGCTCCGTTGCTGGAGCTGGATGTCGTTGGTTTTCAGGCCCTGATGAAGTCCGGGAAGATCAGGACCGGAGTGGAGCGAGGCAGTGGTCAGGACGAAGGCAAGCTTCGCCTGACGTTCCAATCGTCTCAGTGGCGTGTGAGGTTGCCCTTGAAGATGCCGCAGCGATCAACCCGACGCTGACCTCCGTGATCTACGGCACGGTGCACAACGCCTTCGAGAGGGGACTTTCGGCGGAGGACACGGACGCGCTCCGCCGGAACCTGCACATCATGTGCGGCGCCTACCTAAACACGCTGCCGCGGACGAAGGCCGGCGCGTCGGCGCCTTGAGGCCAATGAAGCGCTCGTGCCGGTCCTATCCCTTTCGGTAAAGGATCATGCCAGCGTGGTGGAGGACGTCGTCGAGGAACTCACCGTCGGCCGTGAAACCGGTGTCGTCCCAGTAGTCGATGTGCCGGTCACGAACCTCATACCGGCCCTGATAGGCACTTTCACGGTTTCCCTTTGCTTCGTCATAGCGGCCATCCGGCAGCAGGTTGTGCCGGATATGGCCGTCCGCGGTCACCCACATCCCGACATACCTCTGGTCGTGATCGGCCCGGGAGGATTTATGGTCGTTGGTCATCTGCTTCCTCCTTTCTCTGAAGTCGCCTTTGCGCGGTCGCGGAGCGAAGCGACTATCGAGCGATGTTCGCTGCTATGCATATGAACGACCGCTTTGCTAGGTTTGCTGCTACTGCGATACTGTAGCGCCGGCTGTCAGCTTTCCGCCTTTTCCAGTCAATCGCGGTGTTAGTCGTGCTGTCGCGCACGCGGACGGCACTTTTGAATGATACGCGATGTGCACGCTGCAAGGCCGTCTAGCCGCACTTTCTCCGACGTGGGCATTTCTACCAACGACATCACCAGATCATCCTTGTTGGTGGCGCTCCGCTTCTGCCTCATTCAGATTGAACGTGGACTGTGGCCCGAGCGGCACTTCAATTTTGTCCTTGGATCCGACAGCCAGGTGAGCCCTAATCGTGAGAGATGCGCCATGAGCATAAAGCGACCGACGTTGGAGGACATAGCCCGAGTCGCGGGCGTGTCGCGCGCAACTGTTTCCTTGGTCGTCAGGCAGTCTCCTCTCGTGGCCGAACACACGCGGATGATGGTCGAAACGGTCATGGCGGACCTCGACTATGTCCGAGACATCGGCGCCGCCCGGTTGCGCAACAACAGCAGTCGAACAGTCGGCGTGATCGTGCCCAATCTCGTGAACTCGTTCTTCACCGAGTTCTTGACCGGCGTCGAGCAGGTGATGCGGGCTCAGGACCGCGTCGTGCTGCTGGCCAACAGCGAGGATGACCCGCAGCGCCAGGACGAGATCCTGCAGCGGTTTCGGGGTCATGGTGTGGACGGGGTGATCATTTGCCCTGCCGCCGGAACGGATCCAGCGTTGCCGGCGCGGATGCAGCGTTGGGGGTTGCCGATGGTCCAAGCGCTGCGCGAGGTCGGCACACAGCAGACGGATTATGCGGGCGCCGACTATGTCGTCGGGGTTGGCCTGGCGCTTCAGCATCTTTCGGATCTGGGGCACCGTCGCATCGCCTTTCTGTCGGTGCGCGCAATGACCTCGGCTAAGGCGGAGCGGTTGGAGGGCTTTTCACTGGGTTTGGCACGGACCGGCGCCATCGATGCTGGGATCGTGGAGGCCGAATTGACCTGGGAAGGTGCGGCACTCGCAGCCGATGAGGTTTTGGCCCTACCGTCAAGGCCAACGGCCGTCCTATGCTTCAACGACGTTCTGGCGGCCGGGCTCATGTTGGGTCTGCGCCGTGCGGATCGTCAGCCGGGACGGGACATCGCCGTAGTCGGCCTGGATGATCTGCCGCTGGCGGAACTGACCTATCCGCCGATGAGCAGCGTCGCCATGCGCCCGGCGGTGATCGGCGCAGAGGCTGCGCAGCTGCTGACCATGCGGCTGGCAGAGCCGGGGCGCCCCATTGAACGGTTCCTTCAGGCCCCCGCGCTCATGGTGCGCGAAAGCTCCGGGAAAAAAATCGTTTGACACATCGGCATGGCTGCGTTTTAGATCGTTCTAAATCGTGAAAACGAGCACATCCGCAGGGGAGGGCAGATGTATCGCTTCAACTTTCAGCCGGTGTTCGACAATCTGGACATGCTGGCCCACGGGGCGTGGCTGACGGTCCAGCTGTCGTTCTCGGCTATGGCCATCGGGCTGGTCGTGTCGGTCCTGGGGGCGGTCGCCAAGACGTCCGGTATCAAACCCCTGCGTTGGATCGTCGATGCCTATGTCGAGGTGATCCGCAACACGCCTTTCCTGATCCAGATCTTCTTCATCTTCTTCGGCCTGCCCGCCCTGGGCATCAGCATGTCGCCCAATACCGCGGCCCTCGTGGCGCTGGTGGTCAATGTCGGCGCCTACGGGACCGAGATCATCCGCGCGGGCATTGAATCGATCCCGCAGGGCCAGATCGAGGCCGGACGCGCCTTGGCCCTGTCCCCCGTGCAGATCTTCCGCCACGTCGTGCTGAAGCCCGCCCTGCGCAACATCTATCCGTCGCTGACGAGCCAGTTCATCTATCTGATGCTGACCTCCAGCGTGGTGTCGGTCATCTCGGCGACCGACCTTGCTGCGGCGGGGGCGGACCTGAACGCCCGCACCTTCGCCAGCTTCGAGATCTATCTGGTGCTGACGGCCATGTATTTCCTGCTGGCCCTGGGCTTCTCGACCCTGTTCGCGACGCTGCGGCGGGTGTTCTTCGATTATCCGGCGGGGCGCTGACATGATCCGTGAGTTCTCCTCGGCCGACGTGCTGTTCATCCTGATGGCCATCCGCTGGACCCTGATCCTGTCGCTCATCGCCTTCGCAGGCGGCGCGGTGGGGGGCATGGTGCTGGCCTTGGCCCGCACGTCGCAGGCCCGGGTGCTGCGCTGGATCTCGATGTCCTTCATCCAGGTCTTTCAGGGCACACCCCTGCTGATGCAGCTGTTTCTGGTCTATTTCGGGCTGGCCGTGCTGGGCCTGCCCATCGACCCGCTGCTGGCCGCCGCCGTCGCGCTGACCCTGCACGCCAGCGCTTTTCTGGGCGAGATCTGGCGCGGCGCCATCCAGGCCGTCCCCCAGGGCCAGTCCGAGGCCGCGACCGCGCTGGCCCTGTCCTATGGCGACCGCATGCGCCATGTCGTGCTGCCGCAGGCCATGCGCACCGCCACCGCGCCCACGGTCGGGTTCCTGGTGCAGCTGATCAAGGGGACGTCGCTGGCCTCGATCATCGGCTTCACCGAACTGACGCGCGCGGGCCAGATCGTCAACAACGCGACCTTCCAGCCCTTCCTGGTCTTCGGCACGGTCGCGGCTTTCTACTTCATTCTGTGCTGGCCGCTGTCGCTGCTGGCCCGGCGGATGGAGGCGCGCATGCGCCTGGCCGTCACGCGCTGAGTTTTCACTGAGGAGGAGGATACCATGACACTGACCCGTCGCTTGTTCGCGGCCCTGGCCGCCACGACCCTTCTGGCCGCACCGGCGCTTGCCACCGACCTTCAGGCGGTCCGCGATGCCGGCACGATCCGCGTCGGCATGCTTGTCGACTTCCCGCCCTTCGGCATCCAGGACGCCTCGGGAACGCCGGACGGCTATGATGCCGATGTGGCCAAGGCCCTGGCCGAACATCTGGGCGTCGAGGCGCAGATCGTGCCCGTGACCGGCCCGAACCGCATCCCCTATCTGCTGTCGGGCCAGGTCGACGTGTTGGTCGCATCGCTCGGGATCACCGCCGAACGGGCAGAGCGCGTCGATTTCTCGATCCCCTACGCGGGCATCGCCATCGGCGTCTACGGCGGCACCGACGTCGCGGTCGCGGGACCCGAGGATCTGGCCGGAAAGTCGATCGCCGTCGCCCGCGCCTCGACCCAGGACACCGGGGTGACCGAGGTCGCCCCCGAGGGGACCGAGATCCGCCGCTTCGACGACGACGCCACCGCCGTGCAGGCGCTGATGTCGGGGCAGGTGCAGACCATCGGTCTGTCGAACGTGGTCTTCTCGCAGATCTCTGGCGTGGCGGGCGACCGTTTCGACAAAAAGTTCGACCTGTCCAGCCAGGTGCAGGGCATCGCGGTGGCGCCGGACTCGGACGCCCTGCTGGAGGAGATCAACGCCTTCGTCACCGCCTCGCGCGAGGACGGCACGCTCGACACCATCCATGAGAAATGGCTGGGCGAGCCGCTGCCCGACTTCGTCAAGACCGCCCAGTGACCCGGATGCGCCCGGCCCGCGCGGCCGGGCGCCCTTGCGCCCCAGGGGAGCCCCGATGACCGAACACGCCATCACCATGCGCGCCGTCAACAAGTATTACGGCGCCTATCACGCGCTGGTCGATATCGACCTGACCGTCGACCGCGGAGAGCGGATCGTGATCTGCGGCCCGTCCGGGTCGGGAAAATCCACCCTGATCCGCACCATCAACCAGCTGGAGACGATCCAGTCCGGCCAGATCGTCGTGGACGGCATCACGCTGTCGGGGGCCGAGAACGTGGCCAAGGTCCGCCGCGATGTCGGGATGGTCTTTCAGTCCTTCAACCTGTTTCCGCATATGACCGTCCTGGAGAACTGCATGCTGGCGCCCATGAAGACCCGCAAGGTCCCGCGTGCCGAGGCCGAGGCCACCGCGCGCCAGTATCTGGAGCGTGTCCGCATCCCCGAACAGGCCGACAAGTATCCCGCCCAGCTGTCGGGCGGCCAGCAGCAGCGCGTGGCCATCGCCCGCGCCCTGTGCATGAAGCCGCGCATCATGCTGTTCGACGAACCGACCAGCGCGCTGGACCCGGAAATGGTCAAGGAGGTGCTGGACACCATGATCGACCTGGCCCGCGACGGCATGACCATGCTCTGCGTCACGCATGAGATGGATTTCGCGCGCGCCGTGGCCGACCGGGTGATCTTCATGGATCGCGGCGCCATCGTCGAGGAGAACGCGCCCGAGCCCTTCTTCACCAACCCGCGCAACGAACGTCTGCAGGCCTTCCTGGGGCAGATCGCATGAGCCGTCCCACGGTTCTGGCGCTGGCCACACTGAAGCCTGCCGCGATGCAGGAACGGCTCTCCGCCGAATACGACCTGCGGACCACCATTGAGGACGCCGCCGGGGCGCGGATCGTGCTGACCTCGGGCGCCCTGGGGCTGTCGGCGGCGCAGATGGCGCTGCTGCCTGCCTTGGAGCTGATCGCGGTGAACGGTGTGGGTGTCGATGCCGTCGACCTGGCCGAGGCGCGCCGCCGGGGCATCCGCGTGACCACCACGCCCGACGTGCTGTCCGATGCGGTGGCCGAGATGGCGCTTGGCCTGGCAGTGGCTGTCGGACGCCGCATCGCCGAGGGCGACCGGTTCATCCGAGCCGGGTCCTGGGCCGCGGGCGGCAAGCCCGCTTTGGGCCGTCCGGTGATCCGGGGCAGGGCAGGGATCCTGGGTTACGGCCGCATCGGGCGCAGCCTGGCCGATCTGCTGCGCGGGCTGGGGATGGAGGTCCTCTACACCGCGCGCAGCGAAAAGCCCGATGCGCCGGACGCGTTCCGCCCCGATGCGCAGGCGCTGGCGCGCGACTGCTCGCTGCTGTTCGTGACCGCCGCCGGTGGGACCGAGACGCGGGGTCTTGTCGATGCCGCCGTCCTGAAGGCGCTTGGCCCCGAGGGCATCGTGGTCAACGTCGCCCGCGGCCCGGTGGTGGATACCGAGGCGCTGGTCAATGCGCTGCGGGCCGGCACCATTGCGGGGGCAGGGCTCGACGTCTTCGACGATGAGCCGACCGTGCCGCCCGCGCTGATCGAGGCGCCGAACTGCGTGCTGACCCCGCATCTGGGCTCGGCCACCGATGCGGCCCGCGCCGCCATGGCCGCGCTGGTGCTGGAGAACATCGCGGCGCATGTCGCGGGGCGCCCCCTACCCACCCCTTATGAGGGCTGACATGGAATTCCTCTGCATCGGCGAGCCGCTGGTCGAGTTCACCGCCGATCCGGCGACCCCAGGACGCTTCGACCGCCGCGCGGGCGGCGACATGCTGAACACGGCCGTCTATCTGTCCCGGCTTTGTGGCCCCGGCACGGTCGGCTATCTGTCCCGCCTTGGCGATGACGCGATGAGCGGCTTTCTGAGGGCAACGCTGGCCGAGGAAGGCATCGCCGATCTGTGTGCGACACATCAGGGCGGACGTCCCGGCCTCAGCTTCATCACCACCGACGCGGAGGGAGAGCGCAGCTTCACCTATTGGCGCGACCAGTCCCCGGCCCGCCGCCTCTTCGCGGTGCCCGAGGAGCGGGCTGCGCTGGACGGGGCGGCTACGCTGGTCCTTTCGGGAGTGACCCTGGCGATGCTGCTGCCCGAGGGGCGCGAGGCGCTGCTGCAGGCGTTGGAGCGGTGCCGGTCGCGGGGCGCGCGCATCGTTCTGGACACGAACTACCGCCCTGCGCTCTGGCCTGATGTGGGGGTGGCACAGGCGGTCATCGGACGGGCCGCCGCGCTTGCCACGCTGGTCCTTCCGTCGCTTGACGACATGGCGGCCTGCTTCGGCGTCGCCGACCCCCTCGCGACGACGCGGCGGCTGATGGCGCTGACCGAGGCCGAGATCGTCCTGACCACCGGCGGCGACGCGGTCATCCACCGCGCGGCAGGGGGGGAGGGCATCGACCGCTGGTCCCTGCCGCCCCGCCGCGTGGCCGTCGACACCACCGGCGCGGGCGACAGCTTCAACGCCGGCTGGCTGGCGGCGCGCCGGGCCGGTGCGGCCCCCGCCGACGCCATCGCCCGCGCGGCGGCCCTGGCCGCGCAGGTCGTCCTTCATCCCGGCGCGATACTGCCGCGCCACTCCATGCCATCGCCCGAGGAGACTGCCGCATGACCCCCATCTTCGACGCTGAGGCCGCCGCCCGGGTGCTTCTGGAGGTGCGCGGCGGTGGCGCGCGCCCTGTGGGGCTGCCTGCCACGCCCCCCGATCCGGAGGCCGCCTATGCCGTCCAAGCCTCGGTCATGCGGCAGTCGGCCGGACCGGCCAGTTGGAAGATGGCACTTCTGGCGGGTCGTGACCGTCACGCCGCCGCCATGCCCGCAAGCGAGGTCGTGACCAGCGGGGCGACGCTGGCACCGCTGCCCGCCGACGCCGCGATTGAGGTCGAAACGGCCTTCGTCCTTGGTGCCGACCTGCCCGCCGGCAGCAGGCCCGAGGCCGCGCTTGCGGCCGTTGGGGAGGTGCGGCTGGCCTTCGAGATCGTGTCGTCGCGCTATCGGGACCGGACCATCGTCCATCCGCTTGAGGCGATGGCCGACTGCTTCAACTCGGCGGGGATTGTGCTGGGCGATGCCATTCCCGACTGGCGGGACCGGCTGAACGGGCCGCTGGACCTGACCCTGTCGCTGGACGGCCAGCCTGTCGCCACGACCGAGCAGGGCGCGACTCTGCCGCAGACCGCCGATTTCCTGGCCTGGCTCTCGACCCGTGCGGCGGATATGGGCCTGCCATTGGTGGCGGGGACGGTGATCATCTCGGGCGCCCGCATCGGTCCGATCCCGCTTGGCGGCGCCCGCGAGGCAACGGCCAGCGCAGGCTCGGTCACGGTTGGTGCGTCATTCTTGCCTGCCGCGCAGCCTGGGTCAGGCGGCGGGTCTCGGGAGAGGGATGCGCTGGCCAGTGGGTCTCCGTCCCTCTAGACCGGCTTGTCGCCTGTAGCATTGCGCTTGCAGTCAACGACTACCCCTACGTCCTAACTTGCCACTTCCGCCGAGGGAGCAATGTCAGTCCGCAACATCCGAAGGGACGGCACGCCCGCGTCTCCGGTCACGAAGTCGGCCCAGTCCTGCATCATCGGCCGTCGCTCTTCCAAGAGGTCTTCGCGCATATAGGCGGCTTCGAGGGGTGGCAGGCCATGAGCCAGGGCAAACTCGATCGTGTCCCTCTGATAGCGACCCTGCGACCGCGCCCATCCCTTGAAGCTGGCCCGGGCCCCGTGACCCGTAATGGAGGCGTCGAAGCGCTTGAGCAGAACAAGCGCGGCATTCTCCGAGATGACACCGCTTTGGGTGTGTGGCTTCGAGAAAAGACATCCACCTCCACCGGAAAGGATCGCCATGTTGTCCACGATGGTCGCAATCTGGCGGCTGACGGGGACGCGATGGCTCTGACCCATCTTCATGTGCTCTGCGGGGGTCTCCCAGACCGCCTGTGGCAGTTCGCTGAACCAGCAGTGCCGCGCGAACCTGACCTCCCCGGTCCGCTTTGCGCTTAGCAGCAGAAGCATCACGAACTGACGGGTGATCTCGTCGCAGCGCACCGCCGTCAGCCATTGCCACAGCTCTGGCATCCGCTCCCAAGGCAGCGATCCGAAATGCTGCGTCTTCCTGCGGACCCGGCCGAAGGCCGTCTGCGGGTTGAACCGGGCGGGGTTCGACGCGATGTGACTCTGCAGCTCCGCCAGCTCGAAGATCTCCTGCAGGCGGCCGAGGGTGCGGCGCGCCGTCTCGTTCTTCTCGTGCCAGATCGGCCGCAAGGTATCGACAACCTCTGGTTTCGTGATCTCCCGAATGGGGCGGTGACCCAAGCGGGGAAAGGTGTAGGTTTCAATGGTCGTCCAGTTCTGGGCGATGTGCTTGCCATTCTTCAAGCCGTGGCGCTTCCGCTCGAACCAGTCGGCCGCGACCTCCCGAAAAAGCACGTCTGGTTTCGTGGCGGCCTCGGGCGTCCGGTTCGGGTGATCGGCACCGAGAGTGCCGGAGGTCAGAGCTGCGCGCACCTTTGCTGCGCTCCAATCGCGGGCAACCTGCAGCCGGATCCAGACCGTCGTCTCACGCGCCTCCTTCAAGGACAGGGCAGGAAAGTCACCCAGGGTAATCCACACGCGGCGCTTGCAGCTCGGCTCGCTCGGGATCTGGACTTGAAAGCGCTTCGCCCCGGAGGGATACAGGCGGAGGTAAAGACCGTTCCCGTCGCTGAGACGTTCCTTGTCGATGCCGAACTTGGCACCTTCGAGTTTCTTCACGGTGAGAGGCATATTGACGTTGCCCCCAACTTCTATCCAGGGTGAGCGAGACTCCGGGTTTGAGTTTTGCCTGTTTGGGCGGGTTGGGCAACGGGGGCTTCCGAAGACGGCTCCGGACGAGATAACGCCGCCACGATTCGACCAAACTCGCCGAGAATGTCTCCGTGGTTCTTTTCGAGATAGCGATTGATCCGTTCATTCGTGAGCAGGCGTTCGACGTAGCGGCCCGCTACCACAAGGCGTAGATGATCGGGGCCAAGTGTCCCTTCGATCAGCTTGATGTTTTTCTGCAGGCTGGCCATCTCGGCCTTCATCCGCTCCGCCTGTTCGCGCGTGATGCCGGACGTTTCTTTTCTCATTGCCGGATCGACAAGGTCTTCGGCGTCGGTGGCGGCGAGAATGGGCGGCGGCGTTTTACCCATGTGTGTCATGCCCGAGGTTCCTTGAGACCGTCGACCACCATGCTCGGCAGGGAATCCAAGCCCTCGGCACGGAGCAAGGTGAGGAAATTCTCATCCTTGAGCAGGGACTGGAACGCTGCGTCGAGGAACAGCAGGTTGCCGCGCGTCGACTGCGCCCTGCGGATCATGTCCTGCTGGCGTTCTGCCTCGATACGATAGGCCCGGACCAACGCCGCCGATGTCATCCGCACCCCAGTTCGTTTTGCGCGTGTGGCACCTTTTTTCTTGCCGTGCCGGTGGCGCAGTTCCACCAGCCGCCGTGCTTCCAGCAGCTTCTTGCCGCGCAATTCACCCGAGGCATAGGCTGCCTCCAGCGCCTTCTGCACATCTTTCTCTTCCGCCCTAGTGATATACAGTGCAACACTGAGGGGCATCTGACCGGTCTCGACCGCGATCAGCAGACGTTCCTCGCCGTTGGCGATCAACTCGCCGATTTCGTGAACGTACGACCATGACAATCCGGTTTTCTCGGCGATGTCATGGTCCGAATATCCCCGCTCGCGCAGGATGGCGATGTCCTGCAACAACTCCAGCGGTCGCTGCTGACGACGGGCGATATTCTCGATCACGCTACGCAGGAGCCGTTCGACCTCGTTCGCGTCCACGACGATGGCCGGGATGTGGGTTTCGCCAAGGGCGACATAGGCCTCCATCCGCCCCTGACCGCAGACGAGCCGATAGGCATCTCCCGACGCCGTGTCATCCCGCGCGACGGTGATCGGCTTCTTCAGCCCCACCTTGCCGATACTGTCCACCAGTGCACGAAAGGTCTTTTCAGATCGTTCGCGTGGATTTTCCACGGTGATGGCCGCAATTGGGATAATTTGCACCTCGGCATGGGGTTCGATATCGCTCACCATGGTGTCACCTCGGACACGGAAACGCGCCGGGCCATGTCGAAGAAGAAGTCCAACGTTTCAAAACGGAAGGCGTCCAGCATCAGGCCATTCTCCTCTGCAAGCCCCAGAGGTTTGCTCCGCATCTCGAATTGGGGCAGCAGGTAGTAATCGAGCGCGTCGGTGTTCGTGCGATTCATCCTGATGGCGATGGTGATGTCTGGCGCGAGGCCGGTGTCGAAGCGAATCTTCCAGCGCAAGCCGCCTGAGGACGTTTCGCGACAGCGGGCGACGACGACGGATGCCGTGAATTCGCCGTTGATGGTCAGCAGGTCCGTCGCAGGGTTCCTGATCACGGCACCACCAAGCCGGGTGATTTCGTGGATCACGCGCTCAATCTCGTCGCCGTGGAATTGCCGCAACAGGCGGTTGGCTTCGATGTAGCGATAGTCGCGATCCGGGGTGAACCCGACAAGGGAGTAGGCCCTGAGCAGGCTGCCGAAGCGATGGGCATAGGCGCCGCTGGACGGCATCCCATCTGCTTCGTCGATCACCAGCCCGGAAATGTATCCATGACGCAGGAGCAACCGGGTCAGGCGCTCCAGCATCTCCTCATCCGAGAAGCGACGGTTGCGCGCCGCGATGATGGCCTGAGCCTTCTGAAACTGTTTCGGCTCGACGATGGCCTCGAAAGCCCCTTCCGACCGGATCCACATCTCCGGGCCGTTGGCGACCCGCTTGCGCTTCAGTTTGAATGAGCGCCGGTTGTAGACGTTGTTGCCGATGTATTTCTCATTGGTCAGGATCTGATGGACGGTCGCGCGGGTCCAGGCCCGCCCGAGATCGGTGAGGATGCCGCGTTCATTCAGTTCTGCCGCAATTTCGCTTTCCGACAGGCCCTTCTTCAGAAACTGGCTGTAGATCCAGCGCACCGTCCGGACCTCCTCGTCTGGTCCGGGAACCAGGACGACGCGATCCGTCTGAAGGCTCTTGTGCTCACCGCGCTTCAGTTCGGTTTTTACTTCGCCCCGTTCATCGAGCAGGGCGCGACGCAACCCGAAGCCCGCCGGGCCGCCCTGACGATAGCCGAGCTCAATCAGACGGCATTGGCCGGCGAAGACCTTCACTGAAAGCTCACGGCTATATTCGCCCGCCATCGCGCGCTTGACGCTTTTCACGATGGTGGAGGTCGGAGAACCATCGTTCTCGAATTGCTCGGCGCAGTAGGCGACCTGCATCCCCGCCTTCCGGCAGCGATACTCATAATAGGCAGATTCGTCGGTGTCCTGAAAACGTCCCCAGCGAGTGACGTCATAGACCAGAATCATGCTGAACTCGGCCACGCCGGATTCGACATCGGCGATCATCTGCTGCAATGCCATCCTACCGCCGATGATCAGGCCGCTTTTCGCGTCATCCGAATACGTTTTGACAATCCTGATGCCGCGGCGTTCGGCGTATTCGCGGATAGTCTGCGCCTGGTTCTGGGTTGAATACTGTTGATGCTCGGTCGACATCCGGACGTACTCCGCAGCCAGCAGCTGCTCGGACGGCTCGGTTTCTCCTTCGGATAATGGTGCTTTTCCTCGAGCCACGCCCGCCTCCCAAGAAATCATGTGGGCTGCTTCGAGCTGATGGCCCTCTACCGCAGGTTGGGCGCAAATACGAACTGCCGCTTTTCATGTCCTTCCCAGAGTATTATCGAAGGAGGACGCAGAGATGCGGACCAAGACGGGCACATTTGTGCCGAAAACGGGCACAAATGTGCACCTTGAAGCCAATGTCGCCGACTACCGGGCAGCCATTGCCTCGGCGCTTCGGGACGAACTCGGCTTGACGCATCGAGCAGTCAAGACGGCGATGCGCTGGACGGGTGCCAGCGAGCGGACAGTGAAGTACTGGATCGCTGGCGAGCGTGGACCCAGCGGCGAGCATCTGATCGCGCTGGCCAAGCACTCGGATATCGTGTTCCACATGGTCCTGCTGCTGGCCGATCGGCACGACGGCGCGGATGCCGAGTAAGGTCAAGCCGCCACAGAGGCGGCGGAATGGCCAAATTGGTCCGCCGCCGCCAGACTTGATGTGTAGTGTTTTTTGGTTATATTGAATACGCACCAAGCATGAGGAGACTTCCATGTCCCGCACCACGACCACAACGACCATGACCGTCCGTCTGAGCGGTGCGCTCAGCGATTTCGTTGCGGCCAATGTCGGCGAGAACGGCTCCTACGAGAACATCAGCGAATACGTGCGCGACCTGATCCGGCGAGACAAGGAGCGGGCCGAGCAGGAGGCTTTCGACCGGCTGAAGGCCGAACTGACCCGCGCCTTCGCCGCGCCCGAGACCAGCTACAAGCCGCTGACGGCTGCGGAAGTCATCGCTCGCAACCGGGCCTGACCAGATGGCGATCCGGGTTCAGGAGGCGGCCTCACTCCGCCTTGATGACATCTACCGCTATACGCGCGACCGATGGGGCGAGGTTCAGGCTGATCGCTACATCACCGGCATGTTCGAAGCATTCGAACGGATCGAGGCCCATGGCGTCGCCTCAAAGCCTATCCCGGCAGAGCTCGGCGTCGAAGGGTTCTTCTTCCGGTACGAACACCACTTCATCTATTGGCGCCGACTGTCCGACGGCGATATCGGTATCGTCGCGATCCTGCATGAGCGCATGCATCAGATCGACAGGTTCAAGGAAGATTTTCGCGACTGAATTGGCAGGCGCTCACGCCCGTGATGCTTGCATGAGCCGTCGGCGGTTTCCGCTGATGGAGAAGGTTGGATATCAGGCCCATCCCCTCCGCCACTTGCCCTCGCCAAAGCGTTCTCCCCATCCGGCTGCGGCCGGATTTTTCCGTTGTTTTCGAGGGTTATGCGCAGTTGGCTTTGCACCGGCGTACTCTCCAAAGCGGCCAGACACGTTCTCTGCAGCGAGATATTCTCCGGACCTCTCGACTGCGCGTATTCGGTGTAGAGCCCGTAACCATTGGAAAATGTAGTGGAATTTCCTCGCGCCACCTAAACACTTCGATGCCAGTGGCGTTTGTGGAAAGGAACACAAGTCCAACCCGACTGAACCGCGCCGGGTTTGCCGGAGGCTGATCGACGTTAGTTACGCGGCCATGGGTTCAGTCTCCAGAGCTGCGTAGAAGTTGGCCTCGGCTTAAGCGGGCGGGATGTTTCCGATCGGCTCGAGGATACGGCGGTTGTTGAACCAGTCCACCCATTCGAGCGTCGCGTATTCCACGGCTTCTAGGCTGCGCCATGGGCCACGGCGGTGGATGACCTCAGCCTTGAACAGGCCATTGATCGTCTCGGCCAAGGCATTTTCGTAGCTGTCGCCGACGCTGCCCACCGAGGGTTCGATACCGGCTTCCGCCAAGCGCTCAGTGTAGCGAATAGACAGGTATTGCGAGCCCCGTGCTTCGCACCTGTGGTGAACCAGCCCCATGCCCTTTCCGGGGCGGCGATCATGCACCGCCTGTTCCAGGGCATCGAGAACGAACCCCGCATGCGCCGAATTGCTGACGCGCCAGCCAACGATTTTGCGGGCATAGGCATCGATGACGAAGGCGACATAGACGAAACCCTTCCAAGTGGCGACATACGTGAAATCGTCGTCCATTGGGCTTGAACCAATGGCGCCACAATGGACGACCCCACAGCATATTCGGTGCCGGAACGGTCGTGTCGGGGAGTTGGTGGAAATTTGAGGGCGGCGTAATCTCCGGGTGAACTGACACCCACCCAACCGGCGGCGGCAACCGCCAGGGAGATCACGCCATGAACCAGATTACCGACACCGCGAGCTTTGCGCTACTGGCCGGAGAGGCCGGTTTCGATCCGATCGAGGAGCGGCTGCGGAGCCACGTCCGCGCGACCATCGAAGCCGTTTTCGAAGAAGAACTCGCGAGCTTTCTCGGCCGCCTTCGTTACGACCGGAGCGGCGGCTCGGCGAAAGGGTATCGCCACGGGCACCGGGAGCGGCAACTCACTGGCACCTTCGGTACCGAGACAGTGCGGGTGCCGCGCGCCCGGATTGAGGATGATGCTGGCAAGGTGACGGAGTGGCGCTCGAAGGCGCTGCCCCGTTACCAGCGGCTGACGAAGAAGGCCGAGGCCCTGATCGCGGCAGTCTACCTCTCCGGAACCAACACGCGCCGGGTCAAGCGGGCGCTGTTCGGGCTTTTCGAGGGCGCGGTCAGCAAGGACGTGGTCAGCCGCGCCTGGCGCAAGGTCAAGGTGGACTGGGACGCCTGGTGTGCGCGCAGTCTGGCCGATGAAGACATTGTCCGCCTGATCCTCGACGGCACCGTGATCAAGACCCGACTGGACCGGAAAGCCACGAACATTTCTGTTCTGGCCGCCATCGGTGTGCGCCGCGACGGACAGAAGGTGCTGTTATCCATCAGGAACATGGGTGGCGAGAGCACGGCCGCCTGGCGTCAGTTCCTGGATGACCTTGATGCCCGCGGTTTGAAGTGGCCTGAATTCGTGATCGTTGACGGTGCCCCGGGGTTGGAGGCCGCGCTCGTGGCGCTGTGGGGCGAGGACCTGCCGATCCAGCGCTGCACGGTTCACAAGCACCGCAACCTCCTGGCCCACGCGCCGAAGCACCTCCAAGACGAGTTGACCGAGGACTACCGCGACATGATTTACGCCGACACCGCCGCCGGGATTGAGACGCGCCGCAAGGCCTTCCTCCGCAAATGGCGCCTGAAGTGCCGAGCGGTGGCCGACAGCCTGGAGGAAGCAGGCGACCGGCTCTTCACCTTCACACGGCTCGACCCCTCGCAATGGAAATCGGCCCGGACCACCAACGCCATCGAGCGCCTGAACGGGGAGTTCCGCCGCCGCATCAAGACCCAGACCGTGCTGCCCTCCGCAGAGACCGTGCCCATGCTGCTCTGGGCGCTGCTCGCCTCCGGCCAGATCCAGATGCGCAAGGTCGATGGCTGGGAAACCCTCTCTCAGCCCCTCGAGCCCATGCCCCTTGACCTCGCCGCCTAACAGGCCGAAGCTTCACATGCTCGGAGCACGCTGCCAGGGAGTTTCCACAGCATTCGCGACACGACCGCCGGAACACGGAACTGGCGGCTCACCTTGTCCAGCGGACACGGTGCCTTGTTGTCCGAGATCGTCGTCCGATGCGGCTTGCCTCTGATAATACCCTGAATACCCATGCCCCTCATCAGCCGTGCCACCGTGCAACGGGCGATATCTAAGCCTTCGCGGCGCAGCTGGTGCCAGATCTTGCGCACGCCGTAGACACGCCAGTTATCTTCGAAAACACGGCGGATCTCGGGACGCAGGGCTTCATCGAGGCGGGCGCGGTCTGACAGCCGTGCCGGATTGGCCCGCTTCGCCAGATGTTCATAATAGGTGGACGGGGCAATCGGCAGCGCGCTGCAGATCGGCCTTGTCCATCGGGCTCGGACCGATAGCGCCGCGATGGCCAAGCCCCGTGCGCATCCCTGTGCGCGTCGATGAAAGCCACCATCACTTCGACCGGCGGTCGAGCTCCGCCATCGCAAAATACGCTGACGCCTTGCGAAGGATCTCGTTCGTCGGGAAAACAGTCCCCCGGACTGTTTTCTGACCCTCCTCACCCTGGCGCAGCTCGCGGTCCTCGCGTTCCAGTGCCTTCATGCGGTCGGCCATCTCGGTCGGAATACCTGCCCGCTTGCCGTTATCAACCTCGGCCTTCTTGACCCAATCGTTCAGGGTCTGTGGCGCACAGCCAATCTTGGCCGAAATCGACATGACCGCCTGCCACCGCGATCCATGCTGACCTTCATTGTCGAGGACCAGCCGCACCGCGCGTTCGCGCACTTCAAGGGAAAACTTGTTCGTTGTCTTGCTCATGATGCTCCACCTTACTCAGGAGTTGGAGCCTCCGGCAAACCCGGCGCGGTTCAATACCGCTGTCTGTCAAAGTCACGTTTGCCGACTTGAAGTGGTTCAAGGGAATGCACGATTTCCAGACCGACGCGATCGCCGTCGCCAAGCTCTTGATCCTCAGCGTCCGCACCCATCATGAGTACGGGCGCCGTGGATGCGCGGCCCAGACGTCAGTCCGTTGGCCGAGGCGACGAGAGCGTCGCGGTCTATCTCAAAATGCCGATAAAGATCGCCGATGGTGCCAGTCTGTCCGAAATGCTCGACACCGTGCGGAATGGTAGCATGGCCTGCGACCGAACCCAGCCAGGCCAGCGTAGCGGGATGCCCGTCGATGACTGTGATCAAGCGGCAGTGGCGCGGCAGATCGCCCAACAATCTCTCGACATGGCTGATGGCTTGGCTGTTCCCGCGTGCGCGTTCGCGCTGTGCCGCGGTCCACCCGGCGTTCAAGCGGTCGGCCGAAGTGACCGCCAGCACGCCGATGTCGCGGCGCGTGGTGCCGATCAGCCCTGCCGCCGCGATCGCTTGGTCCGCCACGGCGCCTTGATAGGCGATCACGATCTCGCAGTTGGGGCCTGGTTTGCGCAGCCAGTAGGCGCCGTCGATTGCACCCTGGCGGAAGGCCTGATCGACGCGGGTTCCGGGCTGTTCCAACGGCTTGGTGGTCAGGCGCAGATAAACGGATCCACCTGTTTCGTCGCGAAGCCAGGTGCGTTCATCGAAGGCGTTGCCGCCGTCGCGCTGTAGATAGTCGAAGGCCCATTCCATGATGACGGCAAGCTCGTCGGCGAAGGCCGGCTCGAAGCTGGCAAGCCCGTCCTGCGCCATTCCGGTCAACGGCGTGCCAATGGACTGGTGCGCGCCGCCTTCTGGCGCCAGCGTCACACCGGACGGCGTGCCCACCACCATGAAGCGCGCGTCCTGGTAGCAGGCATAGTTCAGCGCATCCAGCCCTCGATGAACGAAGGGGTCGTACAGCGTTCCGATGGGGATCAGCCGCTTGCCGAACAGGCTGTGCGACAGGCCGGCGGCGCCCAGCAGCAGGAACAGGTTCATCTCGGCAATGCCCAGTTCAAGATGCTGACCCTCGGGCGCAAACTCCCATCTTGCGGTCGAGGGGATGCGATGCTCGATGAACGCATCGGCTTGCGGCTGCCGTGAGAACAGCTTGCGGCGGTTGACCCAGGGACCCAGCGACGTGGTTCCGGTCACGTCGGGCGAGGTGGTAATGATCCGTTCGGCCAAGGCGCTGTTCCCCTTCGCCAACTGGTCGAGAATCTTGCCAAAGGCTGCCTGTGTGGAGATCTCCCGGTCCGCCACGGGCGAAAGGTCTGGTATCGCCAGCCTCGCATCGTCGTGTCGCCGCGTCCCGCCCGCAAAGAAGGGCACGCGCGACAGGAAATCCTGAAACGCTTCCTTGTCCACAACGCCCGCAAAGGGGTCCCATTCGTGCCCTTCCGCCACGCCCATGTGCCGCTGCCATTCCTCCATCTGCGCCTTGGTCATCAGGCCGCCATGGTTGTCCTTGTGCCCGGCAATGGGCGTGCCCCAACCCTTGATCGTATAGGCGAGAAAGCAGGTTGGGCGGTCATCTGTCACTTCCGCAAAGGTCTGCGCCATGGTTTCGACGCAGTTGCCGCCCAAGTTCTCCATCAACGCTGCAAGCTCCGGGTCCGAGCGGCGTTCGATCAGCGCGGACACCTCGCCCTGATCGCCCAGATCATCCATCAGCCGTTTGCGCCAGACCGCGCCGCCCTGATAGGTCAGCGCCGAATACTGGGCATTCGGACAGGCATCAATCCATTCGCGCAAGCGATGGCCGCCCGGTTCATCAAAGGCCGCGCGCTGCAACACGCCGTACTTGATGCGGATCACATTCCAGCCAAATGCCTCGAAGATCTTCTCGACGCGGCCGAACAGACCTTCGCGCACGATCCCGTCCAGCGACTGACGATTATAGTCGATGATCCACCAGCAATTGCGCAGATCGTTCTTCCAACCCTCCTGCAGGGCCTCGTAGATGTTGCCCTCGTCCAGTTCGGCATCGCCGACAAGCGCCACCATCCGACCCATCGGCAGGCCCGCAGCCCACGGCTTGGCCGCCACAAAATCCTGCACCAACGACGCAAAGCTGGTGATCGCCACGCCCAGGCCGACCGAGCCGGTCGAGAAATCAACGTCGTCGGTGTCCTTGGTCCGGCTGGGATAGCTTTGCACGCCGCCCAAGCCGCGGAACGCTTCCATCCGCGCGCGGGTCTGCCGGCCCATCAGATACTGCATGGCATGGAAGACCGGCGAAGCATGCGGTTTCACGGCCACCCGATCCTCAGGGCGCAAGGCCGAGAAATAAAGCGCCGTCATGATCGACACCATCGACGCGGACGACGCCTGGTGCCCGCCGGTCTTTATGCCATCCACCTTGGGCCGGATATGGTTGGCGTGATGGATCATCCAGTGCGACAGCCACAGCAGCCGTTGCTCAATAGTCTTAAGGTGCCCGGTTTCGATAATCATCGTTCCCCCCTGTTTTTGTGTCAGCCGTTCCGTTGCGCGCTTGTGGCCGCCACCATCCCTGCAAGGACCAGGGCAAGCCCTGCCAGAAAGACGGGCGACAGCCGGTTGGACAGGACCACAACCGATGCCGCGATGCCGATCAGCGGCACGCCAAGTGTGAAGTTCGACATGGCAAAGGTCGAGATCCGGCGCCCGTGCTCTGCCGAGATCACAAAGCAGGCCGAGGTGGCGACAGGTCCGATGAAGACCAGAAGTTCGACAAGATGCAGGTTCCAGCGGATGCCGTGGGGCAGGCCCTCGAACGCCAGCGCAAGGCCGCCAAGCGGCACGGTTGCTAGCAGCATCTGCCACGGCGCCAGCGCCAGGGGCGACGAGACCCAGCGATGGAATCGGACGTGCAGGATCACGGCCGACCAGGCCAGTGCCGCGATCAGCAGGAAACCCGCCCCCATGAAGGCGCCCGGCGCGCTCCAGTCGGTTTCGAGGGGAGAGCAGATCAAGGCGACGCCGGCCAGGCCTGTCAGCAGCGCCGCGACCTGCGCCCGGGCGGGACGCGCGCGAAAGACAAGCCAGGCAAGCGCGACGGTCCACAGCGGTGTGGTATAGGCCAGCAGCACCGAATGGCTGGTATCGGTTCGGGTCATGGCAATCATGCCCAAGCCCGTGAAGGTCATCATCTGCAGCAGGCCGGTGCTGAGAACGATGGGCATGTCGCCGCGTTCCGGCAGAGTGACTCCGCCGCGCAGCGCCAGAAATGCGAACAGGCAGACGGCGGCCGACCCGAAGCGGAAGGTTGCAAGCCATAAGGGCGGCACTGCGGTCAGCGCCATCTGCGTCGCAGGCCAGCTGAAACCCCACAGCAGCACCATCAGCGACAACCACAACCGGCTGTTTCCGATCCGGCAAGGGTGCGAGGTGGCGGCGGGGGCAGCGCAGGACATGGACGGCCTCGATAGATGGGAGATGAGGCCATTGTGACACCGATGCGACGGGCAATCCGACCTATTCAGACCCAAGCTGAGGATGTAACAGGAAAACTCTACCTAGGTCTTAGCTGTTGGAGGATAAAATGACCCCAGAAAAACCCGAACTGGACACGGCCAGTTTGCGAATCCTTGATGCGCTGCAGCAGGATGCCGAACTCAGCAACGCCGAACTGGCCGAACGCGTAAACCTGTCGGCTTCGCCCTGCTGGCGGCGCGTGGCCGACATGCGTGAGCGCGGGGTGATCCGCGGCTCGGTCGCCTTGGTCGATCCAGTCAAGCTGGGCCTGCTGGTCAACGTGTTTGTCCATGTCACGCTGGCACGTCAGGACAAGGCCTCGCTCGGGACGTTCACCGACGCCATCAAGGACCGACCCGAGGTGATGGAATGCTACCTGATGACCGGTTCCGAAGATTTCATGCTGCGCGTGGTAGTCGAGGATCTGCTGCGCTATCAGGATCTGGTGATGAACGTCCTGACCCAGATCCCGGGCGTGGCCAACATCCGGTCAAGCTTCGCCCTGGATCAGGTGAAATACACCACGGCCCTGCCGACCGGGCATCTGCACAAGGGCTGAGGGTCAGGCCGTATCGCGTGGATCGTGTCCAACCGGCTTGCCGTAAAGGCCGATGTTTTCGTCGCCCCAAGTCTTCAGGGCACGCAGGATCGGCTCCATTGTGCGCCCCAGATCAGACAAGGAATATTCTACCTTGGGCGGCACCTGGGCGTAAACCTTGCGGGTGATCAGCCCGTCCTCCTCCATCTCGCGCAACTGGTTGGTCAGCATGCGCGGCGTGCAGTTCTGCATGTGGCGGCGGATCTCGTTAAAGCGCAGTGTGCCGGACAGCAGGTGCCACAGGATGATCGACTTCCACTTGCCGTCGATCAGCCCGATTGCCGCCTCGACCGAACAGCCGGGCGTGCAGTCGAAGCGGGAATGGCGGGCCTTGGCCATGACAGTATCCTTTTCGACACTATGTGCAGTGTTTGTGCGTATTGTCGCAATCCAAAATAAGGCCAGTTTCGCCTTGACGCAAACGAAACAGTGGAGCGATCTCATGAAGGCCATCGGCTATAAGACCCCCGGACCCATCGACCGCGAGGATGCGCTGCAGGACATCGAGCTGCCGCGTCCGATCGCGACCGGCCATGACCTGCTGGTCGAGGTGGCAGCGGTGTCGGTCAACCCGGTGGACACAAAAGTGCGCAAAAGCGCCAGCCCGACCGAGGGTGACTGGAAGGTGCTTGGCTGGGATGCGGTCGGTCGCGTGGCCGAGGTTGGGCCCGAGGCCGAGGGCTTCGCCGTCGGCGACGAGGTTATCTATGCCGGATCCATTACACGCCCCGGCGCGAACAGTCAGTTCCATCTCGTCGATGCCAGGATCACCGGGCACAAGCCCAAGTCGCTGACCAATGCCGAGGCCGCCGCCCTGCCGCTGACGGCCATCACCGCGTGGGAAATGCTGTTCGACCGGCTGGACATCCGCCGCCCCGTTCCGGGCGCGGCCAATGCCATCCTGATCATCGGCGGCGCGGGCGGCGTCGGATCCATCGCCATCCAGCTTGTCCGCGCGCTGACTGACCTGACAGTGATTGCCACCGCCTCGCGTTCGGAAACACAAGACTGGGTGCGTGAGCTCGGGGCACACCACGTTATTGATCACCACGGTGATCTGGCAGCGCAGGTCGAGGCCCTGGGCATCGGGTCGCCGGGCTTCGTGTTTTCCACCAACCAGAGCGACCGGCATGTGAAGGGCATTCAGACCCTGATCGCGCCGCAAGGTCACTTTGGCCTGATCGACGACCCCGAAACGTTGGACGTGCTGGGCTTCAAGCGCAAGGCTGCCTCGGTGCATTGGGAACTGATGTTCACCCGCTCGATCTTCGGCACGCCGGACATCGGAGAGCAGGGCAAGCTGCTGAACGAGGTGGCGAGACTGGTCGATGCCGGGCGCATCCGCACCACGCTGACCGAAACGCTGTCGCCGATCAATGCCGAGACCCTGAAGAAGGCCCATGCCCTAATCGAAACGAACACTGCACGCGGCAAGATCGTGCTGGAGGGGTTCTGATATCCGAAATTATTCACCTGGTCGCGACGCTGTTGGCTATACCCGGGGGGCGGTCCTGCAGGCCGCCCTCACTGGGATGCTCGCGGGCGTCCGCGCTGAGCAGGGCTGCCTGCGCTACGACCTGAATCGCGATAGTGACCGCCTGCGGTCGGCCGAGCAAGGGGGCTGCCCCGGCCCGCCCAACTCTATGTTCCAGCCGAACGGCTGGCAGATTTCGACCATCCATCAAATTTCGAGGGGCATTGAGCCGGAGCGGCCTGCGCGAAAGCGGCCATTATTTCTGCCATAACCGACATAGCCAGGGCATTCGGGTCACGAGACGCGGGGATCAGGCCCATTGGCCCATAGACTCTTGCGATCTGGTCCATGATGGAGGCGCCCCCCCCCCCCTCCTGCAGACGTGTGCAGAGCGCAGAGCGCAGAGCGCAGCATGGGTCGCACGGCTGCCCTGTGCACCAATATAAAAGGCGGGTGTAGGATCACCGTCGCGGTGGAAAGGGGGATCAGGGCCAGAGCCAGCCAGTACGTAGAAAAGCCGGCCGGTAATCTCGAACAGCACGCGGATCCGCATCGGAAGCGAGACGACATCCCGCGTCAGGAGCCCGGCAGGATCTTTCCTTCGCCGCAGCTGGGGCAGCGATTGAAGAAGCCGCGCACGATGGCCGTCTTTTCGTTTCGTTCTTCAAGCATCTCGATTCGCTTTCTTGTTTGCGGTTTCACTTCTTAGGCGTCTGCCGTGAATTGCCGATCCGCCTGAACCCTCGACAGGCGCAGAGCCTTCTTGGGCTTCGTCTGGCAGCCCTTCCAGCGCGTCCAATCGGAGACGACCGATTTAGAGCGAGGCCTCGGCGTAGCGCTCCAGCCAAGATCGTGGCCGACTTCAAGCACGGCTTCGACGAGCTTGTACATGTCCTCCCGCGAATGAAAAGGCGTCGGTGTAATCCGCAGCCTTTCCTGACCACGCGCGACAGTCGGGTAGTTGATAGGCTGAACATAAATCGCATGATCCGCCAGCAGGCGCTCGCTGATCTGGCGGCAGAGGTGCGCGTCTCGACACCCTGCGCTGGGTGTTCATCGCGGTCGCCCTCGGCGGCATCGCGGTCACGATCTACGCCCGCCTCGATGACTGGCGCCGGGGGCGGCGGTGATCGGCACCTTGCTCGGCGGGATCGCCACGAGCCCATGGATGCGGGCGGCGCTGCGCTACGGAGCCATCGCGCTGGCAGTGCTCCTGTTCCTGCTTTCGCTTCGGCGCTCCGGGGAGCGAGCGGGACGCCTCGCCGAGCGCTTTGAAACCACGGAGAAAGCAAATGATGTCCATCGCAGGATGCTGGAAGCGGCGGCTCGCCGCCCTCGCGATCACCACGAGCTTGCTGAGCGGCTGCGCGAGGGGCTGTTCGTATCTGCTGAGCGGCGCCGTTGCCCACCCGTCGTTGAGTACGACCACGAGTTCCAGGCCCGCGCAGCGGAAGAAGTCGTGCTGCTCCCGGACAGGTCCGCAATCGCCGCTATGCTCGCCGATTATAGCGTCATGCGGGATCAGGCGCGCGCGTGCCGGGAGAGATGATCTTCCGCTCACCGGCCGATTTCCTTTCCTCCCCTCTCTAGTTACAATGACCGATATCCGTCGCTCATTGCTCGTTATGAGGAAGAAATGGACCGCCTCGACAGCGACCGCATGTTTCTCGCCGTGATCGAGACAGGCAGCTTCACGGCGGCGGCAGAGAAGCTGGACACGCGGTCCGGACAGGCGTCCAAACTGATCTCGCGGCTCGAGGCCGAGCTGGGCGTGCGGCTGCTCAACCGGACGACGCGATCTGTTGCCCCTACAGAGGCCGGTCGTGCCTACTACGATCGCCTGAAGCCGCTTGTCGATGAACTCGACACCCTCGACCTCGACATCCGGAACATCTCGCAGTCCCCGCGCGGGCGGCTGCGGCTGACGGCGCCCCTGACCTTCGGCACGCGCGAACTGGCGCCTGCTCTAAACGCGTTCGCCGGCCTCTATCCCGACATCGAACTCGATGTCACCTTCTCCGACCGGGTCGTCAACGTCGTCGACGAGGGGTTCGACCTTGCCGTTCGCGTCGGCCGTCCCGGTGATTCCAGCCTGATCATCCGCAGGCTCTGCGCCGTCCGTATCGTCGTGGTCGGCGCGCCCTCCTATCTCGAACAGCACGATGCGCCCACGTCGCCCGCGGACCTTGCGCGGCACGCCTGCATCATCGACACCAACTTCCGCGAGCCGAACCGGTGGCCGTTCAAGGGCGCGACCGGCGACGTCGAGATGGCGAGCGTCGATGGCCGCATACGCTATTCGAACGCCGAGGCCTGCGTCCAGGCCGCAGAACTTGGACTCGGGCTCGCCTGCGTGCCCGCCTTCGTGGCGGGGGAGGCACTGCGTTCGGGCAGGCTGATCAGACTGCTGCCGTCGTTCGAGACCGATCCCTACGACGTGCACGTCCTTTATCCGCACAGTCGCCACCTTGCGACCAAGGTGCGCCTGCTCGTCGACTTCCTCTCCGAGAGGTACAGGCAGACGCCGCATTGGGAGCGAGGCTGGTAGGGCATTACCCTGCATCGGGAAGCAATCATCTTCCCTAAGGCCGGATTATCGTCGTTCTGGGCAGAGTCTATGTTCTCCGCATGACGAACGAACTGGCGCTCAGCCGAACGCCGGATGTCAGAAGGAGAACGAACATGAGCATCTCGATCATTGGCGCCGGCAACATGGCGAAGGGTCTCGCGACCCGCTTCGCGAATGCCGGCCATCCCGTCACGCTCGCCAGCCGTGACCAGGCAAAGGCTGAAGCTGCCGCTCGGGACGTCGGCAACGGCGTATCCTCCGCACCCCTCGCATCGGCTGCGCAATCGGCGGACATCGTCGTCCTGGCGGTGCCCTTTGATGCCGCGGGCGACGTCATCGAAGCGGCCGGCGGTTTCGCAGGCAAGATCGTCGTCGACATCACCAACCCGATGAAGGCGGACTTCTCCGGCCTCAGCATCGGTCACACGACGAGCGCCGCCGAGGAAATCCAGAAGCGCGCGCCGCAGGCGAAGGTCGTCAAGGCCTTCAATACCATCTTCGCGCAGGTGCTCCAGAACGGCGGTCAGGCCGCCGGCCGTCCCGCCACGGTCTTCGTTGCCGGAGACGACGAGGCCGCGCGGGCCGCAGTCATCGACCTGGCGCGGAGCGCCGGCTTCGAGACGCTGGAGACCGGAGCGCTTGCCACCGCACGCTACCTCGAGCCCGCCGCCGCGCTGAACATCACGCTCGGCTACGGCCTCGGCCACGGCACCGACATCGCCCCCACCTGGCAGCGCGCTGCTTGAGCTCCCTCGATTCAAGGAACATGACCATGACCTACGCAACCGCTTCCGCCTCCGACCGTCCGTCGCTTGTCGACGGCGTCTCCAACGCCGATCTCGCCGCGACGATCCTGCGCGTCTCCATGGGCGTTCTCTTCCTCGCCCATGCCGGCCTGAAGCTTTTCGTCTTCACTCCGGCCGGGACAGTGGGCTACTTCGCCAGCCTCGGGTTGCCCGGGCCTCTCGCCTACCTCGTCATCGCGGCCGAGCTCTTCGGTGGCATCGCGCTGATCCTCGGCGCCTACAGCCGCTGGGTGTCGCTGGCGCTCGTGCCGATCCTCTTGGGCTCGATCTACGTGCCCCACGGCGCGGCCGGCTTCTTCTTCTCGAACGAAGGCGGCGGCTGGGAATTCCCGGCATTCTGGGCGGTGACGCTAGTCGTCCAGGCCCTGCTCGGCGACGGCGCTTTCGCCCTCAAGCGCAGCCGCGCCTGACCTCCCTTGCTGGCCGCGTGGACCCTCCCGCGGCCAGCACATATTTTCAAGGAAACCTGCCATGACCATCGCAGCCGACCACTTCGACATGACTGCCGCGCCGATGCGGATCGGGGCGGTCCGGCTCAAGGTGCGTGACCTCCGTGCGGTCTCTGCCTTCTATCAGTCCGTGCTCGGGCTCACCCCGATCGCGACCGGCGAGGATCGCATCACGCTCGGCACCGGCGGCACGCCGCTGCTGGAGCTCGTGGGCGATCCTGACCTCGCCCCGCTCGATCCGCGCCAGGCCGGGCTTTTTCACACCGCCTTCCTGATGCCGACCCGAGCCGACCTGGCCCGCTGGGTCGCCCATGTCGCCGCGGCGCGCGTGCCGCTTCAGGGCGCGTCGGACCACATCGTCAGCGAGGCGCTCTATCTCGCCGATCCCGAGGGCAACGGCATCGAGGTCTATGCCGACCGCCCGGTCTCGGACTGGCACGGAGAGAGCGGCGAGATACGGATGAGCACCGATCCGCTCGATCTGCAGGACCTGCTGCAAAGCGCGGAGGGCACCGAATGGTCGGGCTTCCCCGAAGGCGGCAGTGTCGGCCATGTCCACCTGCAGGTGGGTGACACGGCCGAGGCCGATCGCTTCTACCGCGACGTGCTCGGCCTCAATATCGCGGCGCGCTATCCCGGCGCCAGCTTCTACGGCAGCGGCGGCTATCACCACCAGCTGGCCGGCAACGTCTGGAACAGCCGCCGCGCCGGCAGACGTCCCGAGCGCATGGCAGGTCTCAAGGCCGTCGAGATCCTTGTCCGGGATGCCACGAACATCACCGCCATTGCCGCACGCGCCGACAGCGCCGGCATTGCAGGCACCAGGAACGCCGATGGCCTGACCCTGCGCGACCCTTGGGGTACCGCAATCACGCTGAGGAATTGAGGAGACGACCATGCTGATGAACGGGAAATGGGTGGCCGACTGGCAGCCCGTCCAGGCCAGGGACGAGAAGGGCGGCTTCGTCCGCCAGACCTCCAGTTTCCGCAACTGGATCACCCCTGACGGCAGCGCCGGGCCGACCGGCGAAGGCGGCTTCAAGGCCGAGCCTGGCCGCTACCATCTCTACGTCGCGCTGATCTGCCCATGGGCGTCGCGCACGCTGATCGGTCGCAAGCTGAAGCGGCTCGAGGACGCGATCTCGGTCTCCGTCGTCGAGCCCGAACTCTCCGACCAGGGCTGGCGCTTCGGCGACACTGGCGGGGCCGACCTCGACACGCTGAACGGCGCCAATTTCCTGCACGAGATCTACACGCGCGCCGACCCCGCCATTTCGGGCCGCGCGACGGTGCCGGTGCTGTGGGACAAGCAGCGCGGCACCATCGTGAACAACGAATCCGCCGACATCCTGCGGATGCTGAACTCCGGGTTCGGCGACTTCGCGGACCCCACCTTCGACCTCTATCCGGCCGACCTCCGCGAGGAGATCGACGCGCTCAACGCCCGCATCTACCCGGCGCTCAACAATGGCGTCTACCGCGCGGGCTTTGCCACCACGCAGATCGCTTACGAAGACGCCTTCCGCGACGTGTTTGCCATGCTCGATGAACTCGAAGGGCGCCTCGGCGACGGTCGGGATTTCCTCGTGGGCGGCCGGTTCACCGAAGCGGATGTGCGGCTCTTCGTGACTCTGGTTCGCTTCGACGTGGCCTATCACGGCCTCTTCAAGTGCAACCTGCGCCGCATCGCCGACTATCCCGCCCTTAGCGCCTACCAGGCGCGCATCCTTGCGATCCCCGGGGTGCGCGACACGGTCAGCATCGACCACATCAAGCGCGGCTACTACTCGATCAAGGCTCTCAACCCGACCGGGATCATTCCGGTAGGGCCCGCGCTTCCAGCAGCTTTGGCCGGTTGATCCGGCGCGCTGACCGACAGGTCTGCACTCAAGTCACGCTGCGGCGTAGCTGGTATAGACTGAAGTCGATCCGTCGCGCCCTATGAGGAAAACCTCAAAGGCCTCACGTTCGCTCTCCGGCCCCATGCCCGGTGACCCGTAGGGCATGCCGGGCACGCCAATTCCGATGGCGTCCGGACGCTCGTCCAGCAGTCGGCGGATGTCGGCAGGCGGAACGTGTCCTTCGATCATATATCCAGCAATCTTGCCGGTGTGGCACGAACCCATGGCCTGCGGGATACCGTTGTCGAGCTTGTACTGCGCGAGCGCCGCTCCTTCGCTCTCCTCGACCGTCACTTCGAAGCCATCCGCCTGCAGGATCTCGACCCAGGCCGAGCAACATCCGCAGTCGGGATCCCTGAGGACATGAAGACCAGGTCTGCCCTCGGCCCCCGCGGGCAACGCGGCCGTCACCGAAACAGCGCACGCGCCAATTACGAAACCCCGGCGAGAAACAATCAATCGCATCGTGGATCCTTTTCTTCACGCAAGGTCATCGCGGCAAGCAGCATAGTCTTTAAACCGTCCGCACCCCGCATTCTTCTTTGATAGCTTACTCACACGCCTCATCCAACAGGGACGCAATCGTCACTCGTACACGGAAGGTTGAGCCGTAGGTGTTTGATCCCATGGTTTGATGGTGCAATCCTTTCGCAGGAATGGAAGGAAGCATTATGGGACAAGTTCGTCACGGGAGCGCCACGACCACGCACGCTGTCAGAGCTGCAATACAGCGATCGCAAGCTTCGCTCGCGCAGCTGAGCCGGGAGCTCGGCATCAACCCAAAGACTGTCGCGAAGTGGCGCAAGCGCGAGACAGTTGAGGACCGTAAGACTGGGCCGAAGGAGCCACGCTCCACGGTCTTGAGTGAGGCCGAGGAAGCAACAATCGTCGCGTTTCGGCGCCATACGCTGCTGCCGTTGGACGACTGCCTCTACGCTCTTCAGCCCTCTATCCCACATCTGACGCGCTCGGCGCTGCACCGATGCCTGCAGCGGAATGGCATTTCGCGACTGCCGGACGTGGGCGGGGACAAGCCCAAGCGTGCGAAGTTCAAGCGCTACCCGATAGGTTTCTTCCATATCGACATCGCCGAGGTGCAGACGGCCGAAGGCAAGCTCTTCCTCTTCGTAGCCATTGATCGCACCAGCAAATTTGCTGTCGTTCAATTGGCGGAAAAGGCCAACAGGAAAACCGCTTGGGAGTTCCTGGAGCACCTTCTGGACGTCGTGCCCTACCGCATCCACACGATCCTGACCGATAATGGCATCCAGTTCGCAGAGCAGCCTCGAAACCGTAACACTCCTTACTCTCGGCAAATGCGGTTCGACATGATTTGCGAGGCAAACGGGATCGAGCATCGGCTGACCAAGCCCAACCACCCGTGGACGAATGGCCAAGTCGAGCGGATGAACAGGACGATCAAGGACGCGACCGTCAAGCGCTACCACTACGACAGCCACAGCCAGCTGCGCACGCACCTCGCCGATTTCATCGCCGCCTACAATTTCGCACGCAGGCTCAAGACGCTGAGCGGTGTCACACCCTACGAATACATCTGCAAGGTCTGGACTTCAGAGCCAGACAGATTCATCGTCAATCCGATCCACCAGATGCCGGGACTGAACACCTAGCGCATCGATCGCGCCCGGGCTTCTCTTGACCTTCCACCAACTGGAAGCCCCATCTTGAAAGGTAAGCAGAACCCTTCAGGAGAGTGCCATGCAGTTCCAGATCGACAACATGACGTGCGGCGGCTGCGCCAGGAGCGTTACCAAGGCGATCCATTCGGTCGACCCGCAGGCAAAGGTCGACATCGATTTGCCCCAGAAGCGGGTGACCGTGGAGTCGGGTTTCGATCGATCTGCCGTTGTGTCCGTGCTCGAGGGTGCCGGGTTCTCGCCTCGCCCTGCGGCATGACGCGCGGCCAATAGTCGGTAGCAGCGCCAAGAGGAACGCGCTTACCTGAAGCGGGTTGTAACTGCTGAGGCAGCACTTCCTTGGTGGATAACCATCGATGAAAAAATCAGCGCGGATTTGGAACATGGCAATGGCAGCGTTACTGGCGCTGTCATTCGCCTTCATCTGGCCGCCTGCCAACTTTGGCTCCCCATCACTCAATGATCACACAGCGCAAGCGGAAGCCCATACTCAACACGCTCATGCCAAACCGAGCGACCAGCACAGCATTCTCACCGTTCAGATGGACGTCGACTGTGATGCTGCGACATTAGCCTGTTGCCTGATGGCTCATTGCTGTCCGGGGATTTCAGTCGGAGCGCATGAAATTACCACCGCTTCGGCCAGCGACGAGACGACGGCTGCGACGCCGGTGCCGGGCTTGGGAAGCGATCCTGGGGTGATCCTCCCCCCTCCGCGACGTCTGTGGCTCTGATCGCTCGACAAATCATACATTCAGGAGAACTCAAGATGACTATCGCAAAGACGATCCTCGCCGCGGCTATCGCCGCTACCGCGTTCTCAGCGCCCGTCATGGCGCAGGACGCGGAGTTCCAGCTCCCCGAGCAGTGCACGACAGCGGCTGCCTCGGGTGGCATGGATCACTCGGCCATGGGACATGGCGGCATGCACGGCAATCAGGGCGGCGGCATGAACGCGGGCATGATGGAAATGATGGGCATGGGAGGCATGGACCTCGAGTCCATGCCCGAGCATGTCCAGGAAAACATGGCGAAGATGATGATCACCATGCCGGCCATGCACGAAGGCATGATGATGGAGGATGCCGACGTGGCCTTCGCCTGTGGAATGATCGCCCACCATCAGGGCGCCATCGACATGGCAGAGGTGTTGCTCGAGCACGGCGACGATCCGCAGATGCGCGCGCTTGCCGAAGAGATCATCGCGGCGCAGGGCCCCGAGATCGAGCGGATGACCACTTGGCTGGCTGAGAACGCCAACTGAGACCACAGTGGCGGCGCGGTGCAGACCGCGCGGCCACTTCTGTCCGCTCGCCTCGAAATCACTTGAGCTTCCAGCCGCTGGAACCCTTATGTTGGCGGGAGAAGCTACGGAGATGCCGCCATGAACATCGGAACAGCCGCCAGGGAATCGGGCCTGCCGCCCAAGACGATCCGCTACTACGAGGACATCGGTCTGCTGACCGCCGACCGGGCGGCCAACGGGTACCGCGATTATTCCAGCGAGGACGTCCACCGGCTGCGCTTCGTCCAGCGGTCCCGCAGCCTCGGGTTTTCGGTCGAAGAATGTCGGCAGCTGCTCGCCCTCTATACCGACCGTGACCGCGCTAGCGCGGATGTGAAGGCGATCGCTACCGAGAAGCTTGGCGAGATCGACCGCAAGATCGCGGAACTGACCGGGTTGCGGGAGATGCTCGGGCATCTTGTCGAGAATTGTCACGGCGACGCCCGCCCGGACTGCCCGATCATCGACGGGCTCTCTGGGAAGTCGCGCGACCATTAGAACCTCAGGGGACCGGAACGATGATGGGCGACGGCATGATGTGGGGAATGGGACTGTGGGGCCTTGTGGGCGCTGTCCTCGTGGTGCTCGCCGTCGCGGCCCTCGCCAAATACATCTTCTTTCGCTGATGGGCGGGTCCTGGCGCAGATGGGCGCACCGGATGCCGGCCAATCCGCTCTTGCCCGGTCGGCATCTGATGCCTGCATTGGTCGTATTGATCGGGCTCGTGCCGGTTCCCGCCGCGGCGTTCCTCCACGCTTCCGAGACGGGCACCGACTCCGGCCGCGCGCTCTACGTCGAGCACTGCGCGGCCTGCCACGGCGTCGATCTCGAGGGGCAACCCGACTGGCGCAGCCCCGACGCCAACGGCCTCTATCCGGCGCCGCCCCATGACGAGACGGGCCACACGTGGCATCACGACGACGCCATGCTCATCGACTACATCGCCCGAGGCGGTCAGGCCGTTCTGGACGACATGGGCGTGACCTTCACTTCGGGCATGCCGGGCTTCGGCTCCGTGCTGGGCCAGGGCGAGATCGAAGCCATCCTCGACTACATCAAGTCAACGTGGCCCGAACACATTCGCGACCCGCAGGCGCAGCGGTCCAACGCGGCCGTAGATTGACGATCTCCCGACATCCGTCAGACCTTCCGAAAGAGCCCGAAATGGAACCGCTGCACGTTGCCCCACGGCGTGCGGTGTTCGTGGCTCAGCGATCGGACGAGCCGATAGGCGCTACCCAGCCGTTGCGAAAGCAGGGCCGCATCATAGCGAGCGACCGGCAAGCCGCTGCACGAGATCGGGCCATCTGGCGCGAACGTTCCGATGATGGCGTGGCCGCCGGGGACAAGGGCCCGATCCATGACCCGCAGATAGGCGTCCTGATCGGACGCCTCGGTCAGGAAATGGAACGCGGCCCGATCATGCCAGAAGTCGAAGCGGCCGGAGGGCTGCCAGTACAGGACGTTCGCCACCACCCATTCAACTGGCGCATCTGGCGACAGCCGCGCGCGCGCCGTGCGCAAGGCGATTTCGGAGAGATCGAGAACTGTCACACGGCGGAACCCTTGTTCCAGAAGGCAATCCACCAGCCTCGAGGACCCGGCGCCGACATCGACGATCGGCGCATCCTTGCCCGCGCTGGTCTCGGCGATGAGGTCGAGCGATACCTGCGGACGGTCTTCGAACCAGCTTGTCTCAGCCTCCTCCTTGCTTCGGTGGACGCCTTCCCAGCGGTTCGGTGTTTCGGCCATCGTCAAGCCCTCACAACTCGATCCGCCTGAGCCGCAGCGCGTTGGTGATCACCGAGACGGAGGACAGGCTCATCGCCGCCGCCGCGATCATCGGTGAGAGCAGCATCCCGGTGACGGGGTAAAGTAGCCCGGCCGCGATGGGCACGCCAAGCGCGTTGTAGGCGAAGGCGAAGAACAGGTTCTGCTTGATGTTGCGCAAGGTGGCGCGGGCCAGCTTGCGCGCTCGCACGATGCCCATCAGGTCGCCGCCCAGCAGGGTGATGCCGGCGCTTTCCATTGCCACGTCCGCGCCGGTTCCCATGGCGATGCCCACGTCGGCTGCGGCCAGCGCCGGAGCGTCGTTCACACCATCGCCTGCCATCGCGATCTTGTGGCCGTCGCGGCGCAACTGGTCGATCAGATCCTTCTTGCCCTCGGGCAGGATGCCCGCGCGCACCTCGTCGATCCCGAGCTTGCCCGCCACCGCCTGCGCCGTGCGCTCGTTGTCGCCGGTTGCCATGATCACCCGCAGACCCTGGGCGTGCAGTTCCCGGATCGCCTGTGCGGTCGAGTCCTTGATCGGGTCGGCCACGGCCACGATCCCGGCAAGCGCGCCATCGACAGCGATGAACATCGCGGTCTTGCCTGCGGCGCGCATGGTGTCGGCCTTCGCTTCGGCCTCGCCTGTGTCCAGCCCCATCTCCCGCATCATCGCGGCGTTGCCGAGCGCCACGGCGCGTCCACCGACCTGGCCGCGTACGCCCTTGCCGGTGACGGCCTCGAAATCTGCAGCCTCCTGCCGCGCCGCACCCTGCGCCTCGGCCCCCTCGACAATCGCCTCGGCCAGCGGGTGCTCCGAGCCGCGCTCCAGCGCCGCAGCCAGCGACAGCAACTCCGTCTCCGACAGGTCCCCGAGCGCCACCGAATCGGTCAGCTTCGGCTTGCCCATGGTCAGCGTGCCGGTCTTGTCCACGATCAGTGTGTCGACGGCCGCCATGCGCTCCAGCGCCTCGGCGTCCTTGATCAACACGCCTGCCTGCGCGCCGCGTCCCGCCGCCGTGGTGATGGAGATCGGCGTTGCAAGGCCAAGCGCACAAGGACAGGCGATGATCAGCACCGAAACCGCGGAGGCGATGGCAAAGACCAGCGCGGGCTCGGGGCCGACGGTCAGCCAGACGACGAAGGCTATTATGGCGATGGCAACGACTGTGGGCACGAACACCGCCGAGACGCGGTCCGCGAGCCCCTGGATCGGCGCTCGAGACCGGCGCGCGTTCGACACCATCTCCACGATCTGCGCGAGCACCGTATCGGATCCAACCTTGCCCGCCTCGATCACGAGACTGCCGTTCTTGTTGATCGTGGCACCAGTCACCGCATCGCCCGGACCTTTTTCGACTGGCATCGACTCGCCAGTCAGCATGCTTTCATCGAGAGACGAGCGGCCCTCGATCACTGTCCCGTCGACAGGCACGGCATCACCGGGTCGCACGCGCAGTCGGTCGCCCTCCATGATGTTTTCCAGCGGCGCATCGTATTCGGTGCCGTCAGGCAGGATGCGCCGGGCGGTCTTGGGCGCGAGGTCCAGAAGCGCCCGGATCGCATCCCCGGTGCGTTCGCGTGCACGAAGTTCCAGCATCTGGCCCACGAAGACCAAGGTCACGATCACCACGGCAGCCTCGAAATAGGTGCCGACGCCGTGGCCCATCCGGTACTGTTCAGGGAATACTCCGGGCAGGAACGTCGCGACGATCGAATAGAGATAGGCCGCCCCCACGCCCAGGCTGATCAGTGTCCACATGTTCGGAGATCGGTTCACCACCGAGTCCCAGCCGCGTCGGAAGAATGGCAAGGCGGCCCAGAGGATGATCGGCGTCGCCAGCAGGAACTCGAGGTAGCTGGCTGTCTGGTGCCCGATCCAGTCGCGCACCGGCAGCGCCACGAGTTCGCCCATCGTCAGCACGATGAGCGGCCCCGCCGCGGCGGCCGAGATCCACATCCGGCGTGTGAAGTCGATCAGCTCCTCGCTCGGCTCGTCCGAGGGCACCATCGGCTCCAAGGCCATGCCGCAGATCGGGCAACTACCCGGCGCATCGCGAACGATTTCGGGGTGCATCGGGCAGGTGTACTGGACGTTGGCCGGGGCCGCGTTCTTCCGCCCCGCGGCGCGGCCGGAGGCATAGAACCAGGGATCCGCATGGAACTTCGTCTGGCACTTGCCCGAGCAGAAGTGGAAGTCCTTTCCGTCAAACTTTTCGGTGCGGGTATCTGGCTTCAGGTTCACCGTCATGCCGCAGACCGGGTCGATGGCCGTCGGGCCGCCTGCAGGCTCCCCGTGGGACTTCGGCATTTCGGCGTCGGAATGGACGTGGCTCGCGTGAAGATTGACGGTGGACATGGTTTTCTCCTTTCGCGGTCTCAGCCGCGTGAAGGCCGATGCACGCGCCCTCAGGACTAATGTGCTCCTTCCTGTCGCTAGAAGGTCAAGGACTGATTGAGCCAAACGCCGTCATAGCACATCGCGGCATTGACTGATGCTCGCGGACGCCCCACCGCCTAAAAGAAATCAATAACTTAAGGTGGAGAAGGTTGGATGTCAGGCCCATCCCCTCCGCCACCTCTGAACAGGTTTTCTCAACGAAAACAACTGATTGGTGACAGATCTAGCGACCGCAAGGTGACACACAAGGTGACACCATGGTCTTACTGTTCGAATCGACGACCTGTCAGAACGCAGGCCCGGCGTTGCGAGATGCTGTGATCCCGCATCGCCTTGAGCACTGCCTGTTGATTTCCACCCAGAACTGAGCCGGGTTTTTCATCGAGAAGTGAACCACCTCTGATTACGGATATATGGTCATAGAGGGGGCAAAGTATGGTTTGTCTCCTTCTTTTTTGTGGCCGCTGCGGCTGAGCTCGCCTTGAACCGGAAGCCGTCGTTTTCGGTCTCCAGGATGTGGCAACGGTGGGTCAGGCGATCGAGCAGCGCGGTGGTCATCTTGGGCATGCCTCTGCGCCGAGGCCGAGCCTTGAAGGCGTTGCAGCGCATCAGTCGCTCGATCCTGTGCACGCCGCAGGCCAGTCCTTCTTCCAGAACATCGCGCCACACGCGCCGCGCGCCATAGGTTCGATCACTGGCCTTGAAGCTCGTCTCGATCGCCATGACCAGCTTGGTATCATGGATCTCGCGGGTGCTTGTCGAGCGGTTGAGCCAGGCGTGGAAGCCGGAGCGCGACACCTCCAGCGCCTCGCAGAGCCAACTGACTGGCCAAATGTGCCGGTGCTTGGCAATAAAGGCGAATCTCATGTCGCCTCGCGCGCGAAAAAAGCCGTCGACTTCTTGAGGATGTCACGCTCCGCCCGGGGCCGGACGACCTCTTTCTTCAGGGCTGCGATTTCCGCCAGGTCGGCACGCATTTGTCCGTTTCCGGGAAAGGCAGCAGCCGGGGCTGCACTCAGCTCCCTCATCCAGCGGCGCAGCACACTCTCGGACAGATCGAGGTCGCAGGCGGCCTGCAACACCGCTACGCCCCGATCGGTAACCAGCTTCACGGCCTCTGTCTTGAACTCACGGCTGAACTTTCATCTCGTCATATCCACTCTCCAGTTCCTTGGTCACGATCTTATCTTCGTGTCCACGAAACCGGCAGCAGGCCACAATCCCCTGACCGATATGCAAGTTAGTAATGAATGATACGGGAACGGGTCCGCGCGCTTGGGAAGATGCCGCGCGGGCCCGTCAGAAGGACAGGCGGGTCTGGCGGCCGCGCGGCGCGGGCGTGATCTGCAGCTGGCCGCGCAGCTGGGCGGTCGCGCCCTCCAGCAGGGTCGATCCGAAGCCCTCGCCCGGGTCGTCCTGGACGCGGTCCTCGTCATAGGATTCGGACCAGTCCATGACCACCGCATCCTCGGTCACATGCCATGCGACCCGCAGATCGCCGGCGATCGGGCCCAGGACGCCGTATTTGAAGGCATTTGTCGCCAGCTCGTGCAGGATCAGCGACAAGGGCACGACGCGCTTGGCCTGGATGACCACCGGATCGCCCTCCAGCGTGATGCGGGCGCCGTCATAGGGCGACAGGCTGGTGCGGATCAGATCGGCCAGCGACACGCCCTCGGTCCCGGCCTGGGCGGTGGTCAGGCTGTGGGAATTGGCCAAGGCGGCGATGCGGGCGCAGACCTCGTCCACGACTTCCTGCGCGTCGTCGGTCTCGCGCCCGGCCATCCGCAGCATGGCCGAGATCTGGGTGAAGAGGTTATTGACCCGGTGATCCATCTCCGAGATCACCGCCTCGCGCAGCTTGGCGGCCGATTGCGCGGCGGTCACGTCCAGCATCACGCCCATCACCTGCGCATCCGGCCCATCGCCGAAACGTGCGCCCGCCGTCTCCAGCCGGATCGAGGCCCGCGCATCCGAGGATGGCTGCGCCACGCGGCGGAATTCCCGGCCCTCGGCGCAATCGGCCAGGTCCTGCAGCAGCGCCTCGCGGTCCTCGGGGGCGATCAGGGCGGCAAAGGCCGACAGGGGCAGCCGCGCCGTCTGGCCGATCCCCAGCAGGTCCGAGCTGTCGTCGATGGTCAGCACGCGGCTGGCCGCGTCGTAATGCCAGACCGCGATCCGGGCCAGCGAGCGCACGGCGTTCAGCCGTTCCTCCTGGCGTTCCAGCGCGGAATGCAGGTCGCGCAGCGCGGTCACGTCCTCGAAGACCAGCATGGCGCCGTCCAGATGCCCCTCGGCCCCGCGATAGGGCTTGGCATCGACGCGCCAGACGCGGTCGCCCGAGGCCTCGGTCAGCTCGGTCCCCTGCGATTCGCCCTGGCTTGCGACCTCGGTCGCCATGCGGTGCAGCGCGTCGCTGTTGAAGACATTGGACACATCGGCCAGCGGGCGGCCGTGATCGGACCGGCGCAGCGGAAAGATCCGCGTCGCGGCGGCGGTGAAGTTGCGCACCCGCACGTCGCGATCCACCACCAGCAGCGGGATCTTGGTCGCCGAAAAGAAGTTCTGCAGGTCGCT